>JAGSHI010000008.1 GCA_023954635.1 Bacteriovoracaceae bacterium
AATACTAGAAAGAAGAATTCCTTTCCAAAGCTTTGGATTTTCTTTTTCATCTTCTACAGTATACGAAGCGTCTTCTTCAGTGGCCTGAACTTGTCCTTGAGGAACTGTTCCAACTCCAGGAGTAACATCGTCTCCACCACCTGTGCCGTTACTTCCGTCAGTTCCATTTCCACCATCAGTTCCTGTTCCGTTGCCGCCATCTGTCCCATTACTTCCGTTATTACCATTATTACCATTATTACCATTGTTCCCATTATTTCCATCAACGGCATGGGCATTGGAAAAACCAAATCCTAGTGAGTTGTAACTGATACTCACTTGGAGGTGCAGTAAACAAAAAGCGACAACAAATGTAATAAGCGTTTTCATAATCCTCTCCTGAGGCAAATCGAAATTAAGTAATGGAATTTCTTATCTTTTCGACCAAAAATCCATTCCCCTTAACTCATTATAAAAGGTGATAGAAATAATAAGGTATAAAACCTTTCTTAAATGTCTAACTAGCTGAAACTATAAAGAGGATTACAAGTTTTCAGGTACTTGATAAAACTTCGCTGTTGCCATGAATTGAGGGCGATTCTTTGGGGTTTATTTCTTAATCAAATCTATTAAAAATTGAGGGTTTTGGAGATGAGTATTATGGGAACAATTGGGGACGGATTGAGTTGTTACTTTTTCATTTTTTAAATTATTTATGACAGTTAAAAACTCAATGTATTTTTGATCTTTTTCACCTGCCACAAATTGAATATTTAAAGAGCAACCTTTTAAAAAATTTTGAGCTGAATCTTGGTGTCCAGTGCTCATTAGATTTAGAGCGGCCTTTAGTTCAGAGATATTCATATCTAATTTTGATTCTTTCATATCTTCATATTGAGTATGATTTTTTATGCCCTCAAAAAGGGGAAGTGCATACCAATTATCGAGAAAGTCACTAAACTCTTCTCTAGTTGAGACATTATTAAAAAGATTCTTATCAGACTCAATTCTACTTTGCTTATCTGTAGAATTTTCTAGACCTAGGTGAACTGATTCAAGTACAAGCTTGTTAAAGAGAGTAGGGCTTTGTATTGCCAACTGAAGAAGAATTCTCCCTCCCATAGAATAACCAACTCCTGTTAAGAAAGGACATTCCAATGATGTTATAAATGTTGAGAGTTCGTTTAAAATATCATTTTGATCAGAGAATTTATTGGATAAAGTTTCTCCGTGACCTGGAAGATCAAGTGATATCCAAAAAATATCTTGGTCAAGCTCATTTAAAACATCTTCCCAGTCTAGAAGGTTCCCCATAAAACCATGGAGAAAAAGACAAACTTTTTTTCCAAGCGTTCCCCCAAATTTGAAGTTGAATGGAGACGATGATTTTAATAAATGTAACTTAAGTAAAAATTCTAAACTTCTCGACTCTGGTTTTAATGAGCTTTGATAATCCCATTTAAAATGAATAATATCTTTTGGGATCATATATTTTGGTAGTCTAAAATTGAGTTCATCCCAAATCGTAGGGATTTCATTTGGATGGCATTCAACAAAAGCGATAGGGACTTTAGAAAACTTTTCATCCTCAACAGGTTTCACGAATGCATTTTTTACAGAATCTATTTCGAGTAATGCTTTTTCTATAAGGGTAGGATCAATGTTTTCACCACCACTGATAAAAACTTTATCAGTTCTACCATTTACAACAAGTCCATCTTGAGTTATTTCACCTAAATCATTTTGAACAAACCATCCGTCTTCAAATTCGGGAAGTTGAAATATCCCATGTTGAAAAAAACCCACCATTAAGGCATTTGATTTAATCTTAATCTTATTTGAGTTATCAATTGCTACTTCTGTTCCAATCAGAGGATTTCCGGCAAAATTAGGGAGAGTTGGATTCTTATTAGAACTCGTGATTTGGGCAGCCGTCTCTGTCATTCCATAACTTAAATAGAGAGGAATATTTTTTGTATTTGCTTTTTCAAGTAACTCTTTGGCCATAGGCGCGCCACCAATTAACACAACTTTGGATTTCTCTAAGTTTGTATTCTCAATGGATTCTATTAATTGAGTAGGGACTAGAGAATAAAAATCACAAGGGTGATTAATAACTGATCTCCAAGAATCTTCATAAAAAACACTTGCTCCACAAATAAGTGTTCTCATGAGTATCATAAATCCACCAGTATGATGAACAGGTAGTGTTAGGCCCCACTTTTCAGACTCTTTAAGTTGATAGTGTTCAGTCGTCGCCAAAGCAGAATTAAAGAGAGTTTCAAATGAATGAACTACACCTTTTGGAGTTGAGTTAGAACCAGAAGTAAAAAAAACAATGTTTCCTTCTGGGCAAGTTTCTCCAAATGGGACTTGTGTTTCATAAAGACTCATTAAGTCTGCAGGAGTATCTGGAGAAATGAGAACGGGTGTGCAGTTTTTTTCCCATAGGGCCATTACTTGAATGAGAACTGATAATGGGTTCGTTTCTTGAATGACAATAAGAGTGTCTTTTGGAAAATTAATGTTTTCTGATAACTCTAAATACTTCTCTTTAACCTGAGCATATGTAACTTTCTGGTCAGATGACTCAAAAAAGCAATTGTTGGCAAACTTGTCAAAGTATTGAGTAAATGGGTTCATGAAATAAATTTAGCTGAATTGGGAGCGCTTCGTCCAATTTGTCAGGATCAATTTTAAAACCTATTCCGAGGAGGCGAACAGGCTTACCTCCTTTTTCCAAACCTTGCTTGAGTAGGGTCATTAGTAAATCTTCAAGGTCTTGACTCCAATCGCCATTGTCCCAAAAACTATCAAACATCTCTGAAGGACAAGTTCGCTCTACAGTTACAGTTTGAAAGTCATGAAACTTAACTTTTACCATAAGTGATTTTAAGATATTTTTTTTGATTTCTTTTCGCTTTTTGTACTTGAGTAACCTTCTGGCCACTTCTGGAATTAGTTCTTTTACTTCCTTAAAGCAAGCAATCCAACCTGAAATATCGTCACCAAAAGTTGTTTCGACACTCAAGCTCTTTCTAATTGATTCTGTTCGGATAGGACGATTATCTAAACCAAAAGAAAGCTTGTAGAGGTCTAGGCCATGTTTTCCAAAATATTTACTCATATATTCAATAGACTTTTCTTGAATATCTCCACAAGTTCTAAGTCCCATTCTTTCAAGTTTTTCCATAGACTTTGGACCGACCCCAGGTATCTTTCTAAGAGGCAACTCTTCAATGAAATCTAAAATTCGATTGTTTGGAATATAAAGTTGTCCATTGGGCTTATTCCAGTCACTGGCAACTTTAGAAAGAAACTTATTAGGGGAAATCCCCGCTGATGCTGTTAGTTGAGTTTTTGTGAAAATATCATTTCTAATGGACTCAGCGATCTTATCTGGAGTGAACTCGGGGGTCACAAGCTCAGTGACATCTAGAAAAGCTTCATCTAAGGAAAGTGGTTGAACTAGGTCAGTATAGTTATGAAAGATCTCATTGATCTTGAGACTTTCTTCTTTATAAAGAGAGTGTCTTCCTGGAACTATTGTTAGATGTGGACAAAGTTTCATCGCCATCATTGAGGGCATAGCGGACCTCACTCCAAATTTTCGAGCATGATAATTACTAGTACTAAGGACTGATCGTCTTCCTTTCCCTCCTATAGCAATTGGTATATCTCTAAGGTTGGGGAAGTCTCTCATTTCAACAGCAGCATAAAAACAATCCATATCAATATGAATAATGTGGCGATCTTGGTTTAAGACTTTTGAAACAATACTTTTGGTAAAGTGGTCAGACATATGACCGAATAAGACCTACTAATATACCGGCAATAGAAAAGGCACCACTAGTCTGGTCAACAAGAATTGGTTCCATCGTAGAGTTGGCCGGAATAAGCTCAATATGTGAACGATGTTTCTTGTAACGTTTTACAGTGGCCTCTCCCTCAATAACCGCTACAACAGTTTGACCATTACTGGCATTAGCTTGATGGCGACAGACGATGAGGTCATCTTCAAAAATACCATCTTCAATCATTGAATCACCTTTAACTTTTAAGGCAAAGTAGTGATGTGATCCCTGAACCATACTAGAAGGGACTGGAATACTTTCATCGGCCTGCTCTATGGCCTCAATTGGGATTCCGGCAGCAACTTTTCCAAGCAATGGGACTTCTGTGACGTCAGGTGTGTGTGAGGGTGCAGGTGTTTCATCAACCACCTTCAGGCCTCTTCGGGCGTTCCAATCACTTTCTAAAAACCCAGCATTCGCAAGGTACTTTATATAGCGCTGAACTGACCCAAAGGACTTAAAGTTGAAGTGTTCCTTAATTTCTTTCTGTGTAGGAGATATTCCATTTTTACGTGTGTAAGATGTAATATAATCAAGGACTTCTTTTTGCTTTTTTGTTATGCTCATGAACTTATTATTGCGTAAGTTCTGCGTAAGTCAAGGTTTTTTTTATGAACGAATTATTTATTAAATGGAAAGAGGGTGCCACACTGGGTCAAGTTATCTTCACTCTTGGTATTTTTCTTAGCGCAGTCCTTATGAGATTTGCGATTAATCAGATACTTAAAAAATCAAAAACTATTCTAAGAGAAAATAAAAGAAGAATGATGGTGAATACAAACTCCACTCTTTCATTCATTGTTTTCATTGGTTTAGTTTTAATCTGGTCTGATGAATTAAGAGACCTTGCTCTATCTGTGGCCGCAATTGCTGTCGCAGGTGTTATCGCAACAAAAGAACTTATTATGTGTTTTACAGGAACGTTATATAAGGCCGGTAATAATGTTTGCTCAGTTGGAGATTGGATAGAAATAAATGGGGTAAGGGGAGTTGTTGTTGATAAAACTGTTACAGCTACAAAGTTGATGGAGATTGGGCCTGGACATTCAACTTCACATTACACTGGAAGAATGATTACTATTCCTAATAGCTTATTTATTACCCATTCTACAAAGAATGAAAGTATTTTTAGAAAGTATTCACTTCATTCATTTGCTATTCCTTTATCTCCTAAGTCTGATCATAAGTTAGCAAAGAAGATATTATTAGAAGCTGCAGGTGAAGTTTGTGATCCATTTTTTGAAGAGGCCTCAAAATATATTGGAAAAATGCAAGAGCGTGAGGCATTGGATATCCCTGAAATTGAACCAAGAGTAAGGATATTCTTTAAAAACTTTGAAGAAATTCAACTCATCTGTAGAGTTACAATACCGACTGCAGACATTGTTACATTAGAACAAAAAATCAAGTCTAGATTTCTAGATGAATTTAAAGGCTGGGGCTAACTCTAAAGTATTCATCAAGCAGATAGTAGTTATCACTCGGTTTTTCAAAGTTAAACTTGTGATAGATATTATTATCAACTCTTCCTAACAAAGCGAAAAATCTTTTTTGCCATCAAAAATTCGGACAACCTACTGCTTCTAGTAATCCTACGATTAATTTGGGGTCTGGAGCGACCTTTTGAAAAAGCACTTAATAAAAGAATTGTTATTAGCGCTACTAACAATGTTTTATTTAAATATACTTACCCTATGGTGCGGTGAGTTGTGATTACAGCAGTGTTTTGGATCGATTTATTTTAGTTAATAATGATTACATGATCTATCTATGATGAACTTACAGTAACTTAGAGCACTTTATATTAGCATTGCTAATAATAACTATTAGTCGAAATGTAAGTAAATGTCATATGAAGAAGTGTTGACGACGTTTTGCACAAATCATAGATTCATCACGCGACAGAAACTAGAGACAAACTAAATGAACTACTCAAAAGGAGCCACTATGCACATCTTTAAATCATTAACATTGGCCTTATTTCTACTTTTTTCAGCAAATGCTCTTTCAGCAGTTGGTGATGTTAAAGTACTTCCATTTATTCAAGAGAGAGTTGAAGGAGCTACTCTACCGGCAGACTCTAAATATGACGAAGACTACTTTACGATAGGAAAAGTAACAGTAACTGAAGTTGAAACACCACTTGAGTACTTAGAAGATAAAGGTGATGAGAAGAAACTTGGTGCAGTGATAATGACTATTGAGAAGCTAATTGCACTAGGTAAAAAGATCTGGGCCATTGTTGAAGCTGGTAGACCAGTTTTAAACACAAATATGATGGTTCCTTTAAGCGTACTACCTAAAACAGATGACCCTGATGCTGCTTTTTATCAAATGGAAGGTTGGTCAGCACCTAAAGCTGTTACTTATAGAGTTCAGTATGACAATCTGTTTGGAATGACAGTAATCGCTTTTGATTACACGGTAATTTTTCAATATGCCGGAAAATATGAAGGTAAGGGAGCTTACATTACAGGTTTAAATGTTAAGGCCTCAAATGTATCAGTTGCCTGGGGATTCAGATTTGATGCTAATAGTTCACTAGTAACTATTGCCAATAGAGGAGCATCATCAAACCCTGTTGCTGGAGCAACAATTCAAATTGATTACAAGGCCGGAAGTGTTCTACGTACAATTGGAACATCAGAAGCATTTCACGTAACAGGAAAGGGTTCTGTAACAAAATATTAAAATTTACTTAAATTTATAGCCAAAAGGGCCTGATAACTCAGGCCCTTTTTTTTTATCTAAATGCCTATTAAAATAGAAGTATATGAAAAGAATCTATTACTTATTTATTTTTATAATTGTTTTAGTCGGGTGCTCTTCTTATCGAATAGGATTTGATAAAACTCTTAAAATTGGTACAGCCAGTTTTTCTGGGGCCTACTATCCAACAGGTGGAGCTTTATCTAAATTAATAAATGATCATTCTTCAGAGGACTTCTCAAAGGTTATTTCTACAGGCGGTTCTGCAGACAATATAAATCGATTGTTAAAAGGTAAAATACACATAGCTTTGGCACAAGCTGACAGACATTATGAAGCCTATTATGGAATGGGTGAATGGAAAGGTAAAAAACCTGCCAAAAAACTTCGAAGTCTCTTTAGTTTATATCCTCAAACAATTAACCTTATAGCGGCAAGAGTGAGTGGTATAAAAACAATTAAGGATCTTAAAGGCAGGAGAGTTAATCTTGGGAACCCAGGGAGTGGAGGAAGAGCAAATGCAAAGGATGTTCTTAAGGCAGCTAGAGTTAAGCTCTCCGAAATATCTAGTCATGATTATACTATCAGTATCGCCAGTAAAAAATTTTTAGAGGGAAAACTAGATGCTTTCTTCTATACAATTGGGCACCCATCTCTTGTTATTAGTGAGGCTTCAAATGTTCAAGGTGGAGCTAGTGTCATTCCCATTACAGATGTGGATACATTTTTAATTAAATACCCTTATTATCAATCTACTTTAGTTCCAATGAAACGATATCCAAGTATGTTAAATTCAAAAGAACGGGTCGATTCAATTGGTATACAAACAACTTTGTTAACGACAGAAGATGTTCCTGAAGGGATAATATACAAAGTTGTAAAAATTATTTTTGAAAATATGGAAGAGTTTAAATCTCAGCATGCTGTCTTAAGAGATTTAGATCCAAAAGAAATGTTGCAAGGACTCACTGCTCCTCTTCACCCTGGAGCAGAGAGATATTTTAGAGAATCTGGACTATTAAATGAATTTGATCCTGTTAAACGGATCTTTGGGAATTAGAATGAAACTTTTTAGTATAATAATTTTTTTATTTTCTATGTTTAATTTTGCTCAAGCAGAAGATTGCTCAGGTGCTAAGCCTCTTGTTCAGCCAGGATGTGAGATCATATGTAAAGATGGAGCCTACACACAAACGTGTGAAAATCAACCATGTGGTCCTAAACCTCTTGCAAATGTAGGTTGTGAAGTTGGTGAATGCGTTTCTGGAAGTTGGGAAATGAAATGTGATTGCGGATTAAAACCAATCCCAACTAGAGGTTGTAAAATTAAAGAATGTAAAGACGGAGTTTGGGAAGAGGATTGTACTCAAAGAAAGTGTTCCGCTATGAAGCCTATGACGACCTCTGGTTGCAGTGTTGAGTGCGAACAGGGATCATGGGTCCAAAAGTGTGAAGATTAATAACTAAACTTATTTTCGATTACCATCTTTAAGATATCTGTCCTTGTAATCATTCCTACTAAGGATTTATCTTTAGTGACTGGCATACCAGATATATTTTCTTTATACATAACGAGAGCAATTGATCTAAGTGATGTATTATGATCAGCGGCGACGATAAGGGTTGTCATAACATCTTTTAGTATTACATTCTCAAAATCAACTTTTGATTCAAGCCTAAGAAGATCACGATCGCTTAACATACCAACGAGGATACTATTCTCGACTATTGGAACATGTCTGATCTCATAAATTCTCATTAAATCAGTTGCATCTAAGAGCTTAGAGTCTGAAGTTAAAAACCGAGGAGGGCCATTCATCACTTCACTAGCATAGTGTCGGTGAGCATTTTCTTCTCGCTTCTTTAATATATTATCTTTTACGTTTTTAGGAATATTGGAGGGGAGAGTCTTCTCTACTCTTAGGGAATGAAGATCTACTAGATATTCAAAATCATGTTCCTTGAGTTCTCCATTTATCGCGATAAAAAATCCCATAAGTCATTATAAACGCTAAAATTGCTAATGTCTAAGGTGTTGAATTTATGCACAATATGGACTAGTTTTGTACGCGTGTACAATAAAATTTGACAATAGAATTTAAAAAGGGGAAACACATATTAATGAAAAAAATTATGAAGCTTGGTGAAAAATCGATTGAATATAAAATCAGTGGTGACTCTGGAGAAGTACTAGTTTGCCTTCCCGGCCTAGGCTGTGACTTAGATCTCTTTACACCTTTTCGTCAAAAATTATCATCAAAATTTCAACTACTTCAAATTAATCACAGAGGTTTTGGAAATAGTATCTCTGAAAATCAAGACGACTATAAAATTATCGATTTAGCCTATGATGTCTTAGAACTATTAAAAATGTTAGAAATAGAATCCTTTTCTCTTATTGGTATTAGTATGGGGGGATTTGTTGCTCAAGAAATCATGAGTTTAGCGCCAAGTGGCCTAAAAAGTGTCGCTCTCTTATGTACAACTGGAGGAGGAGACTTCTATCAAAGTTTTTCTCCGATAAAAGATGAAGACTTAAAAAAACTATTCAATATAGAAAAAGAAAACAGAGATCTTCTTTCAGTTATTAATACAACTGACCCAGTTTTAAAAAATACAAAGGTTGATGTATTCAATGAAATTTTAGAATACCGTAAGAACTTAAATGTAAATTTAGAAGAATTAATAAAGCAAAATCGTGCAGCGACTGAATTCTTTGAAACAAACTTAGACTTATCAAATAATAATGTTCCAGTTTTTATAGGTCATGGTGAGAATGATAGAATAGTCCCTGTCGATAATTCAAAAAAACTTGCCAATGAATTAAAGAACTCGACTCATGTCATTTATCCAAAGACTGATCACTTCTTTTTTTGGGAAGAGTCTTCTCATTTGAATACAGATCTTGAGACATTCTTTATGGAGAATGCACTATGATAGGTCTTATCAGTACTGGTATGTGGCTCCCAAAAGGTAGGGAAACTTCAAAAGAAATCTCAGTAAAATCTAATATCCCCCAAGATATTATTGAAACAAAAATGGGAATTATCGAAAAATGTAGAGCTCGAGAAGATGAACATCCTTCTATGATGGCCGTTGAGGCAGCAAAAAGATGTTTGAAGGGTATTGATCCTAAGACAGTTGATGCCATTATTTGGACTGGAAGCGAACATAAAGACTATCCTGTATGGTCTGCTGGTATATATGTTCAAAATGAGTTGGAGTTGTCTAATGCATGGAGCGTCGATATGTCTGCGAGATGCTCAAGTAATGTCGTAGGTCTTAAATTTGCGAAGGCACTTATTCAAACCGATAAAAAAATTAATAGAGTTCTCCTTTGTGGAGGTCATAGAACTGGTGATCTTGTTAATTACAATGATCCCAATGCCAGGTTCTTATACAATCTTAGTGACGGTGGATCTGCAATGCTTGTTGGGAGAAATGAAGGAAACCCAATTAATGAAGCTTCTATAATAACGGATGGAGACTTTAGCTTAGACGTTATTATTCCCTCTGGTGGTACAAGGGCCAGTTCCAGTAAAGAACACAATAAATTTCTTACTGTTCCTAATGTAAGTGAGATGAGAGAAAAGCTAGCGAAGAAATCTCTAAACAACTTTTTGAAAGTAATCAAAGAAAGCGCACAATGCTCTAGACCTGAACCAATTGATTATCTTTCAATACTTCATATGAAAAAAAGTATACACCTCGGGATATTAGAGCAATTAGAATTAAGTGAAAATGATTCAACTTACCTGGACCATTTTGGGCATTTCGGGGCACCTGATCAAGTTCTAAGTCTTGCTCTAGCTGAGAAAGAAAATAAGTTAAAAAATGGGGACCATGTCGTTATGGCCTCTGCCGGAATAGGTTATACTTGGTCAGCAATTTCTCTTACGTGGAAAGAGAATTGTTTTAGAGGAACTATTTAAAGGGAGCAATAAATGAATAAGTTTAATAATCGAAGAGTGTTTATTACTGGCGCAGCGAGAGGAATTGGTTTTTCTTGTGCACAATCTTTTTATGAAGAAGGAGCTGAGCTAGTTCTCATTGATTTGCCAAAGTTGGAGGAAACAAACCTCGAAACATACTTCCCAGAAAGAATGACTTACTTACAAGCAAATGTGACAAGAAAGGAAGACCTTTCACTCATTAAAAAAGAGATGCAAAAAGGTGTTTCTGTTCTCGTTAATAATGCAGGAATAACAAAAGATGCAACCTTATTAAAAATGACCGAAGAGGCCTGGGATCAAGTCATTGATGTCAACTTAAAGTCGGTTTTCTTATTAAGTCAGATGGCTGCCGCTGAAATGAAAGAAAAGCAAGAAGGTGTAATCCTTAATGCTGCCTCAGTCGTCGCACATTATGGAAATTTTGGACAATCTAATTATGTTGCTACAAAGGCCGGAGTTATTGGGATGACTAAAACGATGGCGCGTGAACTTGGAAGATATGGCATCAGAGTCAATGCTGTTGCTCCTGGTTTTATCGCGACTCCAATGGTTGATACAATGCCTGAAAAAGTAATTGATATGATAAGAGAGAAAACTCCTTTAAATAGAATGGGAAAACCTGAAGATATTGCTAAGGCCTACCGGTATTTAGCTTCGGATGATGCTTCATTTATAACTGGGACATGTTTAAATGTTGATGGTGGAGTATCGATTTGAATCATATCCACTTCAAGGTAGATAGATGTAATAATCCTTCAGCTCCATGGCTTATTTTTGTGAATGGTTTACTCGCAACATTAGAAAGCTGGGATGAACATGTTAATCTTCTATCCAATGACTTTAACATTCTCAGGTACGATGGATTAGGGCAGGGAAAGTCATCTGATATCAATGGATCAATTAAATTAAGTGATCAAGTAAATGTGTTAAATGATCTTCTACAAGATCAAAATATATCTAAAGCAAATTTTGTAGGATTATCTAATGGTGCAAGGGTTACTTTAGAGTTCTCAACGCTCTATACAGATAAAATTGATAAACAAATTATTGTAGCTGGTTATGCTAAAGTCGATCGTCATATTCAAAGTGTTCTTGAATCATGGAGAGATGCCCATCTTCAAGGTGGAGCTGACCTCAGGTTTAGTATTGCTCTTCCATGGATATGGGGAAAGTCTACGTTAATCAAGAACCAATCTTTGATTCCTCTCTTTAGAAAACTCGCAAAAAACTGGAAAGAATCAAATGTCCTAGAGTTAATTAATTCTGGTATGTCGGGTGACATAGATTTATCAAAAATAAAAAGTAAAACACTTTACCTTACGGGAGAAGAAGATCTATTAACTCCCATAAAGTTACAAAATGAAATGCATGAGTCTACTTTGGGATCAAATATTGAGCTAATGGCAGGTGGGCATGCTTGCTTGCTAGAACACCCAATTGAGGCAGCTCAAATAATACGTAGGTACCTTCTAAAGGAGAACTTCAATGAGTTGGATCTCATTTCTAGACAATAATGAAAAGAGTTGTCCTGAAAAGTTTGCTATTGTTGAACAGAAGTCGGGGACTCGATTAAGCTTTAGAGAACTTAATAATAAAACAAAACAATGGGCCTTTTGGTTATGTGAGAAGGGAGTTAAGAAGGGTGATGTTGTTTGCTTTCTCTCAACGAACTCTAAAGAACACTTATTATTACTCTTTGCTTGCTCTAAACTTGGAGCAATCTTATCACCACTTAATTTTCGTCTGTCCAAGCGTGAATTAGAAGATCAAGTAGCTTTTTCTCACTCTAAACTTACTCTAACTACAAGTGAATTCACGGACTCCATTGAGAAATCTGTAAATATAGAAAATATACATTTGTCTGAAGAGTCTTTTGAAGAGGATTATTCAAATAATAAGAACCCTGTATTGATGCTGTTTACAAGCGGAAGTACCGGACAACCAAAAGGTGTTCTTTTCCATGGTGAAATGATTTTAAAGAATAACTTAATGACTTCAAGAGAGTGGGGACTTTTAACAGAAGATATAACTTTAGTTGAAACTCCATTCTTTCATACAGGTGGTTATAATGTTCTTTGCCTTCCTCTCTTGTCTATAGGTGGACAAGTCATAATTGCAGAGAAGTTCGAACCACAAAATGTCATTGATACTTGGAATCGGTATAAAGTAACTGTTTATTTTGGTGTGCCTACTATGTTTCAAAGCATACTTTCACAAGGCGTGAATACGGATGATGTAAATTCTCTAAGGTTTTGTGTTTCAGGAGGAGCTTCGATCTCAAAAGAGACCATAATAAAATTTCAGAACCTAGGTGTTATGTTCAAGCAGGGATTTGGACTTACAGAAGTTGGTCCTAACTGTTTTATTTTAGACAGTCATGAAGCCTTGAGAAAACAAGGGAGTATTGGAAAACCAATGCCGCATTCAATGACTAAAGTACTTTCCAAAGATCTAAAAGAGGTAAGTGCTAATGAACCTGGTGAATTGTTAATCAAGGGAGAGCATTTATGTCTAGGTTATTACAAAAATGAAAACTTGTTTAAGGATTCCTTAGATAGTGAAGGATATTTTAAAACTGGTGACCTTGTTAAATATGATTCCGAAGGATTTTTTTACGTCGTAGGAAGAATCAAAGATATGTATATAAGTGGTGGTGAAAATGTATACCCCGGAGAAGTCGAAAGAGTTATTAATGATCACCCCTCAATAAATGAAAGCATCGTTATTTCAAGCCCTGATAAAAAATGGGGAGAAGTAGGGAAGCTTATATATACTTCTGAAATTGAATTACCAATAGAGACTATTCACTTCTTTTTGAGTGGGAAGCTTGCAAAATATAAATGGCCAAAAAAATTAGAAAGAATTTCAGGTTTTCCTTTATTGCCAAATGGGAAAATAGATAAAGTTCAAGTTAGAGCAGGAGCAATAAGATGACACCTATGTATTTTAATATAATGATAATTTCAATCATGTTGATTGCGACATACTACCTTTCAATACTTGGTATGAAGAAAACTACTGGGTTAAAAGGGTTTGCTATAGCAGGTGGGCAAATGGGACCAGTCCTCGTTGGAATCACCTTAGCTTCTAGTATTTCTTCAACCGCAACATTTGTCATAAACCCTGGTTTTGTTTATACACACGGTTTGTCTGCATGGCTTCACTATGGAATAGCTGCATTTTTTGGAATTGCGGGGGCATTTATATTATTAACGAGAAAGTTTAAAAAACTTGGAGAGAAGAATGGAAGTTTAACACTCGCGCAATGGCTTTATCATCATTACGAAAGTAGAAGCCTTTCTTTGTTTTTTGCTGCATTAAATTTATTAAGTCTCACTTTTATTGTTTTAATACTTGTAGGATGTAGTCTCATTTTGGCCTCTCTTTTTGCAATATCACAAAAAGTGGCACTCGTTTTATGTATTGGCTTTGTGTTTTCTTATATATTGTTTGGTGGGAGTTATGCACACGCTTATACGAATGCACTTCAAAGCCTTTTTATGATCGGTATAAGTCTCTTCTTGTTTTGGGATGGTCTTGAATTGTTTCAAGGAGGTTTTTTACATAGTTTAGAAAACGTTTCTCTTAACTATGGATCAGTATTAAATCAAAGTAGCTCACTTTATCATGATTATTTTTCAGTTTTTATTTCAAGTTTCTTTATCACTTTTGCTCTTATGCTTCAGCCTCATATATTAACAAAAATTTTATTTTTGAAATCTGAGAAAGATACAAAAGTTTTTCTGTGGACGACATTTATTGTTGGTGGAATTTTTGGGCTGATGTTGTTTATTGGTTTCTATGCACGACTGATTGATCTTGATGTCATGAGGCAAGATGCTGTCGTTGTTTCTTATATTGCGAAAAGGTTTGAATTGTTTTGGTGGGGACCTTATTTAAAAGGCCTATTATCTTTAGGACTTCTTGCTGCTGGACTAAGTACACTAGATGGAATTTTAGTTTCTTTAAGTACTATGATTACAACAGACTTTTTAGGCCCTCTTTTTAATTTCGATGACAAAAAAGGATTAACAGTATCAAGATACATTCTAGTGTTAGTGGGTGTAGTAGGGCTCGCTTTGGCCTGGAACCCTCCTGCTCTTGTGGGTCTCTTCGCCCAAAAAGGGGTTTATGCACTAGCTGCCGCCAGTCTCGTTCCATTTATTTCTGGTGTATTAAGGAAAGAGCCTCTACCGGTTAGTATCATCTTTATTTGCTCACTAACTGCTCTATTTACTCACTTTTACTTGAACTTAGCACTAAATGTAATCAACCCTGCAGTAAGCGGGACATGGGCGATATTTGTTTCTCTCTTTATTTGGGGGAGTTACGAGGTTATAAGCTACATAAATTCTACATATTTTACACGTCGTGTCATTGACCCTCAGATTTGAATAGAGTTTAATACAGACTTAAACGTTCAGAGGTATGTATGAAGACTATCATTTTGATTTTTGCTCTATCAATTACTACTAGCACTATGGCCAAGGCCAAGTATGGTGCAATTCTGCAAGGTATAGATACAATTCATTCTACCGGACAAGATGTCACTCTTAAGGCCAAGTTAGAGAGGGCTAAATATTTTCCTACTTATAGAAGTGATATTCCTGGAGAAGTTGTTGAGTTCTTTCTTAAAGAGAAATACCTTGGAGCTGCCTTAACAGATGGTGATGGTGTAGGCTCACTTACATTATCTAGCTTAGGAAAAGGACTTCACGAAATTGAAGTGAAATTAATTCAAGGAAGTGAATTCAAAAGTAAACCAGCGAATGTTTTAGTCTTAGTTATAGATAAGAACACCCCGATAGCAATTTCAGATATTGATCATACGATTAGTGATGCTTCTGCCTTTCAAGTTCTATTGAGACCAAACCATAAACTTCCACCGCTTAAAAAAGCTGTCCAAGGTATTAAATACTTTTCTGGCCTATTCCAAATTATTTATCTAACCGCCAGAGACGATATGTTTATCAATAAAACAAAAAATTGGCTCGCTATGTACAACTTTGTTAAGGCCCCTAGCTTTTTTTGGGATTTTGCAAATAGAGATGTTCCAAATGACCATGGAGATTTTAAAAGTTGGATTATTACCAAGCTTAAAGATAATTTTAATAATATTCAAATTGCTTTTGGGGATAAACCTCATGATATTCGGGCCTATCGAGACCATGGATTGCGCTCGTATTACCTAGGTAAACAAGACGCTGAAATTCACAAAGATGGGATTAAGGTTAAAAGTTGGACTAAACTTCTTGAGCACTTTAAATCAAACCCAATAGGATCACTTTCTAGTGACCTTAATAGTTTTTAATCTGACCTTTAGTACTGGTGATAAACATATTGTCCAACGCTATCAAAAGCATAGCAGTATGAACTGTCTCCAGTCTGATCTAGCCACTGACTACAAAAAAGAAATGCATCAGGACTTAAGAGGTATTGATAAAATGGAGCTGGGTAGAAAAACGCCTTGTCTTTCATGATCATTACTCCTGTTACTTGGAAGTTTTGATAACCAGTTCTATTTTTCAAAAGAGTTAATTTATAAATCTTCTTGTTGTCTTGAATAACTAGACAACGAGGTTCTCCTACATAGATGGCGCGGTTTCCAGACGTATAAGTCGGAATTACACAAAGTTGTGCATCAAGTATTGGGTTTTGAAGTTGAATGTAAACTTCAGTATCTGAAGTTTGTGAACGGCAGAATGAATAAGCTCCAATATGTGTATGAGTCTTATCAAAACCGGCCTGGCCATCTGTACTCCAAGAAGTACTAGTTGAACAAGTTGGAAGCTCTGGGTTCGTACCATTAGAGCCGTCAGTGCTAGTTGTGCCATTAGTTCCGTCTGTACTTGTTGTTCCATTTGAGCCGTCACTACCGTTCGTACCACTCTCGCCGTCGTTATTATAATAATTATAATTAATGGCCTCATTTTGGTTTAGGCCTTTTGTCTTGTAGGCGGTCCTTCTATCCCTTGGCTGATCACAAGCTGTCATCAGAAATAAAAGTGAAAACATAAATGCCGATATCGGTTTCATCAATAAGCTCCTGCTTATAATTTACTATTTCAGTATAACTAATCGGTATTATTCAGAACAAGTTGAGGAAATTCTTGAATTTTCCTAATATTTTGAGGATAAGTGTCCGAAAAGAGGTCATGACTAGAATCATAATACCGATAGTGGTGATCATTTTATTGATTGGTGGAGGCATATTTACTGTAAGCCTCATTCCTTATCATATATATACTCTGGCCCTGAGTGAGGGGGTAGACACTGATTTTGTTAAAACAAATGTTCTACCTTCAAGTATGTACAAAGGAAGCCTATATAGTTTTAAAAAACTTGATGCAGTATTTGTTGAAGATGAATCCTTATATAAAACATTTCACTTCGATAGTTTCACGCTTCCGTTTCCATTTAGACACCCTCTGTTTAAAGCAATGCCATTAGTTGAAAACCTTTCTAAGGATAAACCAAACTTAGGTTTAAGGCTGATGGATCAAAAAGGTAAAATGATATCTGAATTTCTTAATGGAGAGTCTTTTAAATTCTATTTAGAACTTGGAAAGCACAAACTATTTAATCTACCAGTTTATAAAAAAATGATATTAGATAAATCTCAAGAAACAGTTTTTAGAGATATGTTTGAAAAAGATATTACAATACCAGATTACAAATCGATGGGTTTTATTAACTATATACGCTATATCAAAAAGCGATATTCCTATGATGAACTTGTTTATAATTTATTTATACTCAAACTTCGAAATGATTACCTCCCTAAGAAAGCTTGGAAAATTGCCTACTATGAAAAGAAAGGTTATGGCATTGCTGAAATAAATATTGAAAAGGAAGGGGATAAGTTTTTGCAGGAAATAGTCTTTATTCTTCATCGAGGAAATATTTATAGTCTTTCTCTTAAATCTCGTAAATATACCTCAGAAGCCGAAGCTTATAGAAGAAGACTTATGCAAAATTTAAATTGGAAAGAAAGTATCAGTGGTGATTCTAGTGTACCAATTTACAGTGAGTATCGAGAGTTAGAGTATCAAAAAAGAATTGATCAGGAGGGGATGCTTTACCTCTTTGCAGCATGGTCTCATGAAATACATAAGAAAGAATTTTTGAAAGAAATGATTCAATTCCTCGAGAGAGGAAAAGAAAATACAATGCAGTTGACTCCACTTTATCAATTTGCTTATAAAAAATTTGGCACAACATTTAGTTTAAAAGATAAATTGAAAGAAGATGCTAAGGCAAGATTGGATAGAAAAATAAAAGAAGAATTAGAAGATGAACTTCGTCGAGAAAAGCAAAATAACTCAGAAATTGACGATTCTCGCTTTGAAAGTGAAGAGAAGAAAATTGAATATTTCCTTGATAATGCAAAAGAGGCCAAGAACTCTGATGAAGATGAAGACGTGTTAGTTGTTGAGTAACTAGAGTTTAAAGGACAATCCAAAGAAAATATTTGTTCCAGAAATTTCTTGTAAGTCACTCTTTCCGCCACTCGTCGTTTCGAAGGCCGTAAGTCCTGAAAGCTTTAAAGTTTGTCTTGTAAAGCCAGCAATGAGACCAATCTTTGAATATGAGAACAGTTTTATTTGAGCTCCATATAGCCAACCATATGTACTTCCATTATCTTTGACAGTCTGACCACTCTCAAGACGGCTATAATTAAAATCACCACCGACTAAGAATCCTCCATATGCATCTATAGAAAAGGCACTTGTTTGAATAAGAGAATAACCATAAGTAGCCTCAAGAGTTATTGTTTCCCAGTCATAATCTGTTTCAGACTGAGTATAATAAGCAAATCCAATACTCCAAATTGACCTTTTGAATGGAGGACGGTGAAAAACATTTACTTTAAAGTTTGTTGCGGTATCACCTGGAGAAGAACCCGTTAACTCAGCAAATTCTTTGTAACTATCATCGACACTAATACTTCCAAAAACTAAACGCGCATAATTATTTTCAAAAACGTTGTCGTCAAATTTGTCTTTATTTTTTTCAAATTGATCCTGACTTACTTTGAATCTTGAAGTTGTAATATTTTTGAGATCTTCAGTATTAAGGGCGAGGTCTCTAACTTTAATCCAAGCGACTCTACCTATGACAATAATTGGTAATATTTCTCCATTTTTTCTTGGAACATCACCAACAATTACTTTTCTACCAGCAGAAACAAAACCAATCGGACTCTTCAGTTCTTGATCAGCATAAATGACGGCCCTAGTGGAAACGACGACGGCGGGCTTACTGGCGTAAACCTTAAAGGCCATTGAGAACATTAATATGAAACTTAGCAATTTCAAATACATCTACCTATTATTATAGCCTTTAGCTCAAATTTTTAAAGACCCAAAATTTGTCCCATTTACTTGAATTTTGAGGACATTCTGAGGCATTTTTTTAAAGCTACATAGGCAAAAAAATGAACTCTATATATAAGATAGTCTGCAAGTCTCTGATTTCAGTGAGATATACTCAAGACATCGATAGAAGACTCTTTTACTGGGGTATAATTATTCAATCAAACTACTTGAAAAGTCGATAAGTTAACTGGTGAACGGTCTTCAGGGACAAGTATGTTAAAGATAATAAATATTCTCATTTGGATTTTGATGACGACATCACTTGTTGGTTGTCTTCCTGGTGTTGAAGAACCTGAAGGTAATAAGGCACAACGATCTACTCGAAATAATACTCAGCCCTCTGGTACCCCAACGCCAACTCCGTTTATCACATCGACTCCAATCCCAACGGCCACTGCTACACCAACGGCAAGTCCAACAGCAACGCCGACTATACCTGCTCCAACACCTACGACTCCGCCAACTCCAACTGGAACAGCGACGCCGACACCTACACCAACTCCAACTTCAACAGCTACTCCAACTGCTACTGGGACACCTTTTCCAACACCTACTGCTAGTCCTACACCAACACCAATACCAACTGCTACACCAACACCAACTCCAATGCCGACACCCACTGGAACACCTACACCAACACCGACACCGACTCCTCCCACGAGTTTTGCAAAAACGATTAGGGTAAAATATCAAAAACCTAGTTTTTCATTGGCGTCATGTAGTGGAGGTTTCTGCTCAACAGGAAACTTGAATTACACTGGTAGTGGTTATTTTAACGTACGAGGTGCCACGATAGAGGCCAAAGATACAGCTAACGGAAACTCTCTCGGTACTTTCAGATTAGATGACAACGGTGAAAAAAGTTTTGATATTTACTCTGGAGCAAATGTCGAGTTTTGGATTTATGCTGAGGTTGATGGGCTGACAGGTTATCCAAAAGTGATTATTCAAGATAACTATTACTCTGGTCAGTTTGTCTTTAAGTCGCCAACTGTGACTTTTGATTCAACTTCGGCAACTGATATTTATATTCCTACAGGTTGGACTGGATCGAATACAAGTGGTTCCTTTCCAGCTTCTCCGGCCCCGAGACCTTCAGCACCTTTTGCCATTTTAGATACAATTTACGCTTCAATGAAATATTACAAAGACAATGGGTCTATGAATATTGCTTCTCTTCCTGACCTTTATGTTAATTGGTCAATAGAAAATACTACGACCTCTGGAAATTATAACGAAGGTCACATTGGAACAAGCCATTATACATCTGTTAATAACCAACTTTATATTTTAGGTAAAGCGGATACTGATACTGATGAATACGATAGTCATGTAATTGCACATGAGTGGACACATTTTATGGAGGCGAATGCTTCTAGAAGTGATTCTCTCGGCGGACAACATGGTATTGGTGATAAAAAAGAACCAACCTTGGCCTTTGGTGAGGGTTTTGCTAACGCTAACTCTGCGCTCATTTTACAGCCCGATACTTATTATAAAGATTCCTATGGATCAAAACAACAAAGTGGTTTTGGGATGGATATGGAAACGAGATCTCCTACTAATAAAATCAATCCTGGTTGGTTTAGTGAAGACTCAGTGGCCTTATTAGTTTTTGATTTATTCGATTCTCAAAATACAGATGGTGCCGATACAACAAGCGTACCTCTTACTGATCTTGTAACTGCCTTAACGACCGATCAAAAAGATAATGCAGCTAAGACTACAATTTTTTCCTTAGTCTCTTATGTTAAAAGCTATAACTCTTTGAATACATCTCTTCTTACTTATATCGATGCAGTAGCAAGTGAGAACAGCATTGAATCCATCACTGATCCATATGGAACAGGTATGACAACAAATGGTGGGAATCCGAACTATTTACCAGCATACACAAATTTATCAGCAGGTGTTCAAAAGGATATCTATCTCTATCAGGACACAATTTTTAATTCTCTAGCAAGAAACAGATTTATTAGGTTCACAGCTGAGGCAGGAAAGTCGACTGCAAAAATGTGGATTCAAAGTGATGATCCTGTCTACTTTGAGGTTTATGGTCAAAGAGATCTTGGGACAAACTCAACGTTCCTTGGAGGGGCCCAGTACAATGGTGGAAATGTTCTTACCTATTTACCAATTTCAGTTACACCAGGCCAAGTGTATATTGTTCATTTCTTTTCCTTAAGTACAATAACAGGATTTAAAGTCATCAATAATGTGGAGGTCACTCAAGAATGAAAATACTAATAAGTTTTCTATTCATGATTTGTTTTTCTGCTATTGGTGCAGAGCCTTTAGAATTACAAAAAACGAAAATCAAACCGAAAACAGAAGCAAAAATTTGTCAAACTAAAAATAATGCACCTGTCTCAATCATCTCAGAGAGAGTTGGTGCAAATGTTAAGATTACAATAAAAGTTTTAGATAATATGGAAAACTCATCAATTAAGTTTTACCCAAATGATGACCTCGTCTTTTTAGAGTCTCCTGCTGATATTAGTAGAAACTTGGTAAAAGGGGAGAGTATTGTTGTTAATATAAAAGTACAGCCAACTCTGTATCGATCATATATCGTTGCTCAAATATCAGGTCTTCAATACAATTTTCCTCGAGTAAAAACTCTTACTATTCCAATCGACGGGGTCTCAAGTGATGGGAAATTATCGAAAGGAAAGTATTTAAGAAAGAAAAATGCAAAACTTAGAAAAAAGACCTGGCGTGATGGTAAAACAAGAAATGGTAGAAAACTACAATTTGTTAACTAATAGCGTTTATTTGAGTAACCCTTTCTTTTAAATTCTCAGACTGACTTAAGGACCTACCCATAACAAGGTAATCTGCACCTGCTTTAAGTGCATCACTAGGATTAAGTACTCTTTTTTGATCTTGTGTTTTTCCAGACTCAATTTCATCTTGAAACCTGATACCTGGAGTTACTTTTAATACTTTTACATTTTTGTTAATTTCAACTTCTTTAAGTATATCCAACTCTAGGGGACTAAGGATAAAGCCATCAATTCCAGAATCAATTCCTAGGTTGAAGAATCTCTCAAAAGCTTTAGGGATATGTTCTTCATTGATATCCCATAAATCTTTTAAATCTTTTGGTGAAAGGCTTGTTAAGTAACTTACTCCTAACACCTTTGCTGAGGGAAGGTGCTCTTTTACTGCACTCATTGCAGACTCAATCATATTTTGACCACCACTTGTATGAATGGTTAAAAAATGAACAGGAAGTCCTTTTAGAGAACGAATGGCCTTGGCAACTGTATTAGGTATGTCATGGAGTTTTAAATCGAGGAATATCTTTACTCCAAACTTGGAAGATAACTCATGCAAGAGTTCAGGACCTTCTGCATAGAATAATTCCATTCCCACTTTTATATTTTTAATATCTCCATTGGAAGAGGCGACAAATTCTATAACTTGATCTTTTGTCATATTATCTAGTGCCGCAAATACCTTTTCCATACTCATTAAAAGTTATCCTTTGTTGTGCATCTCTTGAAGGTTCGTTGGAAGAATTGTTTTAGAGGCCGAGCCAACTAAAGATTCTACAACAGCCTTGATATTTTCAGACCTTGTAAAACAAGGAATCCCATATTGAATAGCAGTATTCCTTATATTTTCACCATCGCTCTTCGAGTTACCCATATTCATAGGCGTATTGAAAACAAGGACCATTGATTCATCTTTGAGTACATCTAGGATAGTCGTACCTTCTTCATTAATCTTGGCGACAAGTTCACAAGGGATACCTTGCTTCTTTATATAGTGATAAGTTCCGCTTGTCGCAGAGAACGTGTAGCCTAATTGATGAAGTCCTTTGAGGTAAGGTAGCAAGACTTCTTTTGTTTTATCGGCCATCGAAATAAGTATTCTTCCGACATTACTAATTTTCGGATAGTTTCCTAGATATGATTTTAAAATAGCATGATCTTTATCTTTATCAATACCCATTGTTTCGCCAGTTGATCTCATCTTGGGTCCAAGGATGATATTGTCTTGAACGAACCTATCAAATGGGAAGGTACTTTGCTTTACACAAAAGTGATCTGAAACTTCTCTGTGCCAAGGTTTTAATTTTTCTCCAAGCATAGCATCAGTTGCCATATTAGGCAGGGAAATATCATAGGCCTTAGAAAGAAAAGGCAGAGTTCTCGATCCTCTAGGATTGGCCTCTATACAATAAATCTTTCCTTCTTTTACAGCATACTGAAAATTGATAGGCCCTACTACTTGAAGATCTTCTGCTAGCTTATCAGATATCTCTTTCATTTTATTGTAGAGATTACTAGTAAGAACTACTGGTGGAGAAATCATTCCTGAGTCACCGCTGTGAACACCTGCATATTCAATATGTTCACATACAGTAAAGACAGTATTCCCATATTTATCTCTAACTAAATCGACATCATACTCAAGTGAGTTTTCTAGATAAGTCTCAACTTGAAACTCTGTTGTTGAATTTTTTAATTGATTTTTTAGCTCTTCAGGTAATTGATTAATATCGTCCATGCTATAAAAAATGTACATAGATTCACCACCAATTACATAACTTGGTCGAATAATAACTGGCATACCAATATCTGACATTGCATTAAGAAGATTTTTGTAACCTCGAACCAACTTTGACTTTGTGTGGTTCAAGGGGAGGTTTTTAGTGACCTCATAAAACCTTTTTCTATCTTCAGTTAGATCTAGGGTTTCAAGGCTAGAGCCTAAGAAGTTAAAAGTTTTAAATTCTTTTCGAAAACTATCTTCAATATGAGCTCTAACCTTAATACCTGTTTGCCCAGAGAAGCAGGTAATAATTCCATCAGGATTTTCGTTTAAGAGAATATCAAATAAATCCTCTGAAAAAAGTGGAGCTAAGTATAGTCTGTCTGAGCTGTCATAGTCAGTAGAGACAGTTTCTGGGTTAGAATTAATCATTATCGATTGAATATTTCTTGTAGAAAGATGTTTACAAGATTTTACACATGAATAATCAAACTCAATACCTTGACCAATTCTATTTGGACCAGAGCCAAGTATGGCCATAGACCTACCTTTTGAGGCCAGAGATTCAGCTTCATTCTCTAGAGAATAAGTTGAATAGAAGTATGGTGTTTCAGCAGAGAATTCACCGGAACAGGTATCTACAGCTTTGTAGACTGGAAATATTTTGTTATCAAACCTAAATTGTAATATGTCCTTATGAGCTTTGCCTGTAATTAAAGCAATGTACTTATCTGAGAAACCATTTGTTTTTAAGTTTGTGAAATGGTCTGGGCTTTCAAATATATCATTAGCACTTTCTTTTAATTCATTTTCTTTTGCAACGAAAAGGCCAACCTGCTCAATAAACCAAGGAGTAATACCAGTTAACTTAAAGACTTCATCAACTGAGAGTCCTTTCCTTAGGCCTTCAATACAAGTAAGAAGACTTAATTGAAAAGGTTTCTTTAGTCTTTCAACGATGTAATCTTTTGATAAATCAAGCGGTGTGTTTTTTAATTGTGCTAGTGAAGGTATTTCTAAACCACTTTCTAAGCTTCTAAGAGCTTTAAAAAATGACTCATTAAAATTGCTTCCAAGTGCCAAGACTTCTCCTACAGAGCGCATTTGAGGTCCAAGCATTTGGCTTGATGTTGGAAACTTATTAAAAGGAAAAATTGGAATCTTAATTGCTACATAATCAAGTGTAGGTTCAAAGGCGACAGGAGAGGCCTTTGTAATATCATTTAATATTTCTTTAAGAGTGTATCCTACTGCGAGTAGAGCTGATATTTTTGCAATAGGGTAGCCAGTGGCCTTACTTGCTAAGGCGGATGATCTAGATACTCTTGGGTTCATCTCAATAACAACAATATCGTCTTCATCCTCTGGGTTGATGGCAAATTGTACATTTGCACCACCGGCAACGACTCCCATATGTTTCGCAATCGTTAATGTCATTGTTCTTAGTTGTTGATAACAGCGATCACTAATCGTTTGGGCCGGAGCAACAGTTATACTGTCTCCTGTGTGAATCCCACATGGGTCAATATTTTCGATTGAACAAATAATGACCCCGTTACGGTCCTTATCAACCATAACTTCTAATTCAATTTCTTTATAACCAACAAGACTCTTTTCCATTGTGACGGGAAACTTTATATCTGTTTCTTCAAAAACTTCTTTTAAGCCTTTTATATCTGGAACTAAGGCAGAACCCCTTCCCCCTAATGCAAAGTCTCTACGAATGATAAGAGGAAACTCTACCTTAGAAGTTGCAAGTTCTAGGGCCTCATCTGCACTATGCGCCTGATATCTTTTCCCTGTATGATAACCAAGGCCATCGAGCTCTTCTGCAAATAGCTGTCTATCCTCTGTCTTATTAATGGTGTCGACATTTGCACCTAGCAAAGCAACACCTTTCTCCTTTAGATAACTTTCTTCTTCAAGTTCTACACAAATATTAAGTGCTGTTTGGCCACCCATCGTTGAAAGAACAGCATCCACATTCTCTTTCTCGATAATATTTTTTATTGTTTCTTTGGTAATAGGCTCAATATATGTTCTATAGGCCATTTCCGGGTCAGTCATAATTGTAGCTGGATTTGAATTCAAGAGAATGACATCAACTCCTAGCTCTTTCAATGATTTACATGCCTGAGTTCCTGAGTAATCAAACTCACTTGCTTGACCAATTTTAATAGGTCCACTTCCAACAAGAAGAATCTTCTTATAAGGAATATCTTTTTCAATTTTTTGATGGACATCAATCATTGGGTGGAGGTCATCAAGATTTATATTTTTAGTCATTTCACCTGAGAGAAAATTTCTTATCTCTTCAAAAAAGACAAAGGCATCCGTAGGTCCAGGGTTTGCCTCAGGGTGAAACTGAACTGATTTAATAGCATGGTCAGTTGTGGAAATTCCTTCGACAGATTGATCAAAGAGTGACCTGTGCTGTATGAATAATTCTTTCCCTATGGCGTTATCCGTTGAAATCTTTAATAAGCTCTCTTCGTCTGAAGCGTATCCATGGTTTTGAGAAGTGATGAGAATTTCACCTGAAACGTGATCAATACACGGGTGATTAACCCCTCGTTGACCAAAAGGAAGTTTTATAACTTTAGCTCCAAGTGCAAGAGTTAAAAGTTGATGTCCTAAGCAGATCCCTCTCATGGGTATATTTAGCTCCAGAAATTTTCTGACTTCATCAAATTGAGTCTTCATTAATCGAGGGTCACCTGGACCATTTGAGAGAAAAATCATTCTTGGATTTAAATTTTGTACATCCTGAACGGTTGCATTGTATGGAAGAGTGACTAGCGGATGTCCCATATCTTTTAAGTTATTTATAATTGATTGTTTACATCCATAGTTAATTAAGACAATTGGGTTTTCACCTTTTGTAATAACTTCCATTTCATTTTGACTAACACTGGCCAAGTTGTTGCAATCCAATTCTTTGTTTTCAAACTCACTTTTTGAAGGAGCTTTATTTGATGTCGTGATGACTGACTTGTGTGAAGATTTTCCTGAGGTTAGGTACTTAACAAGTGACCTTGTATCCAATCCACTTACAAGTGGGGTTTTAATAGAATCTAAATAGTTATTAGGGCTGAAATTTCTAGCAATAAGTGTTGTCGCATGACATTTTGTAGATTGGTTTACTCGCTCATCACTTTCGTAATTTCCGATGTGACTATTTGTGAAAATTATATGTTGTCCTAAGAAAGATGGATCAGTCATAGTCTCTTGATAACCAGACATACCCGTAGTGAATGCGGCCTCTCCCCATATTCCTTCTTTAAGTAGGGAGTCATCTGACTTTTTGTTAATCCATCCTGAAAAAGATTTTCCATCTTCAAAATGAAGCCAAATTTGTGTTGTTTTTAGTGCTTTTTGAAAATCAAGTTCTCTAGACATGATTCAATCCTTTTTGGAGTTGGTTAGAAAAGGGGAAAAGAAGGGGCAAAAAGTCCAGGTAATAAGTCGAAATACGAATTTTACTAATCCCTGATCCTCTGTCCATCTATGATTCCTATATTTTTGTCATTATTTGAAAGAATGGAGGTGATTATTGCCATTCTCATGTGAATTGAATTTACGACTTGGTCATAACCCTTATAAAGATTCGACTTCATAAGGTCACTACTAATTTCGATTCCAATATTAGCGGGGCCTGGGTGAAAAACGGGAACATTCTTATTCCACTTCTCAAGCCTTTCTTTATTAAGTCCATACTTATCATGATATGTTTCATAGTGTTTGGTTTGATCTGTACCCGAGTGCCTTTCTTTTTGAATTCGTAGTGTATAAAGAAAATCACATCTTTTAACTGTAGACTCAAGATCATTTGAAATTTCGATTGAATCATTGTCACTTGACTCAGGAACAAAA
This sequence comes from Bacteriovoracaceae bacterium, assembly GCA_023954635.1. GTDB lineage: Bacteria > Bdellovibrionota > Bacteriovoracia > Bacteriovoracales > Bacteriovoracaceae > M0603. The sequence continues at coordinate 27,250 of JAGSHI010000008.1, forward strand.
CCTGAAGGGCCACAAAGAATTATTTTACACCCAAAAAGAGGAAGTAATTCCATTAAGGAGTGACCGACTCTGGAATGGACACAATCACCGATGATGGCCATTGTTTTCCCTTCTAAGTCTATTCCTAACTCAGTCATCGTAAATAGATCGAGTAGGGCCTGTGTCGGATGTTGATTAGTTCCATCTCCACCATTAATTATTTTTATTGGAGCATTATTTTTGAACTCACTAAAATGATGACTTACTGATGTTCTAATGATGCAAAGGTCAACACCTTGAGAGTACAGTGTTAAAAGAGTTTCTTCGAGAGATTCGCCTTTCTTTAGACTTGAAGTTTCAGTGTTGAAGTCTAAGTAATGACAACCCAATTTTTTGATAGCAATTGCAAAAGAGTTTTTAGTTCTTGTGGAGTTTTCGAGAAAACTATTGGCCACAATTGGTATTCGGTTAGTGAAATCGCTTTTATCGTAAGATCTATCTTTATATTTTTTTGCGAGAATAAGAAGCCCTTCGATTTGATCTTTACTCAAGTCGCTAATGGCTTCAAAAACAGAAGGAAAATTGTTCATCTCAACCTTTTTCCCGGGCCGTTTGGCCTTTGAAATATGCTTCGAGATAGTCTAAAACAGAGTAAACAATTTGGAAATAGTTATTTATGAAAGAGACATACCTGAATGATTCAGCAAGTCAAAAAGAGGCCTTGATAAATGAGTTCAAAGGTAACCTTTTTGAGTACCTAGTAGGACACCAATTAGCTCGAAGCTTACAGATTGAATCTAAATTTATTCAATCCTTTGGCGGCGAGTTAAGAACTCGTCTAAGCGAATACGAATCTTGGATTAGAGTTCATGACAATGATTTGATTTTAGAACTTCCAAAACTAGCCTCTGAAACAGCTAATAATTTATTAGGAAAACTGGAATCAAAAAAAATTGAAAATGTTCTTGTGATGGGAAAATCTGGTTCTGCTGGAGGAAATGATAATTTCAAAGAGGCAGACATATTACTTTTAATGAAGGATAAGTCGGTAAAACCTGTGTCTTTAAAACTCTGCAAGGCCAATAGTTTTGTAAATACAAAAAGTGCCGGAGTAAAAAGTTTTATCTCTAAATACTTTTCATCTTTTAATGAGTCTTCTCAATTTCAAAAAGAGCTAAATGACTTGTTAACTCTTTGCTATACAGATATGGCCAGTCAGTTACATTCTATGGCCTCTCTGCCATTTAATGGTGGATTTGATCAGTCATGGACACAGGCCGGTCTTACTGAACTTCCCGGTCAACTTGAACCTCACATGAATGAAGTTGTGATTAAAAGTTATCGACCAGTAATTTCTAAAATAAGAGAAATCTTATTGATACTTCAAGAATCAGATTCGGAGCTATTTATTAAAAGCTTAAGACCATTGATCGGGATAGGTAAAGAAGAGATGCTACAGGCAACTTGTTATCACTCTGTTGTTAAGGGAAAGAAGTATCAGTTTCACTCTTTTGACTATTTTGATTCTTTTCTATTAGATAAAGAAGTTAGAGATATCACAATCGGTGAACAAAGACCTGAGGTTTCGTCTTTTGAAATTAAGTTAGGTGAACTTTTGTTACAAATTAGAGTAAAACCTATGAATAAGTTCACTTCTGAAGCCTATAAAATTAACTGTTCAATAAAAAAGCATTAAGTGACAAATATCCTTATAGAGGATAAGCTCATCAAATGTTAGGAATAAATTTTCAAAATTGTTCTTTAGAATTTGAAAAACTAATTCTAAGAGAATTTAAGGATCACGAAACAAGTGTTGGTGGGGTTCTTACTTTTTCAAACCATGAGGAAGTCTATTTTTCATTTGCTTTTGTGAAACATGAAATAAGACAAGCAAAGTCTAGTATCCACTTTATTCGTTTTAATGAAAAAGAAAGTTCAGATCTAGAGTTAGATAGTAAGTCTGTTCTTCAAGATAGAAATAATTTTAGAGAATCTTGGACTTACTCTGGGATTAGCTTCACTCCATCTGGAGCAGAGCCAACTGGACCAGAAGAAGGCGCCATTGGGGTTCCTCTTGTTTGGTATAAGACTGAGTGCTCTACACAATCTTTTTCTAAGGCCCTCTTTTTAGATAGGGACGGTGTGATTAATGTCGATAAATCGTACGTCAGTAAGTACGAAGATATAGAATGGGTCCCTGGGATAGTAGATTTAATCCAAAGTGCTAATCAAAAAAAATTAGAAGTGATTGTTCTCACTAACCAAAGTGGTGTTGCTAGAGGGTACTATGAAGAAGAGGATGTACTCAATCTTCATAAGCAAATGGATAAATGGCTTAAAGAGAAAAAAGCTATCGTGAAGTCTTGGAAGTACTCTCTTTTTCACAATAAAGGTGAAGTTCAAAATTTAAAATGTAATAGTTATTTTCGAAAACCCTGGCCAGGGATGATGCTTCAAGCTGCTTCTGAACATAACATAGAGCTAATAGGTAGTTATATGATTGGTGATAAAGTAAGTGATGTCTTATACATCTCAGGTCCAAATTTCTATCTCTTTAAGGGAAATTACGACCTCCAAGGTACAGACGCACCGGTTCATGATGACCTTTGTAAGATCATTCCACTTTTAGAGGCTTGATTTTCCATACACATATAGAGATTATTTACATCGAACTATTTCAAGGAAGAAGTATTGAAAACTTTATTATGTGCAGTAGCAGTATTTATGAGTCTCAGTTTAAATGCGAGAGACCTCACACCTAAAGAACAACTAGTTCTTTTGCCACTTCCTAAAACCATGTCAGTAAAAAACTTTATGGAAAAGTCTATCGTTGTAGAAGACTTATCTTTTAAAGACTATTTTGCCTTTCAATTACTCAAAAAAAGCTGTCTTCCATTAGAGTTACTTTTAGATACTATAAATAAAAAAGAAGAAACTTTTCCAGATCAAGCATCAAAAATCGTAACTAGTTATCAAATATGTTCTGAAGGCTCACTTGGTCTTGGCCATTTATTTGTGAAACAACAGGACTAATTTACTGATATCTCGTTAACTGCTCTGTTTAATGGTCTGTAAGTATTACACCTCTAATTGAGATAAATCCCGAAATTTATTAAACTCATGACGTTTAAAATACATTTGAAAAAGGAAAGCGTTCATGAAAATGCGAAAGTTGTCTTCTGCTATTTGCAGTGTTGTTGTTCTTCAAAGTCTACTCTCTCCTGCTCTTTTTGCTGCTGATTCAATTGATTTATCTCAAATTGAAGCGAAGCTGCCTGTTACAGGGATGAGTTCAGACTCGCAAACGTCTATTGATGCTTTATTTTCTTCTTATAAACCTTATAGAGAAAAACCAAAGGCATGCCCTTTAGAGTCAAATAATCATAAAGAGATACTTTCTAAAATTGAAAATATACGAAACCTTTTTAAAGACAACTGTATGGATCAAGATCAGGCCCGTTTAGATGCTCTTTTGACAGGTGCTCAGGATATTCAGACAAGCTTAAATGATATGGGAGTTGCAGCTGATGATAATGATACTGTTAATTCCCTTGTGAATGGTGACATTCCTACCGGTGATGGAAGTTCTGTCAGTGGGACTCAAATAGCCTCAGTATTTAACAACATTAATAACATTTTTTTGAATGGTAAATGTAAGCTTAATAAAGGTTCATTTCTAGAGCAGACAGCAGACATTATTCAAAGCTTTGCCCAAATGGGTTTACTTGTACCAAACTCAAATGGACTAGTTATAGCGGGAGGAGGTTTAGCACTTTCTTCTATATTAAAGGCCATCGATAGCATCTTCTCTGATCGATTTAATTTCGAAGAAATAAAAGATAGACAGACATTTATCAAACTTAACTGTGCCTTTTATGACCTTAGACAAGACATTCAAAACGCTGGTCTTATGGACGTTGGAACTGATCAACATGATGAAGACCTTAAAAAAGTTAAAGATTTGGTTAAAAAAGTTGAAGCTAAAATTAAAGCAGTAACTACGAATAAAACTAATATTGAAAAATCAATTGAAAAGGCTAAGGGCGAACATATTGAAAAAACATTGGATGGACTTGCTCCTCTTGAGGGAAGCTTGAAAAAAGCTCTTTCAAGTGTTCAAGCTCCTGTAGCAGATACAAATGGTGTTCCTGCAACAACAATTAAATTAAAAACTATTAACAGTCTTGCAAGACTCTATATGACAATGAAGGTTCAATTAGAGTCTTATTTCGATAGTGGGTTAAACTCGATTCCAATAATGGATAATATGCTGAAACAAGAGCTTTCTAAACTTGATTTTGCTGTTAACAGTTATCAGTTCGAAACATTAATTAAAATGGATGTAAAAGAATTTAATAGTACTTTTAGAGCAAATCTGTTGTTTCATTTTGAGAGAGTTCTAGGAGACATTTCAGCAAGTAGAGATGTCATTACAAAGAAATGGATGAAAGAAACTCTAATTCATGGAAAAGATATTGCTACCTATCTAAAAGATATGACCAAAAGAGTTTCTGAAACTCAAAAGAAACTAACAGCATCACAAAAGTCTTTAACGGTAACAGGTACAAGATTATCAAGAGCATTAGGAGAAGCTGATTTTTCTAGCTCTGATGATGGATCTGAAAATGTTGTAAACATCCTCTCTCAATATGAAGATATTGCCTCACAAGTATACGGTAAGTGGGGATATGAATTTATGGACTACACAACTCAAACTGCAGTTAAAAAAGACAAAGACTTTAAGAAAAAATTCAAGAAGTTTGCAGATAATCATTTAGACAGAGTTGTTCTTGATAATGGAAGAACAGAGTACCTAGTTAGGCACCCTTCTGAACTCAGTGAACTTAGAATAATGTTTGCTTGTCAGGATGCAATGCCATTTAGAAGAGTTTATAAATATGCAGATGGTTTAGTCCAACAGGGGTACGATTTTATTGAAACTAATAAGAGATTATTCCATGCTGATGTTCCAAATGGGCTTTTCGGAATTAGGTCTAAGTTTAGACTCCTTCAAATGCATCATAAGTCTAGTATCTACGCTAAAAAGCTTATTGCAGGGAGTGCTGTGACACCTTCTCAATATGAAAGATATATTGAAGGGCATTATGGTACTAAACGAAAGAAATACTTAGGTGCTGTAATGATTGGAGTAAATAACTCTCGCGCTAAAGCAGGAGTACTTCAAAAGCTAATTGAGGCCTATCAATGTGATAAAGTAACTATGGAAGAAACAAACTAATATAAGACATGGGCCGCATTTATTTGCGGCCTTCTTATTTTTCTTCTATTGTTAATTATGCACAAAAAAAATCACTTCGATATTTTAGTTATAGGTTCTGGCTTTGGTGGTTCAGTATCAGCTATGCGATTGGCCCAGAAAGGTTATAACGTTTGTATTCTTGAAATGGGGAAAGAATACTCAGACGATGATTTTCCCAAAACAAATTGGAACTTAAAAAAATATCTCTGGGCACCGTTTATACGTTGTTTTGGTATCCAAAAAATCACACTATTGAATAAAGTCATGGTATTGCACGGGACTGGTGTAGGGGGAGGGAGCCTTGTTTATGCTAATACACTCCTAAAACCTGAGAACAAAATATTTGAATCTTCTAGTTGGCCTAAAGGTACTGATTGGAAAGAAGAATTAGAAGATCCCTTCATACAAGCAAATAAAATGCTAGGAAATACTACAAATAAAAAATTTCATCAAAATGAAAATTTAATTAAATCATTAGGAGAAAAGCTTAATTGTTCAGAAACATTTAAGCCTACTACTGTTGGAGTATATTTCGGGTCTGGTAACAAAACTGGTGAAGAAGTAGAAGACCCTTACTTTAGTTCGGAAGGCCCATCAAGATCGGAGTGCACGGAATGTGGTGGTTGTATGATTGGCTGCCGGGTAGGGGCAAAAAATACTTTGGTCAAAAACTATCTCTATTTTGCAAGGAAATGGGGGGCCAAAGTTCTTCCCGAAACTAAAGTCACAAAAATAATTAATAACAATGAAAACAACTTCGAAGTTCATACTGTTTCTAGTACTTCATTTATAAATAAGAAAAGAAAAATATATTCAGCAGAAAGAGTCATTTTAAGCGCGGGCGTAATGGGGACAATGAAAATACTCCTTGATTCTAAGTTTAAACATAAAACTTTAGACAAAATTTCCGATTGCCTTGGAGACAGTGTTAGGACAAACGGTGAAAGTCTACTCGGGTCTGTCAGCTATAAGAACCAAGGTGGAATGGATAAGGGAATAGCTATTGGAGCTCAGATTAAGCCAAACGATCATACAAAAATAGAGGGGGTGAGATATCCTTCAGGTTCAGATTTTATGAAATTTTTGGCCATACCATTAACCGGTAATGGTAATTGGTTTTTAAGACCAATTAAAATGATTTTTAGCTTTATGACTTCTTTTCCAAATTACATGAGAATTCTTTTTCATAAAGATTGGGCCGCCAATTCAATAATCCTTTTAGTGATGCAAAGCTTAGAAACGAAAATGAAACTAAAGCTTGGAAGAAGTCCATTTACATTATTTCGAAAAGATCTAGTAGGTGACTTCAAAGGACATGAACCGCCTCCTTCATACATTCCGATAGCACAGAAAAGTGTGGAGATAGTAGCTGAGGAAATGGACGGTATGCCTCTAAATGTTGCTTTTGAGGCCGGGCTTGGAATACCTGCTACTGCTCATATTTTAGGTGGAGCAATCATTGGAGATAATAGCAAAACAGGAGTTGTTGATTCTAATCATCAAGTTTTTGGGCATCCAGGGCTTTATGTAATGGATGGGAGTGTCGTTCCTTCAAACTTAGCGGTTAATCCTTCCTTAACAATTACAGCTTTGGCGGAAAGAATGGCATCTAAATTTCCCCTAAATTGCTCTGTTGAGGAATTTCAACAAAGAAAAATCAAATTTTCACATTGAATACTGCAAAGCATCTTATTTTTCACGGATAACTGACTATAATAGTGGAGAGGAATAAATATGCCAAAAAAACTATTACTTACTAGTCTCATCAGTTTAATTTCAATCGCACTCCTTTTGTTAATCACTTGGATGATCATAGTCCCACGAAGTGATATACAGAAATTAGAAAAAGGTTATGTTGAAGTTACTTATGAGAATAAAAAGGTTGAATATAAAATAACAGATAAAAAGCCATCTTCTTGGATTGTGTTAACTGACATTCCAAAAAGTGCTTATCAAGCTATTGTGATTAGTGAAGACTGGGCATTTTTTGAACATGAAGGTGTAGATGTCAATCAACTTAAAAAGGCCACTTTAGACTCCGTTTCTGGAAAAAGAACAAGAGGTGCTAGTACAATTAGTCAGCAAGTGGTTAAAAATTTATTTTTAACACCAGAAAAAACGATGAGTCGTAAATTAAAAGAAGTTTTAATCACACTCTATTTAGAACAAAACGTCTCTAAAACTAAAATCTTAGAAATCTACTTAAACATTATAGAATACGGTGAAGGTCTATACGGAATTGAAAATGCCTCAAGACATTACTTCAAGAAAAGTTCATCAAAACTTACAGTGAGGGAGGGCGCGTTCCTTGCAATGCTACTGCCTAATCCTAAAAGACATGCAGAAAGCTTTAGAAAAAAAGAACTAACTCCTTTTGCTCAAAAGATTGTTAATAATATATTAAAAAAAATGAAGATGGCGCACTTCTTAACTAAAGAACAATTTGCTAAAGAAAGTAAAGGAAGGTTCTCTTGGGAGAAAAGGTCAACTCAGAATAGTGGTTTTAATGAACAAGGTTTAGAGGGGGATTCAAAAACTATTCATGAAAAGCTCAGAGATAATCTAGAAAATACAACAGATAAAATTAAAAAGAACCTTCCCCCAGGTGAAACCTTTGAAAAAAAATATAAAGAAGATAGAGACACTTTAATTGGTGATGAACCAGATTATGATCCAGATGCCTTAATAGAGGACGAATCCGGACTAGAAGAAGAATTTCGAGTTGATTGAGCTGTCTAATCTTTAGACGGCCGAAGTTAATCTCACTTAAGCTCCTTATTTAACACCCTGAAAATCTATTCACCTATAGCTTGGCATCCCTTTTGTACCTATAGAAGGTACTTATTAAAACATGGGATAACTTATGGAAATCATGAAAGCACTTAGGCTTTGTGCCCTAATCTTGTTCACTTTGTTGACAGTTCAGCCGTCTTTTTCTGCAATTTTGACTGATGTCGATCCTTTTCAAGAGAAAGTCAGAGGTGCTGAAACAGATGCTCCTGTAGAAGAAGCACTTGTCGTCGTTAACTTACCAATAGAGCTAGTGAAACGAGAGTTGAAAGCAATTCTTCTTCATAAAGATTCCCCAATTACAAAAATTGATCGATTAGACTTTGATCCAATTAATAGACTTCTCATGCTTGAAGGTGAGATCGTCGTTCCTGCAGATGTTATGTTAGGTCTTACTGATCTAGCAGGTGGCGAAGTTAATGCAAAACATAGTTTTAAAACAGTTATCTCACTACCTTCAGCAAAAATGCTAGCACTCACACGCTGGTTTCAAGTAAAGATTCAGGAATTCAAACTTGATGGTCTTGATTATAAACCAAGTCTTCATGTACTTGGGCAGTTTGCTTCAGTTCTTATCTCTAATACTTCATTTTATAACTATATGTTAGATGTAAAACCTGAGATGGAAGTCACTCAGGATGATCCAGTCATAATGGTTAGAGACCTTATCCAAAAGAAGGGAGTACGCTTTAGAGGTGATACAATTTCATTTAAATTAGACCTTAAGTCATTCACTGACTTTTCTAGGTTTGCTGAAATATCAAACATTCGAATGTGGCAATTCAGCCCAGTACTTCTACGTGGAAGTAACCAAATGGTTTTTAGAATGGAAGCAGGGCTTGGAAAACCTGGTAAAGGTTGGTTACAAGATATCAAAAATCGTGCTGAACACGACTCAAGAACCCTAAGAGAAGTTAGAGAACAATTTTATTCAGAGCTTGGAGACCCAAAGGTTTTAAACTCTGAGTTAATGTCCTATTTAGATGCTTCAGTTGAGCAAATGAATTTGATTAAATTGAATAATAGAGAAAAACAAGAAATTTCAGACCTTAGAAACTTTGTGGGTAACAAAGTAAGAGAAGCATTAAGTGATAAAAATCCGGAGTTTGTTTCTGACCCTGAATATGTACATGAGTCTATAAAACAAACTGGGAAAGAATATATCATTACTGGTTTAACAGATATTAAAAGAAGAAAGACTTTAGAAGAGAGACTAGCAAACGGTGGTCGAAATAGTAAAGACACTCCTTTTATAGAAAAAAGAATTAGTCAGAAGACATTGTCTCAAGCTGTAAGGTTTTTTAGAGATTTTGAATTTGAGGGCGATAATTTATTCCCTGTCTTAGATGTTTATCTTAATCCTGCCCTCCCTGGTGTTGTTATGAAGGGGATTATGAACCTTGATATGAATTGGGTCCTCGCGATGGGACTTGAGGGAGCTCCAGTAGACTTTGGTAACCTTCCTATTCATTTCTCTGATGATATATATGGAGCTGGGATTCCTTTTGAAACCGCAATTAGAATTTCTGTTGAAGACGGTGGTTGGTTAGGTTTAGATGTTAAATCTGTAAGCCTTTTTAAGGGCTCACAAAAGATGGTATTTTCAAGCTTTCAAGAACATGGTCAATTCATGATTAACTTTGTGAAAATGGCAATTGTAAATACACTTGCTACTACTTTGATCGAGCAGCCAATACCCCCTGTTGTCGATACAGATGATTCCGGAGAAACAACAGACACATACGTTGTACTAAGAGAAAATATCACACGTCAAAGTTCTGCTTATATGAGTCTTTTTGAAAGTGACGACTTAAGGCTAGAGGATCTTATTAATTTTGCAAAAGTAGATATTGAAAATAACCCTTTTTTAACAACAGGTCAGCAGTTTGTTGCTGGGAAAACAGAATTGTTCTTCAAAGAACTAGTTAAATTTGATGAAGAGTCTGGACTAATTAAGTTTAAAATGGATCCAAAAGTTGTTAGTGAGTCAATTCTTTCTTCGCCAAATGATGTTCAAGTTTGGAACGTAGAATCTTTATTTGATAAAAATATGGATGAAACATATTTAGATTTAGCTCTAGGTAATAAAAGGCGATCCAAATCATATGTTCAAAAAATATTTTCCCGTAAAGAAAGAAGAGAAAGTGAAGAGTTTGTAGGAACTAGAGATGAGGGTGGAATTGTAGACCTTGGTATCAAAATGAACTTACAGTCTTTTGAATCACTTATTAATAGTATTTTAGCAGATGCTTATACACAACAATCAAAAATTGTAGAAACGCAAATTAAGAGAAACGTAGAAAGTGAACATTATATGATAAGAGATGTTCACATTAAAGCTGCAAGCAATGGACTTCTTGAGCTAAACGCAACGATGACTCATATTAAAAAGTCGGAAAGAGGTGCTCTGAATCCTGCTCGATGGTTTGGAGAGAGATGGCCTGTTAAGAGAAAAACTATTGGTGTAAAAGCGCAAGTAGGAATTTCAGTTGATAGACTAGCAAAGTATCAAAAAGGCTTAAAACTTGCTGCCAATGAAGTGTTTTTTGGTGACGAGCTATTAAAAATTGATCTTTATAATGCAAAATTCACAATGAGTGGAGATACTTCAGTTGTTGATAAAATGCTCCTACTTGCTGTTGGGAACTTAGACTTCAAAAGAAGTTCACTCGCTAAAAAAGTAAAAGTACTAGTTCTTAGGGCCTTAAGAGGTTTTCTTAATTCAGAAGATCCGCAAAAGAATGGGAACACTGAACTTGGTGGTGTCAAAATCAATATGTATGCAAAAATGCTTACACACAATGAAGAAATATTAATTCAGTTAAACCCACACATTTTAGCAACAGCGTTTGATGTAAAACTTTTAGCGAATCAACAGTTTAGAGGAAAAGATGTTGGTTTTGTTGTGGATAAGAAAAGTAATACATTATCAGTCGACTTCCAAACAGTAGGCAATATGGCCGCAGTCGATAAAGGTGAGCTTTATCAGATCATGGCTAAGGCCAAGAAGATAATGGATCCTTATTATATGGAGTCTGATAAAGAAGAATTTCTTAAGAAGTTAAAGGACCTAACTCTACATGATCAGTTTCTTTATAATAGTGACTATAAGAAAATGAGTTTATTTCACAGATTTATTAAAGTACTTAGTCAGTATGATGGCGTTATTTCAAATACACACAGAGACTATAGAGTAGCTCAAAACATTATGACTGCGATTGGACGTGATTTTGAAATGCCACAAGACGAACTCGGTTCCCGAGAGATTACGGCATCAGGTGTTGAGATGATGTATTTCCTTTCAACTGCAATTATTTTAAAAGAGCATTTAGATTTACTTGCTAATAAGATTAGAGAGTTTGGCCTAGAGGATGAAGTTCCTTATTTTCAAAACTTCGTTAAGCATGCAGAGGATTTTGAGAAAAGATTTATAGTTCCACTTTTTAATCAATACGAAGTTGAATATAAAGAACACAATGAAAAAATAATTCAAAAAGGACCAACTGACTGGAATCATACATATTATCCTGATGCAAGATTTTCAGATGCTGTTTACAAGTTTACGAGACAAATGTTTAAAAGAAGATAGATTGTTATTTTAAAGGGAAAGCTGGTGAAGGTAATTTATACAACACTTTTGGTTCTTACTTTGAGTTTAGGTGGCTTTGCATGGTCTCAGCAAATGGATCATAATACAGTCCCTGGGGACTCTGTTGTCGTAAATGCAGATGATCAAACTACTGCTTATACTAATCTTCAGTTAACTGATGAGCAGTATAAGAAACTTGCCCGTGGAATTTTTAATGTTATAAATGGTATGTCAGAAAAATTCTTTGTTTCTGACTCTGTAGGTTTGTCTTTCTACATTTTTAGGTATCTATCAGAAATTGGTGAGTATGAAATTGTCTATAAAGATATGATTACCTTGATTGATGGCTTCTTGAAACTTGCTGAGTACAAACTAGATGATGATGTTTGGTCTATTGTTCATCAGATTAGAAAGCTAAAGTTTGGAAAAAAGAATGGAAAGTTCTGGGTAAAGATATTTGCAAAAGATAAGAAAAATGGGATTAGGTACAATATTGATTCTGACATGGGTGGAAATAAGGTTAAATATTTAACAATCTCTAATGGTGCAGAAGCAACATTTGCTGATATTAAAACCACTGATGAAAAGAAGAATATGATCAAGTTTGTCAAAAAGAAAGTAAGGTTTTTGCTAATGGGTCTCTCATCTATTAACCAGGTTCATGAAGGGATCGCAAGAAATATTCAATTTCATTTGAGTCAGGAAAACCCTGTTATTCCTATTAAGGCAGAGTTTTCTGGTATGAAAGTTAGAGTTGTAACAAAGTCTATTTTTAAGACAATTGATTTTAAGCTTCGGAAAGCTTATTCGATACCTGGTCTGAAGGATGGAGATAGTCCTCTTCCATCTGTAGTACTCTTATTAAAAGAAAAATTAATGCCTTTAAAGATCTCTATTGATCAATAATTATTACCGATAGTTAGTAATCATGTTTCCTTGATAGATTTCTTTTGAAAACTCAATGGCCGTTTTCTTTCCCGCTTTCATTTTTCCAGACTTATTCGTAAGTAAGAAAGTATGCATATGTGTTTTCGGAACCCAGGCCTTACAGTTTCGAATTCTTTGAGTAACACCAAAAAGTCCACGTTCACTATAAATTAAGTTTTCATGATCACTCGTATTTATGTTTCCAAATAGCAGTGTCATAACTATGTCTTTACTTCCCTGGAGAAAACCAATATTAAAATCTCCATAAAGAGAGCAAATCTCAGGAAGTAGTTCTGCCAAGAAGCCATCGTGAGTGTCGATAGTCATATTAACTTGTGTCATTGCATAGACAATATCGTTTAACATTTTTGGAGTGAATTTATTCCAAAACTCATTTCCCCAATGGAGACCAGGAGAGTCCGCGATGAGTGTCTTTTTAATAGCGCTTGGAAATCGCTTATTTATTTCTTGTCCGTGAATCATTGCTCCAATTGCACCAGCACTTGCACCAAATAAAGCTAAGTCTTTAATACTTTCAGCTTTGATATGACCTCTTTTTATTAGGTGATCAAAAATATACTTAGTATTTGAATAACCTTTGTGATGAGCTTTAATTCCAAGGCCATACTTAGCAGTATGTCTTCCAGCAAAGACATCACCAGTACAATATGGAATATAAAGAACACTGTGATCATAAAATGGAGTTTCTTCTTTAGTTCCACTGGCAGCTAAAGAGGCTTTTGTTACAAGCTTAGGAAGTTGATGGAACCAGGCCCTGAGGTTGGGTCCGTAACATGTTGCTGCTGACCAACAAGCGCCGCCGCCCATGAACTCTACTGCTAATTTTTTTGAGTCTCTTTTTTTGAAAAACACAGAATATGAACCACCATTTCCACATACAGCGTTAGGTATTTTTATCTTTTGAAACCCTTTAGCGCTGACTTCGAACATGAAAAAGGTAACGATTAAAATCAATCCTGATTTTAAGGACATAGTGAACTCCTGTTCAAATAAAAACTTTAAGCTCAAGTTTAGAGATTTAATAAAGGCTTAATCTAGACATGATGCAATATTGTCAGAGGATATTAGATTCTAAAAAGACTTTTCAAGTCACGAAAATTAAGCGAAAAATCTCTATGCCAAAACCACCCGTAAAAGTCTTAATTTCAACAACTTTTGATCCATGGTTCAATCTTGCAACTGAAGACTGGATCTTCAAAGATATGGATCCGAAGACAAAGATACTTTTTCTTTGGAGAAACGAGGAAACTGTAGTCATTGGTAGGTTTCAAAACCCTTGGATTGAATGCAATACCGCTTTAATGGAACAAGATAGCATCAAGCTCGCTCGGAGACAGAGTGGAGGTGGTGCAGTATTCCATGATCTTGGAAACACAAACTTCACTTTTTTGACTGGCAAAGATGACTTTGACAAGAAGGTTAACAATTCCATTATCACAAATGCCATTAATTCATTTGGACTTGATTCTTATGCTTCAGGTCGAAACGATATTTTAGTAGATGATAACGAAGGACCTAAAAAGATTAGTGGAAGTGCCTTCAAAGAGAAAAGAGATCGTTCTTTTCATCACGGAACTTTACTTATAAATGCTGATCTCACGCGACTTGGAAACTATCTTAACCCTGATAAAAAGAAATTAGTTGGAAAGGGGATAAAGTCTGTCAGAAGTCGAGTAACAAATCTTGCTGCTTTGAGTCCCAAGATTACTCATGACTCACTCACAGGTAAAATAATCGAAGAATTTTTTAATCATCACCAAACAAGTGGTCCAATAGAAGAATTAGATCACTCCTACTTGAAGGCCATAAGACCATTGAACGAATATTATGAATCTCTCAAAGATTGGAATTGGAGATTTGGTGAGACACCAAAATTTAATCACCATATGGTTGAAAGATTTGATTGGGGAGAGATGGACGTTCATATTGATTCTCATAAAGGGCTAATCGAGCAGTGCCAAATTTTTTCAGATACACTTCACCCTCAATTGGTAGAATCATTAGCGGCGTTGTTTCCTGGAAGGTCCTATACAAAAGAAACCATAGATATCGTAACAGATGAGATTAGTCGGGAAATGCCTTTTTTAAACGATGAGCTTACTCAATTTGGTACTTGGCTGAAGACACAAATTGTTTGAATTTTTACAAAAAGTTAGCTTTAAATTACGTTCGGTTTTCTCTAGACTCTTTTCATGTCTAAACCCACCCCAGTAGCTGAAGAATTAAGCGTTAAAAAAGAATCAAAAAATATTTTTTGGACTTATATCAAGAATAATTTATCAATGTACGTGATAGGTGCATTAATGGTCATACTGACAAACGGTATGCAAGTTCTTTCAACTCGTAATATGGGTTGGATTCTTGACTTTTTCACAGACAAGCCACTTCCCGAAATTCTATCTGGGTACACTAAGCTAGATACCTTTCATCTCTTATTCGGAATTATGTTTGTCAGTCGGATACTTCTAACTATTGGACGTTTCGGCTGGAGAATGACTTTGGCCAGGCAAACTCATTTTGCTAGTGGAATGTTACGTGCGCGAGTATGGGATAAGGTTAGATATTTTAAGTCACATGATTTATCTTCTAAATGGACGAAAGGTGTTCTAATGAATGCTTCGACTTCAGATGTTGGATCTAGTCGATTTATCTTTGGTTTTACTTTAGTGGCCGTCTTTGATGTTTTGTTCCTTGGTATTCTAACTCTTGGAGCAATGTTTCTGATTAATGTACCTCTGACATTAATGAGTTTAGTCGTTATGCTCTTTTTACCTATCGCTGTAAAAAAACTCTCAGAATTAGAGATAAAAAGGTATGGGGTTGCTCAAAATACACTTTCTGAATTCAATGATATTTCTTCTCAAGTTATAAGTACGATAAAGCTACAGCGCTTGACTCAGACTGGAGATTATTGGGAAGAGCGCTTGAAAAAGTCAGCTAAGGATTATCAGAATAAGCGTTATGATCTTTTGAAAACATCTTTACGCTATATACCAGTTATGGGATCTAGCTCTTTAACTTCTTATGGCGTTTTGTTTTTTATGGGAATTGGAGCGGTTGTAAACGGAAGTTTATCGATAGGTGACTTTATAGCAATGCAAGGTTTGATCTTCTTGTTACAAGATCCATTAATGGAATTAGGGTTTATTATTTCTGAAATGAAAAAAGGATTCACATCTCTCGAGAGGTTAACAGAAATTTATACTACAGATATGGATACAAGCCTTTTGAAAGAAGGTAGAGAAGTGTCTGAAACTGAAGAATTAATGAATATCAGAAATCTAAACTTTTCTTATGATAATGGGCCCGGTCTTATTACAGACCTTTCTTTTGTTCTGAAAAAAGGTGATCGATTAGGTATTACAGGTCAAATTGGAACTGGGAAAAGTACTCTGGTTAAAATTCTGAGTGGACTCATAAGAGGATATGAGGGGGAAGTATTCCTTGCTGGTAAACCTTTTGACTTTTATGGACACGACAATCTACGAAAATATATTGGACAAGTTCATCAAAAACCGTTTTTGTTTGCTGAGTCTATTAAAAGTAATATTGCAATGGATGAGGATCTCTCTAATGATGAAATCTGGAGAATTTTAAAAGTAGCCGGGCTTTCCAAAGATGTAAAACTGTTCCCCTATGGAATTGAAACTCCTTTAGGAGAATGGGGAATAAATCTAAGTGGTGGTCAAAAACAAAGATTAACAATTGCGAGGGCCCTTTCTAGAAAGCCACGTTTATTATTTCTTGATGATTGTTTAAGTGCCGTAGACACAGTTACTGAAGAGGAAATATTAAAAAATCTTGATCAAGAGCTTTCAGAGACGACTCTCGTTTGGGTCGCTCATCGAAAATCAACATTAAAATATTGTAATAAAATTCTAGACTTCGACCAAGATCAAAAAGTGCAGGTAAGTGATGTCTAACTCTAATCCAAAAAATAAGACTGAGAATAAAAAGAAGACTTTCCTCAAGCTTGATGACCAGGATGAAAACAATATTGATGAGAATGAAACTCCTGACTATAAAAGCTTACTTTATTTATTAAAGTATTCTTCTCAATTTAAATGGAAAATTACATTATCCTTAGTCTTAATGATTTCGACCTCTATCATTGTGATTGCTTCTGCAAGGGCCATGGGTCATCTTGTCGATCAAGGACTAATCCCAGGCGATTATGATAAGGCCTGGGTTTATGCCGGTATGATTCTTACTTTTGAAGTTGCTGCTGTTTTTACAGGTTGGATTGGGCGTAGTCTGTTAGCTAAATATGCCTTAGCAAGTATTTTTGAAATTAGAAAAGGGCTATTTGAGCATGTGCAGCTGCTTCCCATGACATATTATGATACACAACCTCAAGGTAGAGTCGTTACTCGAATCACACATGATGTTGAAAGTTTAGAACAGTTTTTTACATCATCTCTCGGTAGGCTTTTTAACGCTCTTTTTATGACTATCGTTGCCTCTACTGCAATGCTTGCAACTGATTTTAGACTTGGAAGTATTCTTATTTTAAGCATGGTTCCAGCGGCTACATTTGTCTTTGGAACTAGAGGAATGGTTCGAAAGATTAATCGGAAAATGTCACGTTTAAATTCGGCCCTAAATGCCAAATTAAGTGAATATATAAATGGAATTGAAGTCATACGTTCTTTTGGACTAGAGAAATGGTCAAAAAGCAATTATGACAAAGCAGTTAATGAACACTTAGGTAGTCAACTTGAGGCCAATATGCTTTTTAGTTGGTCAAGGCCACTAGTTAGTTTTCTTTGTACTCTTCCTCTAATAGGACTTGTTTGGTTTGGTGGAAAGTCTGTACTTACAGGTGTCATAGGAGTCGGGCTCTTTGTTACTTTTGTAAGATACTGTGAACGGTTTTTTATGCCAATAATGATTCTTGCAAGAGAGATTCATATTATTCAACAGGCCTTTACTTCAGCAGAAAGAATTTCAAATTTCCTCCGAGAAAAAGATGAAATGGATTACTTTAATGGAAATGGAGAGTTAGGTGGAGATAAAGATTTCAATCTTCAAGGAAAAATTGAATTCAAAGATGTCTTTATGGCCTATGAAGGTGAAAACTACGTTTTAAAAGGCCTTGACTTTGAGATTCATAGTGGTGAAAAAATTGGTTTAGTTGGAACAACCGGATGTGGGAAAACTACCACTGTTAGTTTAATAAGCAGACTATATGAATTTCAAAAAGGTGAAATTTTATTAGATGACCACAATATAAGGTATTACGACAGAGAGTTTTTAAGGAAGAGAGTTGGATTTGTTTCTCAAGACGCAATCTTGTTTCGAGGTAGTTTAAGAAATAATTTAACAACTGATGAGCTTAGAGATGAAGTTATACTTGAGGGCTGTGAGAAAACGGGTCTCTCTAATATAATGAATAAGTCTGGTCTGACCCTAGACTCTTTAATTCTCGAGGGGGGAAGTAACCTCTCTATTGGAGAAAGACAATTGGTGGCCTTAACAAGAGTTCTTCTAAGAAACCCAGCTATTCTTGTGTTAGATGAAGCAACCGCAAATATAGACCCTCATTTTGAAAAAATAATCCATACAGCTGTTGATAAAATTATGGAAGAGCGCACCTGTCTAATGATTGCTCATAGGTTGGATACATTAGATCATTGTGACCGTATCTTAGTTTTTGAAAAAGGTGAGTTGGTACAACAGGGATCACGTGAAGAATTATTAATCAAAGAGGGCCACTTTAAAAATTTACACCAGGCTGCACTCAGGAATCCTGACTTACTGAAATAGTTGGGTAATGTTAAAGAAACTTACACTATTCCTGTCTAATTAATGTATTTCTTGTTTAACTGCTCTGTATCATTCTATTTTTCTATACTTACAAGTAGTTGAGTTCAGTGCTCGGTTGGATGGTTACATTACCGGTAAAAAATATCCCTATTAATTAGTCAGCGAATTGATACAATTATTTTGTAAATGTTGGTGTGAGAGCTAACTAAACCAAGGATTGGATTTTGAAACGTTCATTTTTATCCCTAACATTATTTCTAATGTTGGTACCCTCTCTTTTATCTGCCGCTAGCTGCCCAACTAAGTCTACTGAAGACTGGGTGAAGTTTTTTAAAGAGCAAGCAAAGCTCATGTCGAGGAACTCTACTTCATATAGTGATGAACTCGCTAAGATTGCTGAGGCCTGTAAAGCGACATGGAACCTTAAAGGTGTAGGTAAATGTTCAGAAAGGTTAGCAGATGCAGCAGTCGCTAGACGTAAGGCCGACAAAGATGGCGGAAGTATGGGCTGGCAAATGAGTGATAGAGACTATAATGATTCTATCCCAAAAGAATTCATTACTCTTCCTAGAGAATTACAAGACGGTCTTCCTGCTAATTACAGAGAAGTGGCTAAACGTAAAGGCTGGAAAGTTTTTAAGTACCGTTCAAGAACTGTTCCTAACCCTCCAAATAGATCATATAATAGAGTTTTAATTGTCGTTGAAGGTGCTAAGGACGATAAGTATATTCAATTCACAATCAGTGACGACCCAAATAGACCTAATAAGCCTGAGCAGTTAATTGACTACCTATCAGTTGAACATAATAAACAAAACCCTGATAAGAATGCACAAATTCACTTTGGTCAATTTTGGCGAGATGCAAACGGAAGAAATCCAGAAAATAAGGCCCATCAAGGTAAGAGATTTGATAACTGTTATCAGTGTCATCCCAATGGTGTGAGAGAACTTTCTCCTGAGCCAGGTTCTTACTCTAAAGAAGATGCTGGAACACTTGAATATCTAAAAAAGAAAATGTCCAGTTATGGGAAAATTGAATTCAATGGAGCACTTGATCCTAAGGCCTATGGAGCACCTATGGGTAAAGAGCAAGGTTGTGTAAAATGTCACAATAACTATGAAGGACAACATCTTCAGTCTAGAGGTGCTCTAAATCACAGAACATCTGGAATGCATATTGGTCATAAAATGACAGCTGATTATTCTATGCCATTAACTTCTCTTGATGCAGAGAAAGACCTTCAAAAAACAATTGATCAAATTCCAAGTCTTTTAAGCGAAGCTGAACTTAAAGATTTTCATTCTAAAATTAGAAGAATTGGTCAAGATGAGAAAAATGAGTGGGCCATTGATGAACTAAAGAGACTAGGAAAAATTGATGCCGCCAAACATAAAAAACTTAAGTTTGTACTTAATGGACATCCTGATTATCCAAACTGTCTTGGAGCTCCAGATTGTTTTATGGGAATTAAGAAAACTTATGCTGAAATGTATAGAAAAATGAAAACCAACTATCCTAAAGAAAATGAAGAATGGTTTGTCGCAAAATGTAGTCAAGAGTTTATAAGACCAGGTCTTGCTAGTGAAGTAAATGATTCTGGAAGAAGTGAAGGAAACATCTTTAGTCGAGGATGGAATTACCTTTTTGGTGACGATGATAACGGTTCACAAGGATCACAAAGATGAAAAAAATTAACTTAACTTTATTAATGCTACTCTTTTCAAGTTCTGTATGGTCTTACGATACAGTCGGTGATCTTGGGAAGAAATATGGTGAGCATAAGTGTTGGGGCCGAGTGAGTTTAATGACTGCAGATTGGGGATCGTCTGACTCTTGGCAAAAAACGCCTCCAAGCCAACCTGATCAAACCTCTTATAAAACACCTACTGGGAAGATTGGCTCTTGGATAGAGTTCAGAACTTTAGGATCTCAAGTTTTTCAACTTACGAGGATGACGGCCAGAACTAGCGTTATTGTTACAATGGATCAAAGTTCTGGTGAATGTAAGTCAACTTCTAGAGTTCAAAATTTTAAATATAATGAGAACTATCTTAAATCTGCCTATACAGATGAGAGTTTAGAAAGAACTTTAAAAGCAGCTAAAAAAGGTGTCATTTATATGTGGTCACCTAATATGCCACTTTCTATCAAGAATTTAGAATACCTAACAAAACAGGCAAAGAAATTAAATGTAAATCTAGTTGTTACAGTTGATCCTGCCACTCCGAAAGGCCTTATTAAAAAGTACATTCAAAGTGGAAGAATCAAAAAGGAATGGACTAAACCTATGGAGTCGTTCGATCTTATAAACCGAGGGGCCCTTATTCATTTTCCAGCCTTCATCCCATTTAAAGATGGAAAACCTAGCAGAGGACCAAAACTTGGCTATGAAGATGAAGTACAAACACTAGAATATTTAAAGAAAGAAGTTCTCTAAATCTAAGACATGGAAGTAAAAATGAGAAAAATGACAATTTCATTATTAGCACTAACAGTAAGTATGCCACTAATTGCTGAAGAACCGGATATGTGTAAATTATCAGAGACACAAGCTTCTTCTTCGACAGCTTTAACGGATGCACCTAGCTATTTTATTAGCCCTGACCCAAATGGAAAATATGTTGGTGTGATTGGTGATAATGCTGGAAATACAATTGTTAACTTAGAAACTGGGAAAGCGACAAAAGTTCCTGGTAGTGTTGACCCTGTATTCACTCCAGACGGAAAGTATTTAACATTACCTGGTGGTACTTTTTACGATTATAAAAAAGATATTAAACCAAAGGCCGATTCAGGAGATTCTGTTGGACGTCCTTCATCAATTCATAATGATGGAATGGATGGGGTGTATCAATCTCTTGGTGCTGTAAAGACTGAAGGCTCTAAAACTACTTATCGGATGATTGACGATACTATGGGGGTTTCTTGGCAAGATTACACCATTGATTCAAGTAATAATCGAGTTAAACAAAAAATGGGACGTAATAAAAAACTTTGTGGGGATGTCGCATCTGATACACCAATGCTTTCTAAGGATGGAAAATACCTTTCAATATACAATAAAACAACTGGTACCACTCAAATTTATAATATTGAAGACAATGTTAATAATGGTGGAAAATGTAATATGGTCTTAGACCTAGGATTTCCAACAGGGAAAGTCTCGTTTGACTACACCAATGGGCAAATTGCTTTTCACGTCGACAGTGTACAAACTCAAGCAAATTACTTCTCAGGTGTTTCATCTAGAATGAGAAAAGATTCTTTTGTACTAAAAATTGATAAATCTACAGATTCTGATGGAAAAGAAAAATGGGTTCCAAAGGCCTTCACTAAAATGAATTTAACTAAAGGTAAGGCAGAGCTAGGAACTGGTACTTATTATCCTAGATTTAGAAAAGATGGTTCGATTGTAACTGTTGTTCAACATAAGTCTGGAATGCAAAATTACTCACTTGATGTGGTTAAGCAAAATGATATTGCTTGGCAACCGTTTAAAGCCTACCTCTTTAATCCTGATATGTATGGAACATGTAATGCCAACCAGAAAAAAGAGATTAAAAGCCTTTATGCTCTCGGTGAACTATGGTCTCAAATTTGTGGTAAGTACAACAGCGGTATGAGATTTAAAGATACGTTAAAAATTCCATTTGGAATGGACCACGAATCATGTGTTGCCCTCATTAAAAAGCAATGGAAAGGTAGCAATAAAACTAAAGTTGCCCAAGCTGGTAAATCGAAATCAGGAATTGATGGATCATTACAAATAGGTAAGATCAATGAATTAAGTGTTCAGGATCTAGAGGCCGTCTGTCCTCCAAAATTTGAAAAATCTTCAACTGGAAGACCTAGAATGGCAGGAATGTTTGGAACTAGAAAACCAAGAACTGGTCCAGAAATTCTTGAAGCGAAATGTGCTGGTTGTCACGAGTCGCGACGAGATGACAGACCTTTTATTGATTTCAGTAATCCTTCAAAAGCTGATATCAACCAATGGGCCCAGCATACTTTTAACAAGAGTTTAGATAAGAAAAAACAAATGCCTCCAGCAGATGAAAATCAGCTTGAGGATGATGAGCAAACAACTCTGAAGAAGTATTTCATTGATGTCCTAAGTGGTCGAGAAACTTACCAGAGAGCGATTCCACCAGAATAGGAATTAAAATACAGATAATTCAATAAAGGGTCGCTTTGCCGGCCCTTTTTTTATGTCTTAAGAAAGCTTGTGAAGGCCTTTAAGGTAGGTTCAACTGACTCTTCTTGGGGGACATGCCCAACAGAATCAAACAGCTCTAAGGTTAGGTTAGGCAGTGTTTTTTGCCAGTATTCAGAATGTCTAGCCGGTACCCAAGCATCATTTTTTCCCCAGATGATAAGAGTTTGCAGCATAAGGTTTTCAAGGCCCTTGGGCCATTCTCCGGCATACTTGATCATCATTGAAAAAACATCCATATAATTTTTTCTATTACCTTCGGCCATAAGGATTTCATAATATCTGTTTCTCTGATGTTCTGACATAAAATTTGGGTCATGAAAAATTTCTTCGATAGCTAAATCGGCTAAATACTTTGGAGTATAAATGGAGGCCAATTTCTTGATAAGTCCGTGTCCGGTTGCTCGAACGATAAGGGGAGGTTTATTTGGTTTACCAGGAGGAGAAATGAGTATTAACTTCTTTAATTTAGATTGATGTTTGAGAGCATAATTCCAAGAGATCCAGCCTCCTAGGCTATGTCCACAAAGATAAAATTGATCTAGTCCAAAATGATTTATAATTTTGTCTAAAATAATTGGATAAAACTCTTTTGTTATCTTATGGTCACTTTTTACTTGTGATAGTCCAAAAAATGGAAGATCAAATCTGATGACTCTATAATCTTGACTCAAACTTTTACACCATGGAGTCCAAGTGTGGAGAGAGTCACAGATCCCATGGAGTAGTAAAATGACTGGGCCTTTGCCTTCATCACGATAGTGGAGGTCAATACCGTCGATTTCAACGAATTTAGAACCTTCTTCTTCTTTTGCGTGAAGACTTCTTACATATTCAAAGGGGAGTTCTTTTATACCGCGAGTTTTATGCTTCACTGTAAACAAAGGCCTTACCGCGAATCTTATGAATATCTGTTTCTACGTTTCCACGTTTCTTGTTCTTTGAAAGGTTAGCTGAACCTTTTTTGAACATAGATATTAAAGATTTACCAATGGCCTTACCGAGAAGTGGAGGAACGGCATTTCCAATTTGTCTCCATTGGGCACTGAGTGGTCCTTCAAAAACAAAGTTATTTGGAAAGCTTTGTAGGGCAGCCGCTTCTCTTTGTGTTAAAAACCTTGGTTCTACTGGATGATAGTAAGAGTGCCTATGAGTCATAATTGTTGGACTTGGTTTCTTTCTGTCCAGTTTATAATACTTCGTTTGTCTAAACCTATTTTCTCTGAGGTTTTCCCAGTCAATTCCTAGTCTAAGTCGTGGAGGAAGAAACTCTAATTCATCTCTTTCATAACGAATCCCATGACCTTCGGGAATTTTAAGTAAACGTTTTTCATCAATTTTGTCTGATACTTTAGCTAGATCTAAATCGTGATTATGTAGTTTCCCATTTTTCGTTTTTAAATTCTTAAGGGCCTCGCCAACAGTTTTAGGGGGACGATATGTTTTGGCCAGTACGACATCATGTGTTTGTTTAGGAAAGACTGGCTTTTCATTAATTTTTGTTCCAATAATAATAGTTCTTCTTCTTTTTTCAGGAACTCCATACTTTTCAGAGGACATAACTTGAACGTCCATGTGGTAACCAAGTCTAGCAAACTTTTTAAATATAGCTTTTAATGTGTCTTCATTTTTCTTGGCCAAAAGGCCTGTGACGTTTTCTAGAACAACAAAAGATGGTTCTGTTATTTTAACGATTCTTACAAACTGCAAAAAGAGAGAATTTCTCTGGTCTCCAGGGTCACCTGTACCAACTGTGGAAAAACCCTGGCAGGGTGGACCGCCAACAACAGCATGTATCTTTTTATTATTTATTAATTCGAGTAAGTGCTTTTTAGTTAACTTAGTGATGTCACCACAATAAGTTTCGGCCTTCTTGTGATTTCTAGCGAATGTCGCCATAGCGTGTTTATTATGATCTACACCTAATAAGCATTGCATCCCGGCCATCTCCATTCCGCAAGAAAGTCCACCAGCACCAGCAAATACATCGATAAAGTTTAATTTAGGCATGAGTCATCCAGTCATAAGTTGTGTGTAGATAAATTATCCAAGTAATTGGGTGAAATTGTCAACTAAGGGGTGGAAATTAAAGACATCTAAGACGCTTTTTTGTCTAAATTTTCTTTATCAAAATTAAGTGAAATAACGTTTGATTCTTCGTTTTTGAGCTTATCAGGTGGTAATAGAGAGGTTCCAGGTTGTTTGATGACAGGTGTCACTAAGAACTCTTTCTTAGCTCCTCTCGTAATAATTTTTGTCACTTTGCCCTGCCAAAATAAAAGAGATGGGCTTGATATGAAAATAACTTGCCCATTTGTCTGACTTTGATAATTTAGGGCCTTTACGAATAATTTTAAGTTGTCATCACTTAGATGTTTTTCGGGCCTTTCGAGAAATAAATAATCGGCCTCTTGAATCAATCCTTTTATTAATGCAGCTACCTTTCTCGTTTGATCATTTACCTGAGATGACTTTGACTCAAGGTCATTAATTTTTGTAAAGAGTTCCAATAAATATTCATTACCAATCTTTTTTAACAGGTTTTGAAGCTCCATTTCCTTTGTATTACTCAATGACATTTGAACACTGTCTAGATGAATATTTTCTCTTAACGACAGTTTTGGTATCAGGGGTCCTTCACTTTCAATATAAGCAAATTTATATGGACGCCGTATGCCATTAGAGCTTAAAAAACTTAAAAAGTTTTTAAGCTGACTGTGTCCGTATCTGTTTTCTTCATTTTTAAAAAGAAGAATATCAGACGTTATTAGTTGATTCTTTTTATCCATCAATTACTTATCGGAAAATCTGAGAGTCATTTGAATAATTTATATTTAACCGACTAAATGTTGTGGGTAATATATGTATTGTTTTTTCAAGTGGTTATTCATTGTATAATTATTGTGAGGTCAAATGAGCAATAAGAATAAAAAAGTAGTAATAGGTATGACGGGGCGAAGGGACTCTACTGTTGCAGCATACTTGCTTAAAAAGCAAGGATATGAATGTATAGGTGTGAGTATGCTTCTTAATGACCCTGATCTACCTCGACGAGCGGCTGCTTTTGCTGAAAAGAAGGCCCTCGATTCTGATGAGTTCAATTTAAATGATTCATATGCGGAAACTAAAAATACTCCAAAAGAACCTCTGACTAGTCGTTGTCATTTAAAAAATCTTGATGATGTTAAGTCTATTTGTGACCATCTCGAAATCCCTTTTTATGGAGTAAAAGCTCAAGAGATATTTAAAGCAAATGTTATGGACCCTTTGATTGCAAGTAGATTAAGTGGAACTTCGTTTCAATCTTGTATTAATTGTAATCAGGTTAAAATGGGCTTGCTGGTCGAAAAAGCAAAAATACTTGGCGCTGATAATATAGCAACTGGACACTATTCAAAAATTCTTATGAATCAAAGTACAGGCTTTTTAAATATCGCGAAAGGAAATGATCTCGAAAATGATCAAAGTTATTTACTTTCAAGGATAAACCAAGAAATTCTTAAAATGTTAATTCTTCCTCTCGCCGAAATGCGAGTTGATGAAGTCCAAAAGTTACTTGAGATGATTGATATTCCAACTGTACCTTCTACTGAGGGAACAAAGGTTTGTTACAGTGGGGATTCTAGACTAGCTCAATTTGTCGAAGTAAGCGCTGCTGTCACACTTATTAAGCCTGGACATTTGTCTATAGCCTCAGAAGAGACAGTTTTGGCTGATCATAAGGGGCTTCATAATTTCCACTTAGGACAAGGTAAAATAAAGCTGGCAAGTGAAAAAAATATCGATGCAGATTTACATGTCATAAATATTGTTCCTCCTACTGGAACAGTATACCTCGCACCTGTAACCGAGTTAGCCTTTACTCATTGTCAACTTTATCGATTCCGCCATGATCCTGAATTAGACATTTCAAGACCTTTAGAATTATTCGCAAAAATTGGTAGTTCAAAAACAATGTTACCAGCTCTCGTCTTCTTTAAAAATAATAGGTCTGCAGTCATTAGATTCAAAGATGCTCATGTCGGTATGTTATCAAAGGGACTAGTAGTCGCTCTTTATAATAAGAATAATATTGGAGCTAGTTTAATCTGTAGTGGTTTTATTGGTGAAGCCGGCGTGATTGATAATAAAAAAATTAAAAACTATATACCACCAGAACCTCCACCTATGGATGACGAGGAAGCTGAGGAAAGAGAAAAGGAAAAAAAGAAAAATGCCACTCCGGATTTTCATTTTTAGTCTAATCTTGTTTTACGTTACTGATTCTCAGTCTTTTGTACTCAAGAAATATGAAAAAGTTCCTAAGAATATGATGACTGTCTCAAGTTTTCTTGCGCGATATAATAAGAAAAAAGTAATGAAGAATTTACGAGATTTTGTTTCATGTTGTCGACCGTCTCGGCTACCAGGTACTAATGGTCATAGTAAAGTTGCTCCTTGGCTTGTTTCAAAAATAAAGGAATTAGATCCGAGTGGAGATAATTTATTAACTGTTGAGGAATTTGATCCTGATATTGCTCATGCAATGG
>JAGSHI010000109.1 GCA_023954635.1 Bacteriovoracaceae bacterium
GATAGCTATCAAGACCTGAAACAGAAACGGTTCCGGCACGCAGAATGTCCACTCGCCCATCGGTATCAAAGCAATTATTTGGTAGGTAAACGTTGGTAATTTTTCCTATGATTAGATGAGTCCCATTTTCTTCAATATTAATCTCTCTAACTTTTTCAACGCTCATTTTTATATGGGATTCCAAAACATGGGGAGCGCAGAAGTTGTTGAGGTATTCAGGAGTTAAATTGCAGGCATCAAATTCACTAATTTCTTGAGGGTAGCGAGCACTCGTTTGATGTGCTTGCTCCAAAATTTCACGGTTAACATGATTGATAGTATAGAAACCCGTTTCCCTTATGTTGTTTAGGGTGTCTCTTCTGGCGGTATCTGGCCTAATAATAAGTCCTATCAGAGCGGGGGAGCTTCCCAGATGAAAAACAGAACTGAGAATAGAGAGATTCGTTTTTCCGTTTTTGTCACAAGTGCCAATCAAGTTGGCCGACTTCACACCTGATAAAGAATTGATAAACCTTGCCCTATATCTTTCGGAGAAATTTAAAAATTCCTCTTCTTTTATAGAAAGGGTTTCTTTAGGTTTATTCATCACAATCCTAGGAGGCTTTTCTTGAGCTTCTCGTCGATGGGTGTTTCTCCTATCCAGGGGTAGTGAATTAGTTTGGCGATTACCTTATCTTCAATAGAGGCAATAGTTTCATTGTTCTTTAACAGGGTTACTTTGTTTTTTTGTTTGATGAGTGAAAGCTTGTCGCCCTTTTTGAGGTCTACAGTATTTTGATAAACCCAGGAGACTTGCTCCTCAGTGATTCCATTCTTTTCAAGTGTTGGTTTGAGGCCAACCTTCCAGCCCTCTTGGCTATGTTTACGTTTTACATTGATTTTATAATCCAAGACAATCTCTTCGTAGTCGTTCTTACCTTTGTAGTATGAAATTTCATACACATCGATTTTTAAGAATGAGTATTCAAGTAAAGCTTTTCCTATAAGTTTCTTTTCTTGAGCGCTGACAGAAAAAGAGACCAAAAGGATGAAAATAAATAACTTGGCCTTGTTGAGTTTAGGGATGATCGAGTTATTTAAAGAGATTACTCCAAAGAAGGAGAGTAATTTTGAAATCTGGTAGGTGAAATCAATTTCAAACCATTTTCGTGCAAAGTTCATATTTTTCCCATTTTGGTGGTGGTTATTTTGGTAGAGCTCTCCCATAAGAGCGAAGTCTATAGGCAGTGAGTTTTTACTTTGATCTTTTATTTCATAGTTGCGGTAGCCAACTTTATGACCAAACCAATTAACGATGGCTCCTTGAATTGGCCCAATAAAGAAATGAATGGGGAGGAGGAGGTAGAGGTATGGTTCGGGGTTTATTGAGAGATAAATAACTGTGTAGATAATTGCCCAAAGAATTATTGAAGAATAAGACTTTGCGAAGTTATCCAGTGCTGGCCAGCTTGGAGCGCCAGATTGCGCTCGGGCTGTTTCACTCGATTTGTTACCTGAACTGTTAAGAAGTGCGCTGTACTGTTTATAAGTTTCTAGCATCATCTGCCAAATACCTTGTGCGTGATTAGGAGAATGGGGGTCATTTTCGGTATCGCTAAAAGCATGATGCCTCTGATGCAGGATCGCATAGCATCTGGGGTTGAGAAAACTTGGTCCCTGTAAGAGATAGGTTAGAAAGTAGAAGAATCGCTCCCAAGCAAAGCTCATCTTAAACATGTGGTGAGAGCCGTAACGATGAAGAAAAAAGGACTGGCAAAAAAGAGAAAGAAACCAATGTCCGACTAAAAGTATCAATATTTCCATTTCCAAGTTCCTGTTTTGTTTAACTTTTGTGAATTAATTTTTATCGGGCTTGTGCCGATATTGTTTATGTATTATATTAAACAAAACTTGAACAAAAATCCATAGAAAAGGAGTCATTGTTGAACAGAATTAAGACTTATAGCGTAATTTCAGCTACTTGTTTGAAGCTCAGGGCTTCTAGGAAGGCGATATGATGGAATTAGTCTTTGTTCAATTAATATTTTTCAACCTCTTTTTCTTAATAGGTGTGCTTAAGAACGACTTTAGTACCATCGACATCGGTTGGGGGCTTAGCTTTTTGGCAGTCTTTTTAACTGGTTATTTCACAGGGAGTTACGAGGCCAGTGTCAGAGTTTTAATTGTAGGAGCACTTGTAGCTCTTTGGGCATTTAGATTAAGTGGCTACATTCTATTGAGGAGTGTGAGGAAAGGGACAGAGGATTATCGTTACGCTCAGTGGAGAAAAGATTGGGGTAATAGAGTTAAAACAAATGCCTATTTTAGGGTTTACCTACTGCAGGCCATTTTATCTGTGATCATAGCTTCTCCGTTATACCTTATTCATCAATTTCAGGATGTAGGCCAATTTGGAAATGTGAAAGACATTACAGGTTTAGTTCTTTTTATTGCAGGCTTCTTATTTGAGTCCATTGCTGATCAACAAAAAAGTAATTTTAAACAAAATTCAAAAAACAAAAATAAAATTATGAGAACTGGGCTGTGGAAGTACTCTCGTCATCCCAATTACTTTGGAGAAGCCCTTCTTTGGTGGGGAATTTTTCTCATAGTCATTAATATCGTCCCTCCTTATTACGCGTTCTTTGGACCATTGCTGCTTCATTTTCTCTTATTGAAAGTTTCCGGAGTTGCACTTTTAGAAAAGAAGTATGAGTCAAACTCTGAGTACGAGGATTACAAAAAATCGACCAATAGCTTTATCCCATTTTTTACAAAACAAAATGAAGGTAATTATGAAAAATAAGTATCTAATCGCACTATTTTCAGTTTTGTTCCTTCTAATGTTAGGGACAACACTCTGGGCAAGCGCTCAGCAAAACCTATTCACTGAGTTTAGTTGGAATGGAAGTGAAATGTGGTTTAAGGCAACCCTGGTGGATTTTTATATTAATCAATTCATCATTTGGCTTTTAGTCATCTATATCGACAAGAGTAACTTAGTTCGTGGACTTTGGCTGGTTCTGTTCTTCTGCTTGGGAAGCATGGGTACTTGCATGTATTTAATTATTACCACTTATAAAAATAAACAATTTTTACAAAGGATTTATGATGATCGATTCAATGCTTAGTGCAGGGGTGGTCCCTGACTTCCTTATTAGAAAAGGAATCAAAGGCCTGTTAAAAAAACGATTGGTTGATGAATACCAAAAGATTTTTGATAAAACAGAGTTGAAGCGCAAGTCTTTGGTTAAAGAACTAAAACAATCTCCAGTGGCGATTGAAACTGATAAGGCGAATGACCAACACTATATGGTCCCTCCAGAGTTTTTTGAAAAATGCCTTGGGGCAAGGCTGAAGTATAGTTGCGGTCACTGGGATGAGGCAACGAATCTTGATGAGGCAGAAGAAGAAATGCTTGCCTTGACAGTTGAAAGGGCCCAAATCAAGGATGGTGATCGAATCCTTGAGCTGGGTCACGGATGGGGCGCAATTACTCTTTATATGGCAGAAAAATTTCCAAATAGCCGGATTACTGCAGTTTCTAATTCCAAATTTCAAGGGGAGTTTATCTTAAAGAGGGCCCAGAAGCGTGGTCTAAATAATATAGAGATCACAACAGCAGATATGGCACTTTTTGATACTGAAGAAAAATACGACCGAGTCATTTCAATTGAAATGTTTGAGCACATGAGAAATTATCAAACATTACTTGGAAATATTAACCGTTGGCTCAATGACGAGGGAACTTTATTTGTTCATGTTTTTGTTCACAAAGAGCTGGCGTACAAATTTGATGTTGTTGATGAAACTGACTGGATGAGTAAATACTTCTTCAGCGGTGGCATTATGCCAAGCGAACATCTTTTCTACTATTTTAACAAAGATCTAAAAATAAAAGAGCACTGGAGAGTTAACGGAGTTCACTACGCAAAAACGGCTAAGGCATGGCTTGATAATATGGACTCAAATGAAGCTTATATTATGAATCTTTTTGAAAAACACTATCCAACTGGTGAGGCAAAGAAGTGGTTTAACTATTGGCGGATATTCTTTATGAGCTGTGAAGAGCTGTGGGATTTCAAAAATGGTCGAGAGTGGTTTGTAAGTCATTACCTGTTTGAAAAACAAGCTAATGGTGAACTTGGGAGATAGTAGTGAAAAAGCTAGCAATTATAGGGACCGGCATTGCGGGGATGAGTGCCGCATACTTTCTCAGAGATGAGTTTGAAGTGACTCTATTTGAGAAGAACAACTATGTTGGTGGCCATACCAATACCATTGAAGTTCATGATGGTGAAAAAACCTGTCCTATGGATACTGGGTTTATGGTCTTTAATGAAGAGACCTATCCAAACCTGCTAAAACTTTTTGCTGAATTAAAGGTCCCTTATAAGGACACGGATATGAGCTTTAGTGTCCGCAACGATGAGATTGATCTTGAATACAATGGCAGTAGCCTTAATGGGCTATTTGCTCAACGCAAAAACATTTTTAACTTTAAGTTTATCAAGATGATTCGCGAAATCTTAAAGTTCAATGGTGATGCTCCCAATGTTTTAAATAATCCTGATTATGCTGACATGACTATCAGGGACTATATTAAAAAACTTGGGCTAAGTGACTATTTCTTTAAAAACTTTTTAGTAGCGATGAGTTCAGCTGTTTGGTCGACTCCTATAGAAAAGATGGGGGAGTTTCCTGCGAAGTCCCTTATCCGCTTTTTCCAAAACCATGGTTTCGTGGGAGTGGATACCCAACTCCAATGGAAAACTGTTATCGGAGGGAGTCGGGAATATAGAAATCGTATTGTTTCAAAATTGGGAGACCGGTTTCATATAAGTTGCCCCGTAACGGCAATTACTCAGTTCAGTGACAAGGTTGAAGTAACTACTTCGAATGAAGTGCACACCTTCGATAAAGTTATTGTTTGCACACATGCGGATGAGGCACTTGCATTGCTAAAAACACCTTCTGCCTTACAGAAAGAAGTGTTAAGTAAGTTTAGTTATCAAAAAAATGAGGCGGTTGTTCATACTGATGCATCAGTCATGCCTGAATTGAAAAGTAATTGGTCATCATGGAATTTTATGATGAAAGAGCAACAAGCCTATACTGTTTATTACATGAATCGTTTACAGGGAGTTTCTGAGAAAAAAGATTTCTTTGTAAATATCAATGGAGAAAATTTTGTTGACGAGAATAAGGTTATTCAGAAGATTACTTATCATCATCCAGTCTTTACTTTAGAGTCTTCAAATGCACAGACTAAAATTGACCAACTCAATAGTAATACTAACCTGCATTTCAGTGGCAGCTATTACCGTTATGGATTTCATGAGGATGCACTTCTCTCTAGTGTAGAGCTTTGTAAGAGCATTCTTGGAAGAGAGGTGTTCAAATGAGTCACGGCCTTCTTTCTTTTGAGGTTGTCCATACACGGATTTCTCCTCTAAAATACAAATTTACCCATAAGCTATTCTGGTTCAAAATAGATCTTAATGATATGGGAAACCTTCCCACTCCTTTTGTCTCAAGCAATCGTTTTAATTTGTATAGCTTTTTCGATAAGGATCATATCTCTGCTGGTAAAAAAACAGCAAAGGATAACTACATTGAAATTGCTCGTAAGCATGGTGTGGTCTCTGAAATTGTAGATATCCATCTATATACTCAACTTCGGTTTTTGGGTTATGTCTTCAATCCCGTTAGTTTTATCTTAATGACTGATGTTAACGGGCTTAAATATGCTGTTGTTGAAGTTGGGAATACCTTTAATGAGATAAAAACATACTTCGTAAATCACGAACACTTTAACGGGAATGGTTTTACTTTTTCGACTAAGAAGTACTTCTATATTTCACCCTTTACTGAACATGATAACGTGATGATCTTTCACTTTAGGGAAAATAAGGGAAATGTAGAGATCGTTGTCGACGACAAGAAGAAAGAGGAAAAGATTTTGAAAGTTTCGCTTAGGGGAAGCGAGATGGAAGCTACTTCTCGAAATCTATTGATTCAATCACTTTTGTCCCCCTTTGTTACCTTACAAATTATATTTTTAATACACTGGCATGCCTTTATTCTTTGGTTTAAGGGCCTTCCTTATTACAAAAAAGAAGAAAATAAACATTTACAAAAAGGAGCTCAAATATGGAAAACGTAAGCAAACTCGCCAGAACAAAAAGTGGAAAGTCGATTTATGCCAAGATGGTTTTATCATTACTAGGTGGATTTAATAATGGCCTATTAACTTTACGACTCCCCGATGGAGAGGTTTTAGAAATTGGTGAAAACCCTGGGCATAAAGCAGAAATTCATATCTTAAACGAAGACTTCTTTAAAAAGGCCGCTCTTTATGGAGATATTGGATTTGGTGAATCGTATATCGACGGCGATTGGACAACTCCCGATTTAACTATGCTTTTAAGATGGGTCATTGGAAATATTGAAAACTCTGGCGTTTTATCAGGTTCAAAAGTTAAAAAAGTCGGTTTCAATATTCTCGAAGCCGTGAATAAAGCCGGGCACTTTTTTAATCGAAATTCAAAAACGGGTTCGCAAAGTAATATCTCTTATCATTACGATTTGAGTAATGATTTTTATAAAATCATGCTTGATGAAACCATGAGCTATTCCTGTGGGATTTTCGAAAGTGAGAACTCAACTTTGCTTGATGCTCAGACTCACAAACTAAAAACTATTTGTGAAGATCTCGATATTCAAAGCGGTGATCATATTCTCGAAGTCGGCTGTGGTTGGGGAGGGTTTGCTGAGTATGCCACTACCCATTACGACTGTAAGGTAACTGGTATTACAATTTCAAAAGAGCAGTATAAATTTGCAGTAGAGAGAATCGAGAAAGCCAACCTGCAGGATAAAGTTACAATCTTACTTCAAGACTATCGTGATTTATCGGGACAGTTTGATAAGGTTGTTTCTGTGGAAATGATCGAGGCGGTGGGGCATGAATATCTCCCTCAGTATTTTCAAACTATTGATCGTCTTTTAAAAAATGACGGGGTAGCGGTTATTCAGGCAATCACTAGCCCAGATTCCCGCTACGATTCATTTAGAACCGGTGTGGACTTTATCCAAAAGCATATTTTCCCTGGCTCACTTCTTCCTTCGGTTGGGGCGATGGTTGGAGCGTTTCAAAAAGAAACCACCCTCCAGCTACATAACCTCCGTGACATCGGACTGAGCTACGCTAAAACACTCGCTGCGTGGCGAAGTAAGGTCGAGAAAAAAAGACCAGAAATTAGAGAATTAGGTATGAACGATCAATTTTTTAGTAAGTGGAACTACTATCTTTGCTACTGTGAGGCAGCTTTTGTTGAACGTAACATTAGTACAGTGCAGGTAACATTGATTAAGCCAAATAATACAAATTATAAGTGATTTCCCCCAAAAACCCTTGTGGTCTTAGAGGTTCAAACTATGATAATTAACTTTTGTTTAAGTATTGGCTCGGTACTTTGGCGCACGTCAAACTTAACTGGAGAAATGAGTGGAAGGTAAATATTCGATTAAGGTGATTTCACAAAGCTGTGGAATTCTACCCCATACCCTAAGAGTTTGGGAGCAGCGATATAGTGTTTTTAGTCCTGACCGTTCAGAAGGCGGGCAGAGACTCTACAGTGAGCAGGACCTTATTAAGGCCAAGCTTATTTCTAAGCTTATTGATCACGGGCACACTATTTCAAATTTGGCGAAACTGGAAGTATCGGAGCTGGAAAAAATTTATAGTCAGTTTGAAAGTGCAACAGGGGAAACCGACCCGAATAAAAACATTAAGGTCACAAAGAGCTTGTTAAAATTTCTTGTCAATTATGACTTAAAAAATATTGCTGAAGAGCTGCAACATGCTCGTTTGAATTTGAGCGCGAAGGAGTTTATTTTTCAAATCGCTTTACCGACAATTAGAGAGGTAGGCAACCTTGTTGCAAGGGGAAAATATTCGGTTACCCAAGAGCATATAATCTCTACAGTTATTCGAGATCAATTGTCGCAAATAGTTATGCCTAATATCGGTGATGAGACAAAAGAGGTTGCTTTGGCAACTCCAGAAGGAAATCTCCATGAGCTCTCCATCATCTTGGGGGAAATTCTTTGTCGCTCATGTCGTGTGCCAACTCGGTATTTGGGGGCAGCCCATCCTGCTGAGTGCCTTGGAGAGGCACTCAGCGCTATGAAAACCCCCAACCTAATATTGGGCGTCGTCTCCTCTGATAGTTGGGACTACGATAAAAAAATAATTCCCTACTTGGAAAAGCTAGATAAGCATTTGAAATCTCCTTTAGTCGTTTTATTGGGGGGGGGAAGAAAAATGGAATTTCCCCAGTTTAAAAATATTTCGGAAGTTATAGTACTTAATGATTTTGAAAGCCTAAATGATTGGCTGTCTTAGTTGAGGGGGATTCAAGCTTGCTAGTATCGATTGCAGGAGCTTCTGGGTTTATTGGTAGCCACTTAATTAAAAGAAAATTAGCGGACTACAATATCCTAGGGCTAAGCCGCTCGGCTAAGCAATCGGAAGGTCGTTTAGAATGGCTTGAAACCGATCTTTTCTCCTTTGAAAGTATCAATAGATCTTTGGAGAGTACAAATGTAGCGGTCTACTTAGTTCACTCAATGTTACCTTCCACCAGACTTTTTCAAGGTAACTTTCAAGACACGGATCTATTGCTGGCAGACAATTTCGCCAAGGCTTGTCTAAATAATAAAGTAGAGCAAATTATCTACCTAGGAGGACTTGTTCCGAGCGAAGGCGCAAGTAAGCATCTTGATAGTAGGAGAGAAGTTGAAGAGGTCTTTAAGGCCACTGGGATTCCGTTGACTATTCTGCGCGCAGGGATGGTCGTTGGTGAAGGGGGATCTTCTTTTGAAATACTCAAAAATTTGGTTCTAAACTTACCTGGAATGTTGATGCCTCGCTGGACAAAGAGTAATACCCAAACGATTTATATAGATGATTTAATTTCAGTAATAAGCGCTAGCATAAATAACGAAAGTTTTTTTAATAAAACAATCAATGTGGTCAATGGTGAGAAAATCTCTTATGCAGAATTAATTGAGCAGACTGCTGATTACCTTGATGTGAAAAAGTTGATGATTCCTGTTCCTATAAACTACACCTCCTTTTCAAAACTGTGGGTTAAGATTTTCGGTGAAGGTGACTATGAACTTGTTTCACCTCTTATCGATAGCCTTTTGTGTAATTTACCTTGTCCTGAAACGCCGGCTGAAATATCTGATTTCATAAAGTATAAGTCCTATAAAGAAATGCTTCAAAAAATTCCTAAAGAAAAAAGGAAGAAGGCAGAAAAAAAGCGTCATGCACAAACCAATGATGTTCGATCAATTCAGCGACTACCTAATCAATCACAGCTGAATCAAGAAGAGTTGAGCAATGAGTATATTTCTTGGCTACCTAGGTATATGAAATACTTTATCCGGGCTGAGCGAATAGATGATGAATTGAAATTTTATTCGATTGGCTTGAAGCAACCTCTTTTAATTCTAAAGAAAATTGATGAGCCACATAACCTTAATCGAGTGAAGTTCCATATTGTTGGAGGCTTATTATGTAAAGGTTCTGAGTCTGGCTGGTTTGAGTTTCGATTAGTTTGTAACGGGCAGTATACCCTCGCATCGATTAACGAATTCACACCATCATTACCATGGTATATTTACAAATTTTCTCAGGCTCAAATACATACCGCTGTGATGCATGCTTTTGGAAGGCACTTAATAAAAATTTCGAACAAGGGGGCGCATCTGTGAATATTTTTGTTTTAGACTATGACCCAACCCTAGCTGCCCGGTACCAGTGTGATAAACACGTTGTGAAAATGTCTCTTGAAACGGCCCAGATATTAACAGCGGCCTTTGAACCTGGTGTTGCGCCTTATAGAAGAACCCATTTTAATCATCCTTGTACCGTTTGGAGTAGGGAGTCCGTCGAAAATTATAATTGGCTGATCGAACATGGCCTGGCGTTGTGTGACGAGTTTACTTTTCGTTACGGAAAAATACACAAATCAAGAGAAGTAATTTTATGGTGTGAAAAGAAAAAAGCAAAACTAAACTTTGAGACTACTGGTAAAACCAAATTTCAACTTTGTTTTGACGAAAAATATAGAATCGGAAATGCCGTAGAAAGTTACAGAGAATATTATAAAAACGAAAAGAGAGCATTTGCTACTTGGGACAAGGGAAGAAAGGCTCCGAGATGGTTTTAAATGTCACAAAAAAAATTGAGTTAGGGCTGAATCTCCGAGCAAAACTTTTTAGGTAGGGCTGCCTAGGCATAAAAAAAAGCCCCGAATAAATCGAGGCTTTCTATAAAAATGGTACTCCCAAGGGGGAAGCTCCCAGGAGTCTAACTAATATCAACAATATCCAGTATTTCTGAGAGAAATTGATGGTTTACCTTTTTTCCTTACTTCATTAAAGTTCACCGAACTTCATGGGATTTCATATGGAATCGTGAGCAAAACGTGTGCAAGTTTTTATACTAGGTTCTTCTTCACCCAATCTAAGGATTGTGCGCAGTGTTCTCTAAAGCTGTGCTCAAAGAATTCATTTTGAGCACAGAAAGCCTGACGTTTTACCATCCACTCTAGAACTGGTGAAGTATCGATACCATATTCGTCACAGAATACTTTTAGCCTTCTTTTTTGTTCGTCAGAAGAATATTTATTATTTCCAATCTCAAGCCAATGCCATGTTGTCCATCCTAACTCATTAGCAGGTGATCCTGGTGAGCAAATATCAAAATCGAAGATTGAAATCGGCTTTCCATTTTCC
>JAGSHI010000071.1 GCA_023954635.1 Bacteriovoracaceae bacterium
ACTGATCTCAACCCGATCTACTTCTTTTTCAGAGACGGGCATAATATACATCAGACCCATATTACTTAATGGCCTCTCTAATTTTTGATGAGGCGTAATCCATAACCCATACAACTGAGGCAATCACGATGACAAGAAGTCCAACTTCATTCCACTTGGCCAAACCTTGGTATTGCATAAGCATAGTACCAATACCACCACCACCAACTAATCCAATAACGGTAGCCATTCTGACGTTGATGTCCCATCTATAAATGGTAAATGAAAGGTAAGGAAGAACAATTTGAGGAACAACTCCAAACCAAATAACTTGAATTGGATGTGCTCCAGTTGCAGTGATGGCCTCAATAGGACCATTAGAAATATTTTCAATTTGTTCTGAATAAAGTTTTGCAAGCGATGATATAGAGTGAATCATAAGGGCAAGCATTCCTGCGAAAGGCCCAATACCAACCCAAACAGAAAAGATAATCGCCCAAACAAGTGGCTCAATTGATCGAGTTAAGTTTAGAAAGAATCTCACAATATAATAGACTGCAAGACCTAGCCTGCTTCCGTTCATAAGGTTTCTGGCAGCAAAAAATCCAAAGAGAAAAGCAAATGGTAGAGCTAGTGCAGTTGCTATGAAGGCCATATAAATGGTTTCGATTGCTGCGAATAGGGCCGGCTCAAGAATTCTCAAGTTAGGTTGAAAAAGAGCTGTAAATATTCTTCTTGCACCACTTAAACCTGATTCACTTAAAAACTCTCTTATCGAAATTTGAGAAATATAGATTCCAGCGATAAAAGTTAGAAAGATAATGGCAATACCTAGAAGAGTAAAAGGCTCCTTCATTATCGACTTATTTTCATCTAACTCATATAGACCAGAAGTCGCTCTACCAATCGAAAATTTAGTAAAGAATAGTGCAAGAGTAATAATCCCACCAACGATTAGTGCCGTTGTTGGTTCGTTCCATGAAAACTCAGGAAACCTTAGTGCTAAAATTATTT
This sequence comes from Bacteriovoracaceae bacterium, assembly GCA_023954635.1. Lineage (GTDB taxonomy): Bacteria > Bdellovibrionota > Bacteriovoracia > Bacteriovoracales > Bacteriovoracaceae > M0603. The sequence goes on from JAGSHI010000071.1 coordinate 994, forward strand.
TTTGATAAATAACTTTATAAAGAACCAGAGAAACATAGGTCCAAAGAAACGTATCTAATAGTAAGGCAAAGACTACTGATTTCATTTGCCCCATTCCGAGGGTCTTTTTTTCTGCAGGCAATGCTTGTGTGTTCGCTGACATTCTTAATTCTCCAAAATTAGTTGATTGTAACTTCTACAGCTTCTTCACCGTAAATCGTTTGGAACCAATTTTCATCAATATCAAGAGGTTTTCCCTCATATATAAGTAACCCATCTTTAAGAGCGATTACTCTAGAAGCATACTGTCTAACTAATGAAAGAAAGTGAAGGTTACATATAACTGTAACTCCTAGTTCTTCATTAACTTTTTTAAGGTATTGCATTACTGAGTGAGAAGTTGCTGGATCAAGTGAGGCAACAGGCTCATCAGCTAACAATATCTTTGGATTTTGCATAAGAGCTCTAGCAATAGAGACTCTTTGTTGCTGTCCACCTGAAAGATTGTCTGCACGTATATTTTCTTTACCAGTAAGACCGACGATATTTATGTATTGCATGGCCTTCTTCTTGTCTTCTTCAGGCCAAATCCCAAGGAGAGACTTGAAAATACCATTTTTTGAAAGACTTCCAGAGAGAACGTTCGTGAGAACTGTTCTTCTTGGAATTAAGTTGAAGTGTTGAAAAATCATACCTATTCGAGAGCGAACATTTCTAATCTTTGCTCCTCGAAGTTTCGTGATGTCTTCACCTTCGAAATTGACAGCTCCACTGGTTGGATCATGCAATCGGTTGATACATCTAAGTAGTGTTGATTTTCCTGAACCCGATAATCCAATGACTACAAGAAACTCACCCTGTTTAACATCAAACGAAACGCCTTTAAGAGCATGTGTTCCGTTATCATATATCTTTTGTAATTCTCTAACTTCAAGCATACGTGTCTCTCAAATATTAAAAGGCCCCTTTTCAAAAAAGGGGCCGGTTTAAAAATTACTTAATTAGTTTTTCAGTATCAAGATCAATTGATTTGATCATACTTCTAAGACCATTATAGTCCTTGTCAGTTGCATCTACGACACCTTCAACACTATAGATATTCTTAAATATCTCTTTACCTTTAGGTGTTCCAAGATACTTCTTAACAGCTGCAACAAACTTAGTTGCAATTTCTGCTGGAAGATCTTTTCTAAAGACGAAAGGGTCATTAGGTATTTTTTCAGTGATTTCAATAATTTTAATCTTATCTTCAACATCAGGAAATTGAGTTTTAACTCTAGCTCTTGCGTCTCTGATCTTCCCATCTTTTGATGGAGGAGAGTAATAAGTAGCTCCAGCATCAACTTGCTTTTGGTAAATCATAGTAACGACGTTGTCGTGCTTAATAGCAAAAGTTGTATTAGCAGGTTTAGCGCTATTTTCTGTTAAGATTTTTTTAGGAAACATAAATCCAGATGTAGAAGATGGGTCAGTAAAAGCAAACTTCTTTCCATCAATATCTTTAATAGACTTAATACCGCTATCAACGTGAGCGATGATTTGACCTCTATAATGATCTTCACCATATCTGATAACTTTAAGTTTAGCTTCAGCTCCATATTTTGTGTTGGCCATGATGTATCCAAATGAATTCATCACACCAATATCAGCTCTAGAAGAACCGAAGGCCTCGACTACAGCAACATAGTTAGTTGGAATACCTGTTTTAAACGCTAGACCAGTTTCATCTTCAAGAAACTTGATGAAATGTTCAGAATTTGAAGTGATCGTGTCTGAATCAACAGAAGGTGTGAAGTAAAGTTTAACAGGGTTGCTTGTGCTTCCAAGTTTTTCTTCTTTCACACATGATGTGATTAAAAGTGCCAAGAATACCATTCCGAGCGGGAATAACTTTTTCATTTTTTCTCCTCTTTTTGCAAACAAAGTTGCACATGCTGACCGTCGAAATCTTCCTGATATTCCAAGTCATGAATTCAATTATTTATACAATTGAATTGAATCTCTAAGCACTGCGTATATATCACGTCCTTTACAAGCTTTTAAGTCAAGAATTGATTTATTAACAAAAAATACACTCGTTTTATTAACAACTTGTGAAAACAACGCAGGGCATATTTTTCTTATAGGAACATATTGCATCTCAGGTATTTCTAAAGATCAGAAACTCACAACAATTTCAAAGGCCCCGAAGAGTAATTAATCCAAATTTTAACTAGTAAAGGATCTCAATAATGAAAAAGGTCTTAATCTTAATCACACTAATACTGCCTTTGGCGCTTTCAGCTAAAGTCTATAATTTCGGTACTTTAAGTAGTCATGATGATGAATCTGTAGAATCAAAAATACTTAAAAGTAACGTAATGGAGGTAAAATTCTCCATTAATAAGCTCACTACAGATAAGTCTGAAAAAAGAATCCCTTATAATGATGGGTTTGAGTCACTAAATGTTGAAGGACTTTCTAATATGCACAAAGTCGGCGCTCCTTCGCTACCTTTTCATTCGATGATCTTAGTAGGCCATCCTAGTGATCTTTCTTTTGAAATCACCAAAGGAAGTGAATATGAACTTGATGTTGTTCCCACGCCATACCAAAAGGCACCTTGTCGTTGTAAAAAATCAGAAGAAGAAATTCCATTCACTTTGAATGAAGAGTCTTATGAGAATAGTGGAAAGTTGATTCAAAAAGTAAGTTACTTGGGAGACTTTAAAGGTGTACCTCTTACACACGTCATGATGACTCCTTTTCAATATAAGGAAGATAAACTATTTGCATTTCCTGAGTTAAAAGTTTTTATAAAAAATAAAAATGCTCAAACAGAAAAGTTTTCTTTTGAAAATATTCTAAAAACTGCTGGAAAAAAGTATGTCATTTTTTCTCCTAATGAGTTTCATTCAGCACTAAATAGACTTGTTAGTCATAAAAGAGGTCTCGGTTTTGATGTTGAAGTTGTTTCAATGGAGAGTTTAGGCAATGACTTTGAATCAATTAAGAATAAAATTCACAAAAAGTATAAAAAAGAATCTTTTGATTATGCATTAGTTGTTGGACATGAACAAAAGTTTCCAACTGATTATGTAATGACAAGTAATGATCCTAATACACCAAGTGATTTAGGTTATTTCACTATGAGTGGAAATAGTGACAACATTCCCGATGTTCTCTATGGACGACTTACAGCAGATACAGTTGAAGATGTCGAAAATCAGATTTCTAAAATAATTGAATATGAAACTAGATCTTGGGCTGATTCTTCTGGAATCGGCAGAATGATGGGAATCGCGAGTGATGAAGGTTGGAACCCAACTGACGTCGAATATACAAACTCATTTACAGATCCTTTTAAAAGAAGTTTTTCAACTGAAGTTGTTAATATTTTTCAAGAGAATCAAGACTCGACTCCTGAAAATATTAATAAGGCCTTCAACGCAGGTTTAATGTGGGTCAATTACATAGGCCACGGTTCAGGACCATCTTGGATTAGTGTTAAATCTAGAGAATATTTTACGACTGATATCAAAGAGATCAACCCTGGAAAAGTAAAGCCAGTTATCGTAGATGTTGCCTGTCAAAATGGACGTTTTAGTCTTGATGATCGTCTTGGCGAAAGATTTATGAATGAAACTAAAAATGGTGAGCCGATTGGAGCTGTGGCTTTCTATGGTGGTTCTGTTGATATCTCTTGGCACCCACCTGCAGTTATGGCCAGAGGTGTAAGTGAGATTGTAGCTGGTAACCCAAACCAAACAATTGGTGAAGTTCTATTGGCCGGTCAAGTTTATCTTATTCAAAACTACGATGATAGAATTGCTTCGACGGAAAACTTAAAATGGTATCACCTTCAAGGTGACCCAACTCTGAAGTTGCAAGTCAGATAAAAAGTACGTCACACCTTTTACGCTGAGTGCGTTAAAAAAAAAGGCCCTAAAAAGGGCCTTTCTTATTTTTAAATTTATTAAGAGATTAATTTTCCCAAGTTTCACCAGAGTGAAGAAGGGCAGTCATATCACCGGGACCTTTCTTGGCCTTGACCTCTTCAACTTGTTTGCAGATTTCTTCATCATAATGAATATCTTTAACTCTATAAAGAACACCGATAGCAACAGGAAGTTCTGGACCTCTCATTCCGGCCAGCATGAAAGCGAGCCTTTCATCAGTTTCATTGTGGACTAGTAGATCTGCTTCAGTTACTCCATTTTCACCAAGAGTAACAACTTCAAGAGTTGACCCTGTAAGCTTGATACCTTTATTTTTGTCTTTTCCAAAGATCATAGGCTTTTCATGCTCAATGAATACACAGTGATCATCTCTCGTCTTACGATTTGTAAATAGCTCGTGAACACCGTCATTAAAAATGACACAGTTTTGGTAAGCTTCAATTAAAGAAGCACCTTCATGTTCTTCAGCAGCTAAGCAAATTTCTTGCATATGTTTTGGGTCAGTATCCATTGTTCTAGCAAAAAATGTTGATCCAGCTCCAATCGCTAACTTTGCAGGAGTAAAAGAACGATCAATCGATCCATATGGAGATGATTTCGTGACAAGTCCTGGCTGTGAAGTTGGAGAATATTGACCTTTGGTTAGTCCATAGATCTCATTATTAAAAAGGATAAGGTTAACATCTACATTTCTTCGAAGGATATGGATGAGATGATTCCCACCGATAGAAAGACCATCACCGTCACCAGTAATAAGCCAGACTGATAGGTTAGGGTTGGCTGACTTTATCCCAGAGGCAAACCCTGGAGCTCTACCGTGAATCGTATGAAGTCCATAAGTGTTCATGTAATAAGGGAACCTTGAAGAACAACCAATTCCTGATACAAAAACAATATCTTCTTTCTTTCTTCCAATTTTGGTCATGGCCAACTGAACTGCAGATAAAATGGCGTAGTCTCCACAACCTGGACACCATCTTACTTCTTGGTCACTGACAAAATCTTTTTTCTTATAAGTTGGATTCTCTGTCATTTTATATCCTTTATCCTAGTTCGTTTTTGAAAGCTTCAACCAATTCAGAAATTTTGAATGGAAGACCTTGTAGTTTATTGTATCCAGAAGCGTTTAAGTTAAATTTACCATTAAGAATCTGTCTTAGTTGTCCAAGGTTTAATTCTGCTACGACTACTTTTTTAAAGCTTCTAAGAAGTTGTTCTGTGTTGCTTGGCATTGGATTAATATACTTAAGGTGCATTAGAGAAATTTTATGACCTTCTTCTTGAAGTTGCTTAACGGCCATGTGGGTTGCCCCATAAGTACCACCCCAACTGACAACTAATAAGTCTCCACTATCTTCACCTTCAAGGGTTTGGGCCGGAATATTTTTAGCAGCATTCGCTACTTTCTCTTCTCGAATGTGGCACATTGTTTCGTGATTATTCGGATCATAAGAAACGTTTCCTGTTTCTACAGCTTTCTCGAGTCCACCTAGTCTATGTTCAAAACCTGCCATTCCTGGAATGGCCCAAGTTCTAACTTGGTTCTCGTCTCTGTGGTATGGTAGCCACTGTTCAGAATCCCCAGTAGGTTTTTTGACATTAATTTGATTAAGAACTTTTGAAAGATCAGGAATTTTCCAAGGTTCAGCTCCGTTAGCAATATAACCATCAGTAAGTAGAACAACTGGAGACATATGCTCTAGTGCAAGTCTTGAGGCCTCAAAGGCCATTTCAAAACAATCACTTGGTCTAGATGCTGCGACAACAATCATTGGTGATTCACCATTTCTTCCATACATACACTGAAGAAGATCTGATTGTTCTGTTTTAGTTGGGAGACCTGTTGAAGGCCCACCTCTTTGAACGTTAACAATGACGATTGGTAGCTCGTAGATCATAGCGAGACCCATGGCCTCAGCCTTCAGTGCAATACCTGGACCTGATGAAGTGGTAAGAGCTAAAGATCCAGCAAACGAAGCGCCGATGGCTGTACAAATACCTGCGATCTCATCTTCTGCTTGAAAAGTCTTAACACCAAAGTTCTTATGCTTTGAAAGCTCATGAAGAATATCTGTGGCCGGTGTAATAGGGTATGAACCTAAGAAAAGGTCAAGCCCTGCTACTTCAGCTGCTTGGATAAATCCCCATGCAGTTCCTGTATTACCATTAATTGTTCTGTAGGTACCTTTCTCAATTTTGGCCTTAGGAACAACAAATGTATTTGGAATAGCTTCAAGAGTTTCTGCAAAGTTTCTGCCGGCCTTAAGTGCTATTGTGTTGGCATCAACAAGAACTGGTTTTTTTCCAAACTTTTCTTTGATCCAAGTTTCAGTTGGTCCTAGTTCTCTATTGAACATAAAGTATGTCATACCAAGAGCGTAAAAGTTTTTACATCTTGCTTTAGACTTATTGTCTAGATCGACATCCTTAAGGGCCTCTGTTGTTTGTTTAGTGATGTTAGCTTTGATTACTAAATAGTCTTCAAGCTTTTCCTCTGTGAATGGATCACTAACATATCCGGCCTTAACAATATTGCTATCTGTAAACGCATCCATATTTAAAATTATGGTTCCGCCTTTTTTAACAGTATGAACGTTTGCTTTTAATGCCGCTGGATTCATTGCTACAAGTACTGCTGGTTCATCACCTGGAGTATTGATTTCACTCGCTCCAATATGAACCTGGAATCCAGAAACTCCTGCAACTGTTCCGGCCGGGGCACGAATTTCTGCTGGAAAATCTGGGAAGGTGGCAATGTCATTACCCATGAGGGCAGACGTGTTTGAAAACTGAGTACCGGTAAGTTGCATACCGTCTCCTGAGTCACCTGAGAATCTGATGACTACACTGTCTAATTCTTGCATAGAATGGTTCCTTTAAAATTATAGAAAAAAGTATATTTAAACTTCAATTTGACTTCACTGTTAGCTGTATTAATGACTGAAATAATAACACTCTCTCTAAGGAAAAGGGAGTAGGTAAGTGCGGAAAAAGTGGATTTTTTTACTTCTGTACTAACTAAAGTTAGCCCCGATTACTCGGGGCGAAACAATGAGGTCTATTGATTTTTGTTTTTGTAAAGTTCTCGGGCCAGTTCGACATTCTCTATAAACTCTTGTCTATAGCCATAAGGGTCTTCACCTTTGTTATCTTTCGCAGTGTCAATTACCTTTTGAATGCTCATTTCTCCGACTCGCATATCTTTTCTGAGTATCATTCCAAATGTTGCGACACTTGTGGCAAATTTGAAGTCTTTACTTGCAGAGCTAAATTCTTTTGTTTCGTCTTTCAACGGAAATTCAAGCTTAGTTGAGACTGACCCAGTTGGCTCTTTATACCTGAGTTTTACAGTCATGAGTTCTTTACTATTGCTACTCGAGGCCTTCTTGGCTGACTTTTGGTATTTCAGAGCGTCAACAGAAGCTCCATCGATCTTCACTCCAGCAGGGACAATCTCATAAAATGCTGTAACAGTGTGACCGGCGCCTATTTCTCCTGCATCTTTTTTGTCGTCATTAAAGTCCTTCGCTGCAAGTTTTCTATTTTCGTATCCAATGAGTCTGTAGGCAGAAACTTTATTAGGATTAAACTCAACTTGGATTTTTACGTCCTTAGCAATTGTGATGAGAGTGGAGTTCATGTCATGAATGAGGACTTTTTTTGCCTCATTCAAAGTATCTAAATAAGCGTAGTTTCCATTACCCTTATCTGCTAATTTTTCGAGCATACCATCTTTATAATTCCCCATTCCAAGACCTAATACTGTTAGGAAAATATTTGACTTGGCCTTTTCCTCAATAAGTCTAATGAGTCCACCTCTTGAGCTATTACCTACATTGAAATCTCCATCTGTCGCCAGAATTACTCGATTAACTCCACCGTCGATATAGTTTTCTTTTGCAACTTTATAAGCGAGTTCAATTCCTTGACCTCCATTTGTGCTACCTCCAGCATTAAGTTTAGTTAAGGCCTGTAGAATTTTTGCTTTATTGCTCCCAGAGGTTGATGGGAGAACCATTCCAGATGCTCCTGCATAAACAACAATTGAGACTCTGTCTTTTGAATTAAGTTTTCTTGTTAAGAGCTTCATTGCATTTTTCAAAAGTGGGAGCTTATTTGGATCATTCATCGATCCACTTACGTCTAAAAGAAAAACGAGATTTGAGTTAGGTCTTTCCTTTGCTGCAATCTCTTTTCCTTTTAACCCTATCTTTACGAGTTTATATTTTGGGTTCCACGGAGATTTAGATTGTTCAAAGTTTACGGCAAAAGGAAGTTTCCCACTTGGTCCTTCGTAATCATAATCAAAATAATTTATAAACTCTTCAATTCTCACAGAATCGAGCGGAGGAAGATTACCGTTATTTAAAAATCTTCTCATATTCGAGTAGCTGGCGGTATCAACATCAATTGAGAAAGTCGAAAGTGGTTCAGCACTGACTTTTACCCAATCTGAATTTTCAACCTTGTCATAATCCTCAGTATTCTTTTTATGAGGCTCAGGAGATGGAGGAGCAATAAATCCTTCTCTTCCAAACTGAGGAACAGCAACTGTCGAGGGCATAACGATTTCTTCCGCCTCGGACATAACCATCTTTTTTCCAGATCTACTAGGAGCTGACTTAGCCGATAGTTGATTACCTATACCTCCACTGCCAGCGACTGATAAGTCTAACTTATTTGAAAATTCCTTTTTCATTTTTGCTTTTCTATTCTTTTTTACAGCTTTTTGTTCAGCGACCTGAGGTCTATTCACCATGGGCTCACTATCTGAACTTGCTACTTTACTCGAGAGCATGGCATTTTCATTTTTACTAATATTTAAAACAATTAATATAGATGCTGCTAGGGCAGGAAGTCCTGCTAAAACAAACTTGCTTTTTAAAATATCAAAGATAGATTTTTTCTGTGTTGTATTAGCATGAATTTCTTCAACTCTATCAACACCAAGAGATGCTTTGTCTTCAGATTCAAGACCTTCTTTTAAAAGAATGGCCGAGTTTTTAATGTCATCTACTTCTTTCTGTGCATTTGGATCATTTTTCAGTTCCATTTCAAACTCCTTAGTTTCTAAGGGGTCAAGTTCACCTAGGGCATAAGCAGTAAGACGTGGATCATTGGATAAATTTGTCATTTTGCCTCCTTGGAATTAAGTGAAAGTTTTTCTCTTAACTCCTTCATGCCTTCGTGGATAAGAACACCCACGTTAGAAGTTGTATGACCTGTAACTTCACTTATTTCTTTATAAGAAAGTTCATGCGTGAGTTTGAGAATAAGAACTTCTTGATACTTACTCGAAATGTTTCTAAGTGCTTCGAGTGCTATATTTCCATCAGTTCTAGTCTCTTGATCTCCCATGATTATGGCCAACTCTACTCCTTCTTCTGTCCGGGTTAACTTTTTCTCCCTTCGTTTAATGTCAATGGCATGGTTACGACACACTCTAAAAAGCCAAGGAGGAATAAAGTCCACGATCCGTGGATATTCCTCTTTCCAAAGTTTCAAAAAACTTTCCTGAACCACATCTTTAGCTGACTCATTATCCAGTGTTATTTTTCTGGTATAACGAATTAGTGGAGATTGCTGTTCTTTGACAGTAGTTTGAAACCAATCATTTTTAAGCTTTTGCGTCATCGTTTCCACTCCGTTCTAATAGGACAACGAATGGGGGGGAGATTTCTTAGAAAATTCTTTCCACTTTATTTGAAATGCCCGTAATTACAGTAGGTTATTGCTCAATATACTAGTCTATTTATGTTGAGTCGTCCAATAAACCAATATTGCCTCCTTGTAGTTAAACTCAGCAAGTATTGATAATGGAATAAGCCTAATTAAGGAGGATAAATGGAAGTATCTAATTTAGAAACTATTCCTGGAAGACAAGTTTCAGAATACATTGGTTTAGTATCTGGAAGCACAGTAAGAGCTAAACATATTGGCCGAGATCTTATGGCCGGACTTAAAAATATAGTTGGTGGAGAGTTAAAAGGTTACTCAGAGCTTTTACAAGAGTCGAGAAAAGAGGCCATGGATAGAATGGTTAAACAAGCAGAAAAGCTTGGCGCAAATGCTATTTTAAATGTTAGGTTTTCAACTTCAAGTGTTGCTCAAGGAGCAGCTGAGCTTTATGTTTATGGAACAGCAGTTAGGATTAATTAATGGAACAATTAATTATCGCTGGTGTTTTATTAATTGTTGGTTATGGATTCGGCAATTATCTAGAAACAAGACATTATAAATATATAAGACTCCGTGAGAAAAGATTGATTAATAAACCCTCTGTAAATCTTAGGTCTGCACCTCTTGAGAATAAAGAAGTCATCTCTAGTGAGTTGGCAATTGGTAGTACAGTCGTAAGTGTTGATTACTTCAAAAGGTTTTTAGCTGGGCTTCGTTTAGTATTTGGTGGAAGGCTAACAAGTTATGAATCTCTTCTTGATAGAGCGAGACGAGAAGCTCTACTTAGAATGAAGGAAAGCGTAAAAAATGCTGACATTTATTTAAATGTTCGTATCGAGACTAGTTCTATTTCTAAAGGTAGAAATGAAAAAAGTGTCGGAAGTATTGAGGCCGTGGCCTACTCAACAGCTGTCAAGTTTAAGGAAGTTAGTTGAAAGTGAAGCAGATTGATACAGAAGAGCACAACCAAAACGTTTCTAATGTTAACCACTTCAAAGAAATATTAATCTTAGTTTCTTCAATCTTTGGGTTCGTAATATTTCTTTATTGGGCGAGTATATTTGCTGTCGACAAAATAGTTGATGGTTTGACTCCTGAGCTCGAAACTCGTTTGTTTAATATAATGGAAAAGTATCCAACAAAAAATGATGATACAGCATCTAATAATAATCCAAAATTTATAAAAGCTAAGAAAGTATTAAATTCATTAGTTGAACATAGTTCACTTAAGGGTCAAAGTTACAGATTAAAAATTATCCCAGGAAAAGATATTAATGCATTTGCTTTACCCGGAAATACAATTCTAATTGTTAATGAATTGTTAGAGAGAATTGAAACCGAAAATGAGTTAGCTATGGTTTTAGGGCATGAACTTGGTCATTTCCATCACAAACATCATTTAAAAAATATGGGAAGACAATTTGTCATGGGATTCTTTTCAATGGTTATTTTTGGAGATAACAATCCTGTCTCCAAATTCTTCCTAGGCGGGCTCGATTACACTGAAAAATCATTTAATAGAGAGCAAGAATCTGACTGTGATATCTATGGCGCAGGTTTAGTCGTTAAGAAGTATTCACATTTAGCTGGTGCTTTTGGCTTTTTTGAACGATTAAAAAAAGGTGAAGGTGTTTTGCATAAATATTTCTCAACTCATCCAATTAGCGAAGACAGAATTAATAAAGTTAAGTCCTTTGCCCTCGCTAATGGCTTTTCTATTACTGGTGAGTTGACTCCACTGGAGCCCCGGCCGGATTCGTTATAATATTTTCTTTAACATTTTTATAATGGTCTTCGATGGTCTCACCTGGAAGGTCTCCTTTATGTAAAGTTCCCATTAAGATATCGAAGAGTGGGTATACGATACTAAAATTATAGCTGTTCATAAGTCTTTGGTTGTGATGGACTCTATGAAATTTCCACATATAATTTAACCAGCCTACTTTAAGTAATGGGTGATCTTCTCTAAGGTGACATGACCAATGCACAAATTCATATAATAAAAAATACCCTGCAGTTGCACCTGCAAAAACATGGGCGAGTTCTGGTCCTATAAAGAACTTAGTAGAAAAATAAAATATTGGTTGAGCAACAAGTGCAAAGCCTAGAACTACAAACCAAGGAAAAAATACCGCAAAGAAATCAAATGGGCTGTTGTAAACAGGATTATCATAAGTAAAGTATCTATGGTGTTCTACAGTGTGAGCATCATAAGGAAAACTCCATAGCTTCATTCTTCTATGAAGAGGATACTTATGAAGTAGGTAAACGACTAAGTTTCCAATTATCAAAGATGTTCCAAGAATTGAAAAAACTTCCCAATTCCATTCTGTAACAAAGCTCATATTCCAGACAATAAGGGCCAGTAGAGTTCCTATATTAAATGCAACGTGGAGTATTGGATTATATGTTTTTGGTATTCCATTTTCTCTAAACCAAACTCTATACTGTTCATTAGTATATTTTTTTGTTGATTCAATATGTTTTAATCCTTGGGTACTCATTTTGGATCTCCTTATTGATCTTTATGGGCAATTGTATTATAGTACTGACCAGTCAGTATTGTAAATAGCAATTTTCAATATAATGAAATAAGGTAAGTACATGCATGAAACTCCTGTAAACAATGAGTCTAACTCTTCAAAATCACTTGATAAGGCCGATGTTCTTATGAATGCTGCTCTGGAAGTCTTTTTAGAGAAGGGATTTCACCAGACTAGGATCGAGGACATAATTGCTAAGGCCAAGGTAGGGAAAGGGACTTTCTATCTTTACTATAAAAATAAAGAGGAAGTTGTAGACCGATGCTTAGAAAATTTTCGAAGAGAGATTGGCAAAACACTCACTTGGGTCCATGAAAATGTAAATGAAGATGCTGATTTGACAGATGTTTTCTTATCAGAGGCCAAGATGCTTGCAGAAACTCTTGAGAACAATCAAATTGCTGGAAAATTCTTGTTTCGAGAAGGAAGGGCCGTAGGACCTTCTATAGATAAAAAGATGTCTGATTATTATTTAGAATTAGTAGATATGTCTGAAAATACTCTCGCTTTAGCTATGGCAGCTGGACTCGTTAAAAAACTTCACCCTAGGGTCTCGTCAATGTGTATTATTGGTGGGGTTGTACAGATTTTTTACCATTGGCTAGAAGGTGATATTAGCTCAGATGTTGATGATTTGCTTCGCGAAACAGTCAGGTTTTATAGTAGCTCACTTGGGCTAGAGTTTGAAAGAGGTGCCTAATAAAGTGACCTTCCTAAGATATCGGTTATAATAAACCTATATGGCCAAAGACGAAAAAGAAAACGATAAAATTGATATTGCTAATACTCAATTGATTCGAAAAATTCTCAAAGATATTTCTAAACAAAAATCTCCAATTAAGATTTGGCAATCCTATGATGAAACACATTATTTTGCTGAAGGAACTATTCACAAATACAATGGCATGCAAGATCGAATGGAGGTTAGAGCAGCAAAAGGTCACCTTTTTAATTTTGATCCTAAGAAAGAGCTTTTTTTTCATTCAGGTTATAAAGAATTAATTTTTAAAACTAAAATTGATCGAGTTGAAGATAAAGAAGTCTGGATCTATAGACCTTCTATATTAAAAATTGATGACTCTAGAGCAACAGAGAGGAAAAACTTTGGCCTTCAGTCTTATCAAACAGCAATTCTCGTTTTTGATAATCAAGATCAAATGAAAGTAAATGTTTTAGACATATCAGAAGGTGGTATGGCCATTCTTATTCGTAAACCTCAATATGAGCAATTTCATATGAAGTTAAAACTTTTAGTTAAAGAAAGTTCAGTCGATCAATGTGTAGGAAAAATTTGTATTGTTAGAAACAAAGCACCAGTGGATAAGGTCTTAACAAATGAACAAGTATTTAGGATAGGGTTTGAATTTTTAAACTAAACATCTAAGTTAGAAAGCCAATTAACATTTTGACCATCAACTACTAGAATCTCTTCAAATTTACCACCTATTGAATCAATTCCAATATGAGGTTCCACTGCCCAAAAACCGTCTGAAATATTCTGGTCTATTCCTTCAGCAATAAAAGGAACATCTTCGTTAAATTTTAAGGGCGCTGTAGGGTTTTGTTTTATAAGGAATGCAAATGCTTCAGGCTCAAACCCAAGTATATTAACTCGTGGAAGTTTAATACCTCTTAGATTTGGGTAGATACCTACTTTATGTCCGAGAACCCCTAATGGGTAAAGTTGGTGACAGTTGTTATAACCGGCCTTAATTAAAAGTTTATCAACTTCATCGTAAATATTAGAGATATTTCTATTTTCTTTAACTATTTGGGGAATTTGGTGTTTCAATTCATCTAAGAACTTCATCATAGAATTATGTTTTTCACTTTCTCCAAAAAATGCGGAATGACCAATATCTGCAAAGAAATTATTATGAACAGGAGCAACATCTAATATAACTGGCATATTGTGTTTGAGCTTTCTTCTCGTTGGTAAAAATTCGAGACCAAAGTGGGGAAGAGGGACTTTTAGTCCTGGAAGTTGAAAGTCCTTCCACGTCTTTCTTTGGAGTAAGGGAAGTGGTCTTGAAAAATCATTAAATAAAGTTCGATCACCAAACCACGCAAAAGGGCGGTGGAAAAACTTATGTACTCCTCTTTCCTCTAAATATTTTGTCATTAAAAAGGCAGCTTCTTTTTCTGTCATCCCTTCTTGAAGCATATGGAAAACATCTTTTGCACAATTAAGGGCAAGTTCTTGAACTGACTTAAGGTTTCTTGCAAGGTAGCGATCAAATGACATTAAGCAACCTTTAGAGATTGAAACTTGTTAAAGATATCTTTGGTTAATCCATCAACATCTGACTTGTCTGGATGAAAGTCAGGGTCAAGATAACGAAAGAAAATCGATATGGCCTTGAAAAAAAGCTTTTCATCTGTAAAAAACATACTTGTGAAATCTTGAAATGTTTTCTTTTTGAATAGCATTTTATCTTGATGAAGGAGATTTATTGTACAAACACCCGCAAAGGTCGACATAGCTATATAAGCAATAATGATTCCAATTAACCTTTGCTCATATCTTGGGTCAACATCATTCAATACATCAAAAGCGACTGATCGATGTTCAATTTCTTCTGCTGCATGCCAATTGAATAGGTCTTGAATCTTTTGAGGGGCCTCTTTAAGAAAATTTTCTTCAAGAGATATTTCTGCAAGTAGGGCCGTTATATGTTCAAGTCCGGCAGTTATTGAAATATTTGATTCCTTAGCGAAAAAGACTTCTAGTTTCTTTGAGACTAGATTATCAATAACTTTTAACAAGGGTCTAATCTCATAACCTTGCTTTTCTAAAACAGAAAAAAACTTCTCATGTTCAATGGAATGTTGAATTTCTTGCTTGATAAACTGTTTGGCCTCGGAAGTAAGCTTCTTGGTTTTTACTCTGCTTAGAACATTCTTGACTGATCTGATGAAGTATTTCTCTCCGGCCGGGAATATTAAGGTAAGACTATTTAAAAAATGCGTTTTAAAAGCACTACCGCCCAACCAATGCTTCTCAAACTCTTCATCAAAGGTAAAGTCGGGTTTTCTATGTGTTATTCGTCCAAGTGCCATAAAACACTCCTTTCAATCATTATAGCAAAGAATTTTGCCCCTCTTGAAGGGCCAGTAAAAAGGAACGATAATTAAGCTAACTGTTTGAAAATACGGAGAAGAGATCGAATTAAAAGAATGGAATCATCAATTGTATTTGGCCAATGAGTTTGATTCCAAAAAACAAACATTGTTTTTATTACATGGATTCCCTGACAATTTTAGAGTCTGGGAACCGATGTGTAATTTTCTTAACAACCACTTTAATATTATTTGTCCTTCCTCACCTGGGACGGTAACTGACGACTCTGACTTATTGTCGAAATATAGATTAGAAAATTTATCAAAATATTATAGAGAAATATTGTCTTTCGCGATGTCTGAATTAACAAATGTAACTATTGTAGCTCATGATATGGCAGGGCCCTATGCTCATCATATGTTAGGTTTCTTGCCTGATGATACAAAACTTATATGTATTAATACGCTTTCAGGGCAAATGATGCTCGATAGAAAATCAAACCCTAAACAAATGATTCGTAGTGCATATATGTCTCTATTTCAACTCCCGTTTTTTAATAAAAAACTTCTTAGCAATTATTGGATGGATCTACGTAAGAGTGCAGCTAGATTGGGTAGAAGTTCTATATTAAATATTCCAGCTTCTTATAATGAGAATATTTTAAATGGTTTCTTTTTTTATAAGGCCCTTATTAGAGACGTGAAAATATTTTTAGATCATTCTAAATGGAAAAATGACGTACTTTATTTATGGTCGGATGATGATCCATTTTTAGTTAAACCAACTACAAATGAAATGGAAAGAAGATATGATCACTATAGTATAATTGATGTAGAGTCTGGGCATTGGCCAATGCTTGATGTGCCTGAAGACTTGGCAAATAAAATTATGCAATTTCATGGACAAAAGGAAAACGATGAGTGAAAAATTTTTTATAACTGGTGTCCATGGCGGGATAGGGAAAAATCTTGTCTTGGCCTTGATAAACAAAGGACATAAAGTTATTGGGTCTGACATCCATGATTCTCCAAAAGAAGAGCTAAAGCTTTCAGGGTATTACTCTCTTGATTTATCGAACTTAGAGAGCATCAATAAAACTTTTGAAAAAGTTATTAATGATCATCCAGATATTAGTATTGTCGTAAATAATGCAGGGATAGCAAACTTAATGCCCTTCTTAGAAGAAAGTGAAAATGACTTTCAAAAAATTATGGATATAAATTTTAACTCACTAATCATTTCAACCAGATTTTGGTTAAGTCATTTTGAAAACAAAGGAGATGGACTTATCGCAAATATGGCCTCTATGGCAGGTCATGTTCCTCCAAGTGGCATTTGTAGTTACTCTGCTAGTAAACATGCTGTCGTTGGATTTACAAGGTCTCTGCAGCTTGAACTCGACGCCATCTCTAGTCCCGTTAAGGTTTCTTTAATTTCACCTGGATTTATAAAAACAGATATTATGCAAATTGGTAAAGAAAATGGTTTCCCGGAAAAATATGAATATATTGCGACATCACCAGTAGTTGCTGGAGAAAAAATAGCGAAAGGTCTTTTAAAGAGAGAAGAATTTATTATCCCGGACTATTCCGGTAGAGTGATTAATAAAGTCAACAGGTGGGCTCCTGGTATATTGAGAAAGTCCAACAAAAT
>JAGSHI010000130.1 GCA_023954635.1 Bacteriovoracaceae bacterium
ATGCTACAAATAGAAGGTGGGAGAACCGTGTAGTATTTACTTTAATGTAAGAATTTATCTAAAAGTAGTGAGTTTATTCTTGGAGATTACATTATAAAACACTTTAACTCCTCGAAAATTGTTGAGTAAAAGGCAAAAACGGTGACCCCTGAGTTAAAGGCAAATTTATCAAAAAACCCACGTAAAATATATTTTATGGGTTTTGCCTGGATGTTTTTAATTCCAATGGCAATTATGGTTCCGTTTTTCAAAGGTCGTGGCCTTTCAATGGAAGAGGTCTACCAGTTACAGGCCTTTTTCTCGGCCTCAGTTCTTCTTCTTGAAGTTCCCTCTGGTTATATTTCTGACCTTTTAGGAAGGAAGGGAACACTGATTGCAGCTAGTCTTTTCCATGGGCTTGGCTTTACCTTATTTGCCTTCGCTACAGATCTTTGGGAATTTTTGATATTCGAGTTTGTTTTAGCTATTGGAGTGAGTCTTTTTTCTGGAACAGATGTCGCTCTTTTGTATGACTCACTTGAAGCTGTTGGGGACATTGAAGGGCAATCAAAACTCATGGGAAGAAGAGTTTTGTTTTACCAATTAGGTGAAACAATTGCGGCACTCGTAGGTGGCTTTTTAGCAACGATCTACCTAGACTTACCTGTGCAAGTTCATGCTGTAACCGCCTGGGTTCCATTTCTTTTGGCCTTTTCGATTGTAGAACCTCCTAGGAAAAAACTAGAGAAACGAAAACATAAAGAAAATGCAATTTATATCTTTAACAAATTATTTAAGGAATCTACCCTTGTTAGATTAATTATTTTTAATGGCATGATTTATGGAACTGCTACTCTTGTGGCCGTATGGTCTTTTCAAGAATATTGGAAAAATATAGGTATCGATATTAAATACTTTGGACTTCTCTGGGCCGCCATTAACTTAGTTGTTGGATTGTCTGCATATTTGGCCCAGCGTTTGGAGAAGATTATAGGGGGTGCAAGTTCTCTTTTAATCATGGGACTTCTTCCAGTAATTGGTTATTTCGGAATGGGATACTTTACTACATGGATTGGTTTTCTTTTTTGTTTGTGCTTCCAGGTTTGCAGAGGAATCAATAGTGTTTTAATAAGGGATGCAATGAATTCTCGTGTAGGAGCTGAAATGAGAGCTACTGCGAATAGTATAATCAGTTTGGGGACAAGAGTGACCTTTATTGTCATGGGTCCTTTAATGGGATGGCTAATAGATAATCATATTTCAGTAGAGTCGAGGCTTAATGCTAACGCTTATCATATTTTTGGTTATATTTTCCTCGGTGTTTTTCTTTTTCTCATGGTTCCCTTAGTGGCAAAGCGTGGAGAATTTAGACCACCTGTTTAACTACTCAGATTCCTTGTTCATATTTCTTTTCAAGAAACTAAGACCCTCTTAGAATGGGATAAGGAATGCGAAAATTGCACTCTTGAAAATATAGGAAGATAAATGAAAATAGATGTAGATTTCGATAATGATACAGAGTCAGTAATGATTTCTTTTTTCCCTAAAGAGTTCAACTCTAAAAGAGACTTCTCCTTATCACTAAATATTATTCAAACGTTTTGTGGTGATTTTGACTTGGATCCTGAACTCGAAATTGAAGATATTGCTGAATTAATGAAAACAATGGAAGAGAGAGAAAAAGAATTCTTTGTTTTTATAATAAATGAAGACGGAATTGAAGTGGATTTGAAAAATTATGATGAATAAAAAATTTACAACTTTATTTTTAATTTTATTAACTTGTAACTCTTACGCAGCTGAAAAGATTGGTAAACTCCTTTACAAGAAGGGAGAAGTCACTTTAGTCCGAAAAGGTGTTGAGAGATCTATGATAAAAGGTGAGCCTTTGTATGAAGGTGACCTTATTGAAACTGGTAAAAAGTCCTTGGCCATCATTTCATTTCTGTCTACAAGTAAAATGAAACTTGATAGTAAATCATCCATTGAACTTGAAAAGGTTATGGGGAGTGCTACTTCAAAGAATGGTGCTTACGTCAGTTTTTATCAAAAGGCCGGTACCAGCTTAATTAAATTTTTAAACAAAAGTAAAAAAAATGACTTAGAGGTTAGAACAAAAAATGTGTCAATTGGAGTCAGGGGAACTAAATTTCTTGTAGGATATGGTCGAGGAAAATCTTCTGGAGATGTTTATACCTATGTAAATAATGGAAATATTACTGCTATGAACTTTGATCGAGATGATCATATCGATGTACCTGGAGGTCAGGGAATCTATATAGGACCAAAAGGGAAAATGACTGCTCCCAGAGAGTTCCCTTGGGCCAAAAAACTGAACTGGGACACGTCAGCTTCAAATACTAAATCAACTGGTTTTTACAATAAGAAAGTCAGACTTGATAGACAGAAATTTAAACCAACGGTCATGCGTAATTTAGATAGAAGGCCTCCAAATTCATTAAAAAACAATAAGAATTTAAGGAAATGGAATAACTTTAGAAAAATCCGAAAGGCAGGGGAGGCCATTAATAAAAGAGAAGGTCGAAACTTCCAACGGAGAAAAAAAGTTAGTAGAAAAGATAACAAAATAAGAAAAGATTTTCCTGGTAAAGGAATAAATAATAAGCAAAGACTTAAAGGAAAACGAGGTAATCGTAGAGATATGAGAAACCCAAGGCTCAGGAGAACTCCTCCTATGGGACAACCTGGCTTTCCGCCATCGCCAGGGGCAGGGACTGGTAGTTTTCCACCACCACCACCACCTGGAGGAAGTTCTGGAGGGCCACCACCGCCACCACCTGGAAGTGGGAATAGTCCACCGCCGCCACCACCTCCCTAGGAGGGGTGTGTTTTATGAATGAGTAGCGTTTGCAAGAGGATCCGATATTTTAGGATCCTCTTTTTTTTTGTCAAACTGAAGAAGAATGGCAGGTAAAAATAGGAGATCTGTAATCAATGCATACATCAGTATGATTGAGCAAAAAATACCAAAGTTTCTATTTGGTACAAAATCAGCAAAAACAAAGACACCAAAGCCAATTACTAACAGTGTAGTTGTTGAAACAAGGGCCTTACCTGTAATCGAGAATGTTTCAATGACAGAGTTGTAAGCGTCTAATCCAGTTTTACGATAGTTTTTATAACTAGTGACAAAGTGTATGGTGTCATCAACTGCAATACCTAAACAGACTGAACAAACCATGCTTGTACCTATATCAATATAAATATTAAAAATGGCCATTACGGCAGCACCAAGAGTTAAAGGAATTACATTAGGTAACATTGCAAGCATGGCCAAATAAAAATCTTTAAAGACAAAGAAAAGAAGAAGGCTTACTAAAAGAATGGCCATAGACATTGAAGAGAAAAAGCTTTTGACTACCTGGCTATTCATTTGAATGTAAATAGGAACATTGCCTCCCGTATCCATTTCCAAACCAAACTCAGGTGCCTTTGCGAGTAAAAATTCTGATTTGGCTTGGCTTTCTTTACTTGTTTCAATTTTCCAAATGACTCGAAATCTCATTTTTCTGTTATCAAGAGAGATTTGATTATTTAAATCCATTCCTTGAGGTAAACCCATTTGGTATAGAAATAGAACTTCCGCCACTGTTTCTTGTTTGTCAGGAATACTATGAAAAGCCTTATCGTCATTATTTAACGTTTGATGCATTTTTTTAATAATATCAAGTGATGATTTTGTATTTGTTATATCTGGGTCTGATTCGAGCCATTTTGCGAACGCATCAACTTTTCTTAAAAACTCTGGAGACTTAACACCATCTTCTTTTCCTGAGTCTATCACGAGGTCAATCCCTCTCATTCCATTCATTTTTGTAGAAGTGAAATCATAGTTCTGTCTGATAGGAACTTTTTTTCCAAAATACTTCATAGGGTCACTATTAACTTCACCTGTAAGAGCAATTGCAACAGTTGCTAAGAATTTGACGACAAAGATTATTATAATGGGCTTTTTATATTTGTTAATCCACTTTGCTGATTTACTGGCCCAAATTTTTGAAACAATAGAAGTATCTTTTTGATTTGGTTTATCTTCTTTGTGAAAAACACATGGTACAGTAATTTCCCCTTTAACCATAAGTGAGTAGAGCGCACCCATGAAGAAGTATGTAAAAAACCAAGCAAATAGTGTACCAATACCAGCTGTGAGACCTAAGTCACTTACTGGTTGTATGTCTGTTAAAGTTATTGAGAAAAAACTAATTGCAGTTGATACACTTGTTAGTAGTGTAGGTTGCATATTTTTTGTTAATGACATTAAAAGCGATTGTTTCGGATTATTACCTTCGGCCTTAAAATGATGATAACCAACTAGAATGTGAACAGAGTCAGCGATACAAATGGCAAGCAAAATACCTGGAATTGCTGCAAGTAATGCATTGTAAGTAATGCCTAAATATCCCAATAGGCCATAAGTAATTTGAATTGTAATACCAATTAAAACTAGTGAGGTTAAAATCGATTTGAATGTTCTAAACATCCAAAACATCAAGACTATGATAAAAATGAACATAATGGGCAACATAACTTGATTGTCACCAATCGAAATTCTTCTGAACGCATCATTCGCTGAAGCATCACCTAAGGTATAAAGACGAATTCCTGGGATTTTTTCTTTGTACTTAAGAACTAACTTCTCTGCTTCCTCAACTATCTTTTGGTAAGCAGGTTCAGCTTCAAAGCTAGGTTTTAAATAACCGTGGACCAGAGATAATGTTGCATCATTTGAGAGGTAATAATCTGGTACTACCTTGTCATTCAATGTCTTAACTTTTAATTTTTCAATTTTTGACTTTGAGTATTCAAAATCTTCAGGAAGAAGAGCATCAATTATAATTTCATCATCTGTACTCTCAATGAAGTTGTAATTCGTCATTGATTCAACTCTGATAATATCAGGTAGAGTCCATACTTCATCAGTTAGGTCTCTAATGGCCTTTAATGATTCAGTATTGAAAACTCCTTTAGGATTATAAAATCCAAAAGTTATTGATTGATCATTTCCAAAAGTCTTTTCAAATTGGTCTAATTTTTTAATTTCATAATGATCTTTTCCAAACCAAATTCTTGGAGAATACATTGATTTGATTTTGAAAATCCCAGGAGTCGTAACAGCTAATAGAAATATTACGAGAAGCATTGACCAAATAGGCTTATTAACAATCCAAAGTATGAATTTTCGCGGTTGAATTTGGTAGTCACCGATTTGCATAGTAGTCCTCCACAGACTGAGATTTTATCAGAAAAGAATGCAACTTCAACGAGTTATAAATTAAACCCGAGCTGGAGGGTCGGAAATGAAGCTTCTTAAGTGTCTGATTCTTAATTCCGATGAGAATTTATATTAATCGAAAGGAATACCTATGAAACTCAATATTATTTTGGGGATTTTACTATTTAGCTCTTGCTCTACATACGTAAGGGATAATTGTTACACAGAGGGAGCAGCAAATATGGGGAAAGAGCAGGCGCTGAGTTGGAAAAACTCAGAAAGTGATGCAAAGGCCCCTAATTGCAGTGGTAATAAACACTTTGGTGCGGACAAATTCAAAGAAGTATATACATCTTCCTACAATAAACAATTAGAACTGCAATGCTCTAGAGATTCAGTAAAAGGGCAAGCTTCAGTAGATAATAGCAATTTAAGTACAGACTTTATTTTACTAGAGCGATTAGATCTTTGTTCAAAGGTTAACAAAAACCCAAGTATGCTTAAAAAATATTATAGAGGTAATATTGCAAAATTATACTGTCATAAAAATAAAACAAAAGAATTTGCGACCATTCATGCATCAACTTTTAAAAAATTTAACCTTGATCACTTAAAATTTTGTTATAAAAGTACGAGACGAAAACTAACTAAGGTATATAAAAAAAATTATAATGAGAAAATTTACTCATCTTGTTCAATTGTGAATTTGACTGCAAAAGGCATTAAAGATGCTGTTGAAGGTAAAGAAGTTGTAGACGGAATCCATCAAATTGCTAACTGCCCCAAGAAAACAAGGTCAAAAGGTCTGAAGGCCTATAAAGAATCTTTTTATATAGAAATTGAACGAATTGAAAAAAAGAGTCGGGATTAGCCCGACTCACTATGGGATAAGAGCGATAACTCTATCTTTTCCAATTGTCCGAATAAAGCCTGCTAGCTTTGGACCCTTCTCTTTGCTGATTAAAAGCTCGTAAAGAGTAGAGAAAGCATCGGATGGCTCTATTTCTACTTCATGAATAATTTCATACATTTTTTCATGCAACTCTTTATCAGTGTTTATTGTGTCCCAACTCGTTGATAAAAATTTTTTGAAACTTGCTAAAAAACTCTTTTCTTTTTCTCCAATTTCCATTGAAGGTGTATTTGAATTTACTTGAAACTTAAATTCTTCAGGAGCATAAGTTTTTAGCCAGAATAGTGCACATTGAGAACGCTCACTAAACCTTCTTTCGTCTCTTGGTGTTTTAATTTGATCTGCATAAGCATCTCTTGCCTTAGATATATCTCCATCATTAATTTGTAAGATATTACAAAGATGTCTAAATGATGGCTGGATAGGACACTCTTCAGGCATTGGACCAACTTGAGATAATTCAAACACTCTTTTGGCCATATTAACTTTTTTCTCATTTCCAGTGTCTACACCAAATGCAAGTCTTTCTTGTCTGTCATAATCTTCATAAGATTTAATCACATCTAAATCAAAGCTAACTGAAAAATCAACATTAGATTTATAGGAGGCAAAGATCCAACGTAACATTTCTGGTTCGTAAACATTGAGAACATCATTTACTGTGATGATGTTGCCTGACGAGGAACTCATTTTTCCACCTGCCCCTTTAATAGAGACAAAGTCATATTGTAGATATACAGGAGTTTGCCAGTCATATAGTTTTACGATTTCTTTAGCTGTCGTATAAGACCCGCCTTGAGAAGAATGATCTTTTCCGCCTGGCTCGAAATCTACTTTTTCAAAGGCCCATCTCATCGGCCAGTCAACTCGCCATGGAAGTTTTACTCTAGAAGTATTCTCAAGAACTTCTTTTCCTTTATGACTACAGGCCCCGCATTCATATGAAACACTTCCGTCAGCATAATTCATATTAGTAATCTTATTGTCTGTATTACAAGACTCGCAGTAAATAGATACTGGTTGCCAATCACTAGCTAGGGGTGTGCTTCTATGTTCATTTAATATTGCCGCAATTTCGTCTCTTCTTTCGAGTGCAGTTTTGATTCCATTTTTGTATGTCCCTGAACGATATTTTCCTGCCTGGTAAATTGATTCAACTTCTACACCAACTTTTTCAAGTTGCTGTTCAAAACTTTTTTCATGATGAGCAGCGTATGATTCATGTTCACCATAAGGGTCTGGCGTATCAACAATGGGTTGAAACATGTATTTTTCAAGTTCGTCTCTTTTGGGAAGATTTAGTGGGACTTTTCTAAAAGTGTCATAATCGTCCCATGAGAAAATAAACCGTACTTCTTTTCCTCTGTCTCTAAGCGCTTTTGCGACAAAGTCTACAGTGACGACTTCTCTAAAGTTTCCAAAATGGACTACACCTGAAGGAGTTATTCCTGATGCGACAGTATATTTATCCTTATCTCCCTTCTCACGGATGATTCTCTCCGCAGTGATATCGGCCCAGTGTATTGGTCTTGGATTCTTATTGTCGCCCATTGTCATGTCCTTGTTAACTTGTTGAAATGTCACTTTCTAGGGTTGACGAAACATAAATGTATACCATTTTTAGCTTTATAAGTCGAAGTTTGTTGGTCTCCCAGGGTGAAAATCTTCCAACAAGCTTTAAGAGATGACTTGAATCATCTATAGTTAAAACAAGGAATTTATCATGATGACATTAATATTTAAGGCATTATTTATATACTTCATCTTCCTCTTCTTTAGAAGTGTTTGGAGAGGGTACAGAATGGTTGAAGAGCTTAAAAGTCGTTCGCAAGAATTTGGTCAAAAGGCCGGTTTCGAAAATTTTCAAGAATCACCTTCAAGATCAAACACTGCAGGTGCGAAAGGTGATGTTTTAGAAGCTGAGTACAGAGTCATTAATAAAGATTAATTCTATCTTTTTCCATATCCCCAATCTATTGAAGCTAGAGTCTCTGCGGCCTTAACGTACTTATCTTTTTTCTTATGTTTGAAATGAATTTTCTCTATGAGGTCGTAGGGGTCAGTTTTAGTCATATCTGAATTAAGAATTGCATCTGCAAACCTTTCACAAATATAGAATACTATTGCAAGGGGAGATAGGTTGTTTGGAGGGTCGTCATTAAACCCAATACCACTTCTAGATCCGTGATGTTGCATAATAATTGTATCGGCTCCAAAAGGCATATGAGTCATCTGTAGAAGTTTCTCACCTATTTGGGCAGCATGACCTTTAACCCTCTCCTTGGCATCTTTATCAAGACTACTTCCGTCTAATTCTTCATTTGTTGCAATCTTTGCCTCTTCGTCACTTTGAAGTAGAGCATCATGCATGAAGATGATAAAATGTAATTTTTCTTTCTGCTCTTTGCTTCCCCATTCCATATTATCGATAATTTTATCTGCGATAAATGCCGTTGTTTGGCAATGAACATACATATAACTATTTTGGTCTATCAATAAGTCAGCGAGCAGCTCTTTCAGGTTTTTGGCCCCTGATATTAGCTTAGTGATTGATTTGATACATTCTTTAGCTAATGCTTCTGCTTCTTCGTTAAATGCTTCTGCATTAAACTTTTCATTAAATACTTGTTGAACTTTCCCTGTCGCCATCATTTTTTGTTGAGTTGTAGCAGTCTCAGATTGCATTACATCAAGAAAGTCGTTGGTCATTTGATTAATAAACTCTAATCTGTAATCAGAAAGTATAAACATTTCTTTCATTCCATCATTCTTAAAATCATGAATGATAGAGTGAGGAAATTTATAATCTTTCATTAGTCTTTTTATGTACTTTGTATGATTGGCCTTAGGGTTTTCTACTTCTATATAGACATCGCAGACAGTTTTTTCGATGACAAGAAAATGATCGATATCTACAGGGTAAAATGTAGGCATTTCGATCTCTGCCATCATACTAGGAGTTATACCTAACTGCTCTGCAGAAAGCTTTAATATGGCCTTAATATTTGTAGGGGAGTCTATAACAAATTGATTGTCTCGTAAGTTTTCAATTTTGTGTTGATCACCTAATATGATTAATGGGATATCTGACTTACCAACTTCATCTAAATAATTCTTTAGTCTTAAGGCGATGTCTTGCTCTGGAAGTGTGTCTTTTGTAATAATCAAACTAAGTAGTGGTTCTTTATTGATTAAATCAACTGCTTCTTCAAAGTCTGTTTTTATTATATAATC
>JAGSHI010000069.1 GCA_023954635.1 Bacteriovoracaceae bacterium
CATCAACATACGTTCCGCATTCGCTTCTACAATTTATCAACTATGCTAGATTAGTTACGACTGACTTTTTCAAGTTTAATTAGTACAAATTAATGTACACTCGAATCTCTTCTCATCTTGAACTTCCACCTAAATGGAAATTCTTAAAAACTTATTCAATTGTCAAAGAGCGTGCACGGAGCCTTGAGAATCGATTTAACGTCTATTCTCTTACTTATCGCTGCATAAAATGCATGGACTTGGTTCCGAACGAAAGGCGAATATAGTAAATACGAATCTTTTGGTCAACTCTTTTTTAAAGAAAAATCAAAAAAAAATTCAGGCCTTACGACTAAATAAAATTACACTTTAAGTGGGTACCCAGCTTTGTCTAAAGTAGAGACTAATTGTTCTCTCGCTGTTGTTAAAAATTCAGCACTTAGAGTTTTTTCTGGATCTAAAAAGTGGGCCCTTAGAGTAACCGCCTTTTCTTCTCCATCCATATTAAAAACATCTACTACTTTATAACTCTGTAATTCTTTTATTTTTACCTTTCTAAGATTGTCGAGAACTGAACCAACGGCCACGTCTTTATTAGCAACAACAGTCCAATCAAAACTACTTCCAGGGAACTTAGGTAGTGCTTTATACTTTGTTTTCTCTTTCAGTCTTTGGTTCTCAAAGCTTGAAAGGTCGATCAAACAAACACTAACGTGCCCTTTAATTTTATAATCTCTAAGGAGAAGAGGGTGAATAGAGAGAACAACTCCATTCATTTTTCCCATAATTCTTAAATTTAAAAATTCAAAAGGATGTGTTCCTTTCCACTCTTCACTAACAAGGTTATTTTTAAATTTAGGATGTTTTTCAACTAAGTCTGCTGGAATGTTTGTAGCGTCGACTAACCCTCTTACAGTATTAACTAAATCCATATAGGGATTAGTTTCTTTATCATAAAAAACAATCCCTAATTGTGAATGGTCTTTAGAAAACTCTTTCGTATCCGAATGATAACTTCTTCCCATTTCAAAGAATCTAAACTCAGAAGAATTTTTAACATTAAGTGCAGTGGCCTCGAGTAAAGAAGGCATTAATGAATTTCTCATAATCTCTGCATCTTTTGATAAACTATTTAGAATACGAAGAGGTTTATCATCGGCCCAAGAGGCTTTCTTTAAATGCTTCTCTCCAATCATTGGATAGGTCATGACTTCAAATGACTTACCTTGAAAAGTCATATAGTCACGAACACGTCTATGAAGAGCTTGTGCATGGCTTAGCCTTACTGGAGAAATATCTAGTTTTGGGGAGATCGGAGTAATATTATCGTAACCAATAATCCTACCAATTTCTTCCACGATATCTGCTTCATATTCAACATCTTTAGTGGCACGAAAGCTTGGGACTGTAACATCTAAGTTTTCGCCATTTATTTTCACATCAAAGTCTAGAGACTCTAAAATTTTGACGACTCTATCGTGAGAAACATCAAGGCCTAAAACTTTTGATATTCTAGTGGCCGATGTTTGAATCGTTAAAGGTTTTATATCTTCTAATTTCTGCCCATCGTATTCAGCTTTACCAATAACTTTAGCATCTGGGCAAAACTCTAGTAATAATTCTAAAGTTCTCAGAAGTGTTCTTTCACACAACTGGCTATCAAGAGTTTTTTCATATCTTTGTGACGAGTCAGTACGAAGTCCAAGACGAGTTGAAGTTCTTCTCACTTCAGCTGCTTTCCAATTGGCGACTTCAACAAAAACCTTAGAAGTACTTTCGGTGACTCCTGAATTGAGTCCCCCCATAATTCCGCCAAGAACGAGGGGTTTTTCACTGTCACAAATCACTGTGTCTGATTCAATGAGGTTTCTTTCAGTTTCATCTAGAGTAACAAAGTTATCTTCTTTTCCTACTCGCTTAATATGAATGGTGTTGTCCTTAATCGTATCTCGATCAAAGATGTGAAGAGGAATACCAAGTTCGAGCATAACGTAGTTAGAAACATCAACTATGTTATTAATAGGACGAAGTCCCACTGCTCTAAGACGTCTTTTCATCCATTCAGGTGACTCTCCTACGGAAATATTATCTAGAGAAAGTCCATAGTAAGCGAGACAGCTTGAATCGGAGTCTACCTTAGGACTGATAGGCGACTTATCGGAAGTGTAATGACTTTTGAGGTTATCTTCCCAAGCTTTGTCATATGAGCGCTTTAAAGGTTTTTCAAAAATGGCTGCGAACTCTCTCGCAATTCCGTAATGTCCCCACATATCTGGTCTGTGAGTAAGAGACTTATTATCAACATCGATGAGAATATCTTGTTTTTGGCCATAATATTCGCCAATATTCATTCCTACTTTTGAATCAGTCGGGAGCTCCATGATTCCTTCAGAACTTTCAGCAAGGCCTAATTCTTCTTCAGAGCAAAGCATTCCATCTGACATGACTCCACGAATTTTTTTAGGTTCAAGAGTAAAACCAATGGGTAAAGTCGTTCCGTTGGGAGCGAAAAAAGTTTTAAGTCCAACTCTTACATTTGCGGCACCACAGACAACTCGTTTTGTGTCTTTATCACCGTAGTTAAATGTAACAAGATTGAGTTTATCGGCCTCAGGATGCTTTTCAAAGGAAACGACTTCCGCCACTTTAACTTTAGTCAGATGGTCTCCACTCAGAACAACATCTTCAACTTCTGCTGAACCTAAAGTGAACTTTTCACCTATAGTCTTAGGATCCTCATCAGGAAGTTCAACAAAATCTTTAATCCAATCGATTGAAATTAACATATCTTTACCTTAAAACGTTTTAAATTGAGAGTTAAACCGAAGGTCACCACTTTGAAGGTGACGTATATCTTCAATTCCATATTTCATCATGACTAAACGATCCATTCCTAGACCAAAAGCAAATCCATTATACTTTTCAGTATCAATACCACCTGCTTTTAGAACGTTTGGATGAACCATTCCACAAGGAAGAAGTTCAACCCAACCGGTATGCTTACAAACAGAACAACCTTTTCCAGAACAAATTAGACATTTGATATCAAGCTCAAAGCCAGGCTCTACAAAAGGGAAAAAGCCAGGTCTAAGCCGTACTTCAACTTCTTTTTTGAATATTTCAGTTAGGATCGTTTTCATAAAATAGATTAAATGGGCCACGGAGACATCTTCACCAACCATCATTCCTTCAAGTTGATTAAAAACCATCTCATGTGAAGCATCTGTTCTTTCACATCTAAAAACTGTTCCTGGTGCAATAAATCTAAATGGAGGCTTACGACTCATCATTCCTCTAACTTGAATTGTAGAAGTATGAGTTCGTAATAAATGTTTTCGACCTTCTGGAGACTCAGGGTCATCAAACCAAAAAGTGTCCTGCATGTCTCTTGCAGGGTGATCACCTGGAATATTTAAGGCCTCAAAGTTATGAAATTCGTCTTCGATATGAGGACCATCTAGAATATCAAACCCCATAGAGAGAAAGATGTCTTCAATTTCATTTTGGATGAGAGTCCTAGGATGAATACCACCGTGGTGAATTCCTGTTTCTTTAACAGCATTCGTATAAGTTATATCTATTTTATTTTTTGCTAGTTTTTCATTGATAGCAGCGAGCTCAATATTAGTGAGTTTTGTGTTCACCATTTCTTGCATACTATTTTTGATAGAGTTAGCTTTTGGTCCAAGCTCTTTTCTCTCATCAGGAGTCGCATCTTTTAAAGATTTTAATATATCTGAGACCTTTCCCTTTTTCCCAAGGTAGTCGGCCTTTAAGTTAAGGACATCTGCCTGGGCACCGAGGCCTTCTATCTGAGACTCGAACTCCTTGTGGAGGTCGTCCAGTTTTTGAATCATACTCATCGTTTACTCTCTGCACTTTGCGTTAATGAAGGGCATGATTTTGACATAAAAAGAAAGGTACGTCACACCTTTTGCGGACAACGCGAAATAAAAAGCCCCTCACAAAGGAGGGGCAGTAGTTCTGATGTTACAAGTTTACAACCTAAAGGTTGTTCCTTCCGACGAGGGGCAGGCTCGGTTTCTAATGATAGAAAGCCTCCAGTTAAATGGCCTGAACCAGATCCGTGGAAGTGCAAAATGAATGTCTTAAAAAATAAACCTTAAAAAATTGGGTTAAGGCCCCAAAAAACCTCCTCCAAAGATCAGCCCCCCCAAGAAGATGCTCACCACACCCACTCGACCCGTTCGTCCACCCAGACCTAAAAAGAATCTGGAAGGGAGTTGTCTTTTACCGCTTCGGCATTTCCTAAACTCGTAGGGCGTGGCCTGAAAGACATAGAGTCCACTAACCTTCCCCTTAGAGTGGAACTTTGCTTAGTATACTTTCGGATACCTCGCCTTTATCCACGGGATTTACTTCAAGTGTGAGAGATTCATTATTCAGAGAATCAAAAACACTTCAACCGTCTAACTGAAACAAGATTAATATCGGACACGATTTCACTCAAGGTTTAGATCAAGAAAATACGACTCTAAAATCTAAAATAATGCTAAATGTCATTTAAAACCGAGACTTACAAACTTGGGATTCGACAAAATTTTTTTGGTTGTAAAAATTTTTAGATATTTTGTACTGCCTACAAAAATTAAGTAAGTCTTCTAAATCTGATTATGTGCCATTAAGGATGGCCAAAAGAATAGAAAAACCTACTGAATAAGCTTGTTAGAAAGCTGTTCATAGAAGGCCGATAATTCCGAAATGTCGACTGTGGCGGTTCCTTTTTTGGCCACAACAACACCTGAGCCACAATTTCCAATCCATGCAGCTTCAGGAAGGGTTGCTCCACTCATTAAAGAAGCTGTCAAAAGAGATATTGCGGTGTCACCAGCTCCTGAAACATCGTAAACTTCATTCGCCACAGTAGGGATATGGTGGAATTTACCGTCACCTTTAGTGTCAATCATTCCCATCCCTTCTCCACCTAGAGTAATGACGACTTTTTCAAGTGAAAGTTTATCGATTAAAAGTTTTGCAATTGTTTCAACTGACTCTTCCCGATAACCCATCGAGGTTATCATTGCGATGGCCTCTTTTTGATTTGGCTTAAGGAGGGTTGCGCCCTTGTACCACATTGGAGGAGTCATACGGCCTGGATCAACACAAACGAGTTGTCCCCTGCCTGTGTAACTTTTAATAAGACCCTGAACAAGATCTTCTGTTAGTGAACCTTTTGCGTAATCTTCTATAATAAGAGCGCCATGTTCTTTAGCAAAATCTTCAACTCGTCTTAAAACATTACCTGAGGTTTCGCTTGAAATAGAATCTGTAGATTCATAGTCGATACGACAAATTTGTTGAGTGTCAGTAGTAACTCTCTCTTTAAAAATAGTTGGTCTATCGGAAGACCTAACGAGTCCCCAAGTCTTGAGTCCACATTCTTCTAAAAGGTGTTCAAAGGTTGAGGCATTTTTATCGTTTCCAACAACTCCGCAAAGTGTAGACTCGACACCTATTGTTTTTAGATTATGGCTTATATTTGCTGCTAGCCCAAGCTTTAACCATTCCTTAGAAACTTCAAGAATCGGGACCGGAGCTTCTGGTGAAATTCTTCGAACCTCTCCATAGGTATATTTATCTAAACCAAGATCTCCAACAACAATAATAGGTGAAAGTGATTCAAACTTATTAGTGATTTCTTGAAAACGTTGTTTTGATATTAATGACTCCATTTGGGCCTATTCCTTTTAAGATTTATCCAGTAATTCTTTCACGGCCATGAATACATCTTCAACTTCTACTTTGGCCATGCATTCATAATAGGGGCAAATTGCTCCTGCACAGTGTAAAGATTCCCCACAGACGACGTCGGGGACAATAATTTTAACTTTATCGGGAGTTCTTTTATAGGGTCCCCACCGAAGTGAGCTTTGAACTTTAATCGGAGAATAAATTCCTACTTGTGGAACTGAAAGAGCATTTGCAATGTGAGAAGTTCCTGTACTTGGACCAATAAAAACAGAGGCCTTTGAAAGAACGGCCATATAGTTTCGAAGTCCTCTAAGAGAGCCATCGAGGAAAAAGACTTTGGCCGTATTTTCACCATCTGTTTCCCGTTGCTCACTTGAGAGGTGATCCTTCATGCCTGTTAAGAATTTCTCATCACTAGGTGTATGAGAAATAATAAAATTGTATTCATCAGGGTAAGCAGACTCTATTCGATCGATTAGTCTTCCATAGTTTCGACTTGACCAATTTAGAGTATGACCTGTCATTCCAGGATGAATAAATATCGTAGGTCTTTTAGGATCTAAGTGGTTTTTTATTAGTTCAGAGTTTAGGTACTCTTCTCCTTGATGTAACTCGGTTTGAGTTAATCTAACTTGTGGAGCATACTCTTCACGCTTATTGTGATCGAAGTCTATATCCATCTTTGAAAGAAGAGACATATTGTATTCAGACTCATGCATAGTAACGAGAGATCGTTTTTGCCTTAGGGCCTTATTTAAGAAAAGAAAAGAAGACCACTTTGAAAGTAACCCTCCTCTAAAGCCAACTTTTTTAGAGAAAGCAACAAAGCTTGGAATATGACTACCACCAACATGAAAATAATGAGTCGGTTTAAACGACTTAAATTTTTTTCTAAGAAGGATCAACTTTGAGAAAAAAGAATTTGAATGATCAAGGACCCAATAATCATCGATGTAAGGGTGATCTTGAAAAAGGTCTTTAGACCTAGGCGAAATGATAAAGCTTATTTTTGAATTAGGATATTTTTCTTTTAATACTCGTGCCATAGGCATAGTGAGAAGAGTATCTCCAATAGCATCTGATCGATTGATCACAATTCTCATAACTGTAGGCCGGCCTCTTTTGCCTTTTCATTAACGTACTGGCTAAGTTGTTTAATAATCTCAGGGAGTGTTAACTCTGTAGTATCAAGATAAGTAGCATCTTCAGCTTGTTTTAAGGGTGCGACTTCACGGTTGATATCGCTATCATCTCTTTTCTGTACATCACCAATAACTTGTTCAAGAGTTACATTCGTGTCTCCTGATTCTTGTAATTGATTGAGTCGTCTCTTCGCTCGAGTATCTACAGAGGCAGTGATAAAAAGTTTACAGAATGCATTCGGAAATACAACCGTTCCAATATCTCTCCCTTCCATGACACAGAAAACTTCTTTAGCTAAGTTTCTTTGAAAATTAAGAAGGTAAGTTCTAACTTCTGGAATCTGACTAATGATAGACGCAAGTTTAGAAACATTGTGCTCTCTGATTTTTTGAGACAGATTCTCTCCATCAATTTCAATGAGACAATCTGGAGATACCCCATAGCGCATTTTAATATTTGAGAGAAAGTCATTCATTTCCTGACCTTGCTCCATTTTTATATTTAATTTATCTGCCATGAAAGCTAATGAGCGAAACATCGCACCAGTATCAATATAGAGAAGTCCCAAGGCCTTCGCTAATTCTTTAGCGACAGTTGACTTACCACTTCCACTTGGTCCATCGATTGCGATTACTTTATCTTTACCCATTAATATTTATACCTTTGAAGATTCTAGAAAGAGTAACAAGTATGAACTAAAAAAAACAGTTGGAAGATTAAATTTAGAGGTAGGTTACTGAAAAAAGACCGTGACTCTTAGCAAAAAGAAGAGCTGCCTCTTTTGGAAAGTTAATGGTTATCAACTTATCAACAAACCCTGAGTGCCGATTTGCGACAACATAAGTCAATTTATAAGGTCTTGGATTTGCCATTACTTTTTGTTTATAAATTCTTGTGAGTAAGTTGTAATGCCTATTCACTTTGTCCAAATACTGATTCTTAACTCCAACAGGTAACCCTAAACTCAATCTTCTTCGAATTCTTGAAGGTCCCATATTATAAGAAACGGTGGCGTACCGATAATTATTATTAAACTTTTTGAGCAATCGGCTTAAGAAGTAAACTCCCATTTCAATATTGTAACGTGGGTGTTGAATCATTAACCTAGCGTACTCTTTAGAGACAGGGCGCTTAAGTTTTTTAGAAAGAAAATGCCCTGTGGTTGGAAGAACTTGCATTAAGCCCATAGCGTTGACAGTAGATCTTGCAAACACATCAAAATGACTTTCAGTCCACATAATAGAGATAACCCAAAAAGGATCGACTTTATATGTTTCGGCCATACCGAGGGCCAGAGGAATATAGAGCTCAAACCTCTGTCGTAAATTTCTTGGGACAGACTTTAGAAGTATGTCCTCAAACTCTTTTTTCGAGACTTCACTAATTCTATCTAGCTCCACATCTCCCATCGCTCCTACTCTGTATTCTATGGATTCAAAATGATAAGAAGGAACTTGAATTTGTTTCAATAGTGCAGGTCCATAGACATGGGCCGGTCCAGAAATTATTTTTTTAGTGGTTGGTAATTCTACGCTTAATAATCCATGAGTAAGATTTGAGAGTCCTAATACAATTAGACCAATCATAGAGATATAAAAAAGGCCATTTTTCAAGGCCCCTTCTAAGTTACTTAAGTAATCGAATGTCCCTTCAGCAAAGGGTTTCATTTGTATTTTTCTCATAGCAGCATGGCTTTTACCTGATACCAGAACTGGAGTAAAGGGCCTATGAGTATCATTAAACATATTTACAAGGTATTAGACCCATTTAGCCTTTTCTTTCGAGCAGATTTCTATGAAAATACTGTTTCATTAGAGAAAAAGTTACACCAAGCGTTAACGAAAGGAATCATGAATGAGCGAATCCACCGACTACAATAGACTGAAGGACGAAGCTTCCTCTTATCTCAAGCAACATGAAAATAATCCTGTTCATTGGTGGGCATGGGGTCCAGAGGCCTTACAAAAATCTAAAGATGAAAATAAACCAATCTTTTTAAGTATTGGTTATAGTTCATGCCATTGGTGTCACGTAATGGCTCATGAAAGTTTTCAAGACCAAGAGACAGCAGAACAACTCAATGAAAATTTTATCTGTATAAAAGTAGATAAAGAAGAATGGCCTGATATCGACAATTATTATCAACAGGCCTGTCAGCTTTTTACAAGGTCAGGTGGTTGGCCTCTCTCGGCCTTTTTACTTCCAGACTTACGACCTTACTTTGTTGGAACATATTTTCCACTTGTAGCAAGTGGAGAACAAACTTCATTCAAAGATTTGTTAACTGAATTAACAAGAGCCTTTAATGAAGAAACAAAACAAGTTGAAGAGAATGCAGCAAATGTAACGAAGGCGATTGCAGAAGGTTTAGTGAATCAAGAGAAAGTTCAATTTGAAGGACATTTCCCTGCTCCCTCAGCAGTACTTGAGGCCATAAATCAATTTGAAGATAAAGATCATGGTGGTTACGGAGCAGCTCCGAAGTTTCCTCAATTTTCATTTTACGAATGGGCCGTTGAACAAATGTTAGAGGGCATGGTTGAACAATCCAGAGGTGAACATATCATTAAGTCTGTTGAGAAAATGCTCATGGGTGGTGTTTTTGACCAGGCGAGAGGGGGAATACATCGCTATTCCACTGACGAGAAGTGGCTAGTCCCTCATTTTGAGAAAATGCTTTATGATCAAGCTGGGGCCCTTCGATTATTATCTAAAATTTCAATGCTCTATCCTTCACCTTTAGTTTACGACCATATTATGAATACTCTTGATTACTTAGAGGCAGAAATGCTCGGTGAAGATGGGCAGTTCTTTGCGGCCCAAGATGCAGATAGTGAAGGAACAGAAGGGCTTTATTTCTGTTTCTCTGAAGAGGAGTTTGAAGACCTAGTCAATAAAATTGACGATGAGGATGACCTTTCAGGAAAGATGGAAGATATAAAATCTTGGTTTGGAATTACAAAAGAAGGTAATTTTGATCATGGTCTAAATGTTGTGTCACTTAATTGGGAGAAGAGAGAACAAATATTTACGACAGAGTCTTGGGACCTCGTCAGAAAGATCAGAAAGTCTATGCTGAATGAAAGAAAAAATAGAATCCCTCCTTTTACAGATACAAAAGGTATTGCGAGTTGGAACTTTATGCTTATTTCATCTCTAGTAGATGTAATGCAATATTGTAAAATTGATGTTATTCGACAAATGGCCTCTTCCCTTTTCAACCGCGCCCTAGAGGGAAGTTATAAAAATTTTATCGTTTCAAAAGACGAAAACAAAATGAGTCTTCGCCACTCTACGACAAAAAATGTTTCTCTTCCTTACCTAGAAGATTACGTTTTCTTTTGTGAGACTCAACTTCGAACTTACGAAATAACAGGGAACCCTGTTTTTAGAGATAACTTCCAAGATACATTAGACTTTGTTTATAAAGAATTCATTGAAGGTGACCAATTACTGACTAGAGGTAAATCTGCCACTGATTTTGAACTATATCCAAATCAAAAACATTCTTCTTACGATAGCTCCTTTAAGTCTCCAGTATCAACACTGATTTCTCTTTCTAGAAGAGCAGCGTTACTTTTCTCTGATCCTGAATTACTTGAGCCAGTAAAGCCTCTTATAGAAGTGGTCAAGCAACAAGTTCTAGTAAACCCACTTGGAGCAGGAGAAGGATTAAGGGCCTTAACTTACCCAGAAGAAGCATATAGAGTGATTAAGCTTCCAAAAAAGTGGTTAGAAAATTCTGACTTTTTAGGGTTTATTCCCTATTTCCTACCTCGCTTTGTTTTAAGTTACACCGAGGAAGACTCTGAGCAATGGCAAATTTGTGGAATAAAATCTTGTGAA
This sequence comes from Bacteriovoracaceae bacterium, assembly GCA_023954635.1. Classification (GTDB taxonomy): domain Bacteria; phylum Bdellovibrionota; class Bacteriovoracia; order Bacteriovoracales; family Bacteriovoracaceae; genus M0603. The sequence continues at coordinate 10,681 of JAGSHI010000069.1, forward strand.
CTACAAGGTGAAGGACTCGATAGTTTTATCGAAACCCTAACACCTGCTCAAAAAGAGCCTGAAGCGGAAAATAAGAGTGAGTAAAATCCTAGAAGGTTTAACTATTATTGATCTTTCTCACAGATTGCCAGGTCCTCTTGCGGGTCATCTTCTATCAACATTAGGTGCTAAAGTTATAAAGGTAGAAGATAAAAAGTTCAGTGATCCATTTAAAGAAGGACTCTTTGGAGAAATGGATAAAAGTTTTTCCTATTGGTATCAATCTTTAAATGATTCAAAAGAACTAGAGGTTTTTGATTACAGTAGTGAAAGTGATCAAGAAAAGTTAAGAGAGTTAGTAGGTTCATGTGATGGGATCATCATGGGTGTTCCTAGTAAGATTCAAGACAAGCTAGGTCTCACTCAAAGTTTTTTTAAAGGTTTAAAGAAGTCTGTCTCAGTCATTCAAATGAAGGCCAGTAAAAATGAAGAAGGTGCACTTCACGATCTAAATGCTTTGGCCAAGACTGGTCTTCTCGATATGCATATTGAAGATCATCAAGAAGATATCCTCTATCCTCCATTTCTACCCATAAGTGGAATTATCTTTGGCCATAGAATTGCCATGGAAATGATTGGTTCTATATTAAAAGCAACTAAGTCACAGTCATTCGTTGAAAACACCTGTTACCTATTAGAAGCAACTAAGGATTCACTAAGTCCATTTTATAGTGATCAATTGCGCTCAACTGGAGAAACCAAATTTCTCCATAACGGAAAATTTCCTTGTTATGCTCTTTATCGTTTGAAAGACGGACATTATGCAGCTCTTGCTGCCGTAGAAGAAAAATTTTGGCATGCTTTCACTAATGCTCTCGACTTGAAGATTGAACCATCTAAGAGGTTTCATTCTACAGATAATTCCATCTTTGAGCTTATCTCTAGTCGTTTGAAGGCCTTAAGTTCAAACGAACTCGAAAAGCTAACTGCTAATAAAGAGATGTGCCTCAATATTCTTTAATGACTCCAGTTCTTGGTGACATTTTGCCCTAGTCGCTGAATGACCCATCCCTATCTTTCTAATTTCAGCTATTTATATTTGATTGAGATTGGCATAAAGCTTGTATTTATCTATTCCAAAACGGGCCGAAAGGATTTTGTCCCAAAGAAGTTCCAGGATGGGAAAACGAGGTGTCTACGAGGGGACGCCATGGAAAATAGGAACTGAGGTATATTATGAAAACTTTATTGGCCGCAACAATCATCGTATTAAGTTTTGTCTTTGCAACAGGAGCACAGGCAGGAGACGACCTAAAGAAAACGAAGAAAGTATCTGTAGAAAAAGCCGCTAAAACTTCTAAGAAAGTTAAAGGTTTTGAAACATATAGAGGTGAGAAATTCTCACTAAATAAAGTAAGAGGAAGAAGTCATAGTATTGTAGAAGTCTTAAAGAGACATCAAATTGAAATGATTTCTGGAGAAATTGTTTACCCTGAAGAAGTTGAATTCGTACTTGTTCCAAGTAATGTTCGAGCTCCAAAGTCTCGTGCCCCCCACACTGACGATGGTTCTGGACCAAATGTTGGAAGAGCTCCGAAGAGTGACGATTAAAAAAAAGCCCCTTTAATAGGGGCTTTTTTTATTTATGAATAATTTTGTGAGGTCGAATCGGCCTCATTTTTTTTGGATAGAAGATCTCTAAAGTTGATATCTGTCGACTTTAAGTGCAAATCTCTTTGAGGAAAAGGGATCGTAATATTAAGGTCTTCAAACTTCTTTTTAATAGCAAATCGAAGATCTGATAGAATCATTTCATATTCCCATAACTCAGAAACCCAAACTCTTAATTCAAAATCGAGACTAGAACTTCCAAAATCCTTGAAAAAAACAGTAGGAGCTGGATGACTCATCACTTTTGGGTGATCGCTTGCGAGAGAGATGAGAGTCTCTTTAACTAGGCTGACATCAGCACCGTAGGTAACTCCTATACTTAGATGTAGCCTAATTTTTTCACCACTAAAAGATTCATTAACAACTTGTTCACTAATGAACTGAGAATTTGGAACAATGATTGCGATATCTTCTCTCGTGTGTATCAAAGTAGATCTCGCTCCTATCTCCACAACTTTACCAGAAACTCCTTTTACTTTTACTTTATCTCCTACCTTTATAGGGCGCTCTAATAAAATAATAAGTCCAGATATGAAGTTTTGAGTAATATTTTGTAGTCCAAAACCAATCCCCACCATTAAGACGGCCCCTAGAGCTGCAAGTGACTTTAATGAGATACCGACAGTATCAAGAGCAATTAAAGCACCTATAATGATAACGGCATACCTAGTGAACCTAGCAATTGAACCTTTTATTCCAGAATCGAGATCTTTATCAGATAGAATTTTATCAACCACTTTTTCGGCCATATTCGCTAGCCGAATGGATAAAGCAAAGAATGCAATACAAAGAAGAACTGAAATCACTGAGATCTTAGTTCCACTTATTTCAAACAGAGGAAAGCTTATATATCCCCATGTGGCCTTAAATATTCCTAATACTGAATCCACTTTTCATCCTTAAAAAAATTAATAAGAAAAATTATATTCTTTGTTAGACCTTTGTGCAAAGGAGTCTAAGGAGGTCTGGGTCAGAGCGTAATGGAGTATTTCGCCCAGAGACTGGGATAATTTTGAGAGTTTCAAAGACTCTTAGGTACCTGATTTCAAAGCCAACGGACTTAATCTCTTCTTCAATTTCAATTGAGTGGGGAATAAATTTTTGAGGCTCTCCTGCGTAATAAAGAACATCACCAGTAAACTGATAAGGTGGTTCAAACTCCATCCCACTGTGAGAAACCATATGCTCAAGACCTAACCACCCTCCTGGTTTTATGGCCTGATAAGCTTGTTCTAAAGCTTTAACTCTTTTCTCTTTATCAATTAAGCAATGAAGACAATGAGCATCGATAGCAAAATCAAATGAGTTTTCAGTTAAATAAGGAAAATCTCCACCCCATTCCCCTTGCAAAAATATGACATTTTTATTTTTTGTCTTTTCTCTGGCATACTCAAGGGCCGTTGGTGAAACATCAATACTCGTCACTTTAGGGTTTTCATAATTATCATTAAATAGTGTTCCGGCACCGCAACCTAGTTCAAGAATTTGAAGCTCTTTACTTAGATCTATCTTGGTATGATCTATTACATCATTTTCTAAAAAGTGTTTTAAGCTCGGAGGATACTCGTATTCTAACTGATGAGTTTCTTTTAATTCCTGATAACGTTTTTCATAGTCTGTAGTCATAAGTCTCAACATCTAATGGGTTAACCTGTAAATTTTACATTGCTGTCAAAAACTTAAACAACTCAGAAACGCTCTCTTCATGTAAATAATTCTTACATTGACTATCTTTGTTGTGATTGGCCCGTAAATTGCTAAATTCAACTTTTAATTACGCCAAATTGAAATGAATTCAATTTTTGGAGACATTGTGGCCCCAAATCCGCAATGAATCACGATTAATTGGTTCAAGACTAGGGAAAAAATGACCCTGAAGGGTCGATCGCACACCATATAGGAGAAACGCCATGTCCACGAAAAAAACTAAGAACAAGATGATAGCACCTCTGGTTGCTTCATTACTTGTTACTTCTGCTCTTAGCTTCGAAGATGCAAATGCACAAAGAAGAAGAGGAGACGGTAACGGGAATGGAGATGGCCGGCGTGGAGACCGTAACGGAGACCGAAATGGAGACCGCAACGGTAATGGAAACGATTCAGGAACAACTACAACAACAACAACAACAGGAGAGAGAAAGCCTGTTCAAATTTTGCCGGATACATGGAGACAAAACTATATTGGAACTCCAAGTAGAAATATAAAACTCACAAACAATCCAAGAATGGCCAAACTAGTTCAAAATGTAACTAATTTTCAGGCGCAACATAAAGAAGCAGCTAAGCAACTTAAAGCTAAAAAAGATGCTATAGCTAAGCTTGTTGAAGCAAAGATTAAAATTTCGGCAACGATTTCAGCTCTTGAAAAAGAAACTGTAGATGCTGTTGCCAAGAAAGCTAAACTTCAAAGAGAGATAAGAAGTATTAAGAAAACTCTTAGAGGTCTTCAGACTTCTGTAGATTTGGCCCAAGCGGCATTTGATACAGTCGCGGCTGCCTCAGCCACTGCTGAAGAGAACCTCGCGAAAGCAAAGCAAAAGCTTGGAACTCTTGAAACTCAATGTAGCGCTACTCCAACACCTGAGTGCCAGGCAAAAGTAGAGCAACAGAAGAAAAAAATTCAAAGACTTGAAAGAGTAGCGACTGAAAAGAAACGTTTAGCTACTGCCGCTCTTGCTGATCTTAAGTCAAAGAAAGATGCTCTCGCTGCAGCTAAAAACAATATCAAGACTAAAGAACAAGCAATGGCCAAAATTGATACAGACAACACGGCCAGAGCAACAAAGATTGCAGCAGAAAAGAGAAAGTTAACTGCTCAAGAAGCGAAAATTGCAAAAGCTGGTCAGGAACTTGTACCAGTAGCGAAGAACGAAGAAAGGCTTTACAACAACCTTGTGGGAGCTGCCAGAGCACACAATACATTCAAAAAAGAACTTCAAGGTCGACTTTTAAGTGCAAACACACACGGTGCTGATATCGGACGTGAAAACGGAAGAGTTGATGGTATCGCACTTGCGAGAAGAGTTGGGAATGATGCTGGTTTATCTGATGGAGACGGAGACGGTCGTAGAGACGGTGAACGTGTTGGTTATGGAGATGGACATAGAGATGGTTACCAAGATGGAGTAAGTGTTGGACGAGATCGAGCCAATCAAGATGGTGAAAGAATTGGAACATCTGAAGGTACACAAGCAGGTAATACAGATGCAGGGAACAGAGAAGGGCGTGATGCAGGTACTGCAAGAGCTCAAAGTTCTGATGCAGCATCAGTTGGTACTGGTCAAGGTAATACTGCTGGAATGAATAGAGCAGTTTCTACGGGTAATATTCAAGGAACAAAACTTGGAGAAGACCAAGCCGTTGCTAAATATGAAAATGTAAACCTTCCAGGAAAAACAGTTTCGGGAGCATTTGATGGAACTTTTGAAAGAGTTATTCCAGGAATGCCAAGAGGTCATAGAGGTCCAAACTTTAAGCCTGATTATAATAACTATCGTGGAATTATGAGAAGAGCTTATGCTGACGGATTCTCTGAAGTTTATAGACAAAAGCAAAGAAGAGCTTATTCAAGAAATATCGAAAGCATCTATAACAATGCCTACGATAGATCTTATGGGACAAGTTACCAGGGTCAGTATGACAGATCTTTTTCTAACGGTTTTGAGCAAGGTCAAACTGAAGGAAACAGAGATGAGTACAACAGAGTATTTCCTGGAGTAAGAGACTCTTTCTTTAGAAGTGCTCGTGATCAATTTGCTTCTAATCCAAATAGAAGCTCAAATGAGTATCGTGTGACTTTTGATAGAACAGAAAATCAAACGTTCAAAGATGAGTACGAAAAAATTAGATATGCAAACTATCAACGAGCAGAAAGAGATACTTTCGAAGCTAATATTGCAGATCAAACTGAGATCTACAGAGCGAAGAGGTTTGCTACGACATCAAATGTTTATACAAACAATGCCGTTCTTGCTTACGTAGGTTCAAGTATCAAAGATGCTGGTATAAATGGTATCGCTGCAAATGATGGAATCTTTCAGCCAAGTGAAACAACTCTTCACAATGTTATTGTAAAGAACTTTGGTAAAAAAGCAGCAACAGCAGCGACAGTGACTCTTGCCGATGGGCAAAAAGTAAAACTTCCAGCAATTCCTGCGGGATCAGTTGTAACTGTCAAAAATGCAATTAAAGGAAAGATTCAAGCCTCAAAGCCAGGAGCTAGAGAGAACAAAACGATTAGAGTTTACTCTCCTCTAACTGCTGAAGCTAAGATCCAAGGTCGTCACTATGCTAATTCTTCTCAAGGATTAGTTAATTCAGGTGATACTAAAACTCTTGGAATTCAGTTTCCACTTCAACTATCTAGACTTGTAACTAATGGTACACCAGTTATAAATGAAGCTGTTCAACTTCTTGTTGACCTTAAGAATAAATCAACAAGAAAGTATAAAGGACCTCTTAAGATTGAAGTGAGTGTTAACTCTAACAGCAACATCATTACAAAATCTTTTGGAGACATTCAAAGTCTTGATAGCTCAGTTAGATTAAAAGATGCTCAAGTAAAAGTAAGTGATGAGTCGGATGTTTATACTCCACTTAGATTTACTGCTAGAATTTCTAAAAACGGAGTTCTATTAGGAACAATTGACCAAAGTTTTAATACAATGGTTAAAGCTCCTTATACAGAGAAAGCTGGAAAACCTGTTCTTGTTGTTAACTCAGACCAAACAAGAGTAGATCTTTTAGATGTTGTTTCAGAACTCGGAGGTATCAACAATGCTTCAGTTCTTGACCTTTCACTAGCTGGAAGAAATGGACAAATCTTAAAGACTGGACTTAAAAGTAAGACAGCACTTGTTATCGACAAAGGTAATGGAAGTGTCATTAACAACTTTGATCATGTTTTAGAGAAATCACAAAACACAGTCTTCATCTATGTTGATGATAACGGTCAAGGGCTAAAAATTGCTGAAGGAACTAAATCTTTTAAAGAAGCGAGTAAGTTCGCTCCTTCGATCAGTGGTATCGGGAAAAAGAAACTTGTTTTCACTAACCCTGAAATGATCAAAGGACTTAAGGGAACTCAAGTTGCGATGCAGTCAAACAGAAGAAACTTCAAGAAGCTTCTTCCTGTAGCAGAACTATTTAAAGCTGAAATGCCAAAGATGATTGCTTCTATGAAATCACAAGTTAATAGAAACACTTATTTTAGCCCAGCTCTTAATCAAGCTCAACTTGTTGAAGTATTTAACATTAGAGGACTAGCAGCTCTTGTAAATATCAATACTGCTTACAAGAATTCTGGTGGTATCTTTGGAAGAAGTTCTAAAATTGCGAAGAGAATGTACAAAGACAACTCTCTTCCTTTTAATCAGTTAAGAGAAACTTTGAAGAAAACTAAGCTTAATGAGACAAGTGCTGGACTTCACCTAGTTGGTGTAAACTCTAAGTATACAATCAATAAAGCAATGAGTGGATTTAAAGATATCTCTTCTCAAATGTCAGCGATCAGAGGAAAGAACTCAGCAAATGAAGCTGCTAAACTAATTGAAAAAGAAG
>JAGSHI010000218.1 GCA_023954635.1 Bacteriovoracaceae bacterium
ATGGGCATAGTAAAGTTGCACCTTGGCTTGTTTCAAAAATAAAGGAATTAGACCCGAGTGGAGATAATTTATTAACTGTTGAGGAGTTTTACCCTGACATTGCTCATGCAATGGGGGTCTATAAAAAGGAATTTGAAGACAATATATCGAGTAAATTTTCTAAAACTCACCCTGAGTATAAAAAATGGTCAGGGTTCACAAAGTCTATCCAAAGAACACTTACTCAATTTAAAGGTTTAAAAGGAAAAAATGTAGTTTGGGAAAAAAAAGGCTTTCTTTCTCCTAATGAAGTAATAGTTATTGGTGCTCATTATGATACGATAGTTTATGACCCTAAAACATTTCAAGTCGATACTAAATCAGATATGCCAGGTGCAGATGATAATGGAACTGGTGTAGCCGCACTTCTATCTCTTATTGATATTTTAAGTGAGCTAAATATTCCCAAGACTGTACGTATTGTCTTTTTTGATTTTCAAGAACTAGGGTTTCTTGGAAGTAAGGCGTATGTTGATAAACACCTCAAAGAGCTTCGTAGTACGACCAAGGGTTATATCAATGTAGAGATGATTGGAAATGATACTAAGCTTTACGACAAAACCAAAAAGCTTAGAAACTTCAAGGCCTATATTAGGTCTAAAGGTGATATCGGTTATTTCAAAGATAAGAAATTAGCTGACATTATAATAAAGGGTGGTATTCGCTCAAACTCTAGTATGAAATGGACAATCTCTCCTAACAGCTATGATAATTCTGATCATTCAAATTTCTGGCGAAAAGGAATTCCTTCTGTCGCCTTCACTCAAAATTTAGAAGATGATTACAATAGTAAGAGGCATCATACTGCAAATGATTTCCCAGAGACAATCAATGCAAACTCTTATTATCAGGCCTTCAAGTCAATTGCGGGTGGAATTATAGCCTGGAACTTTGATCTCATTCACTAGTCGAGATGACTTGTCCTAAAGTTGCTTTCTTGCTATAGAAATTGCATGAATAAATACTCAAATTCATTAGAAACATTCACTCCAACTCCAGGAGCTACTGTCATCGTAGGTATGTCTGGTGGAGTGGACTCTTCTGTGACAGCAGCTGTTTTAAAAGAGCAAGGCTTTAATGTAATTGGTATGTTCATGAAAAACTGGGAAGAGACTGATGAGAATGGTGTTTGCCAGTCTTCAAAAGAATATGCTGATGTTGTAAAAGTTTGTGAAAAACTTGATATTCCTTATTACTCAGTAGAGTTTGTGGATGAATATAGAAAGCATGTTTTTAACCACTTTGTTGAAGAATATAAAGCAGGTTTTACACCCAATCCTGATATCCTTTGTAATCGTGAAATCAAATTCAAAGTGTTTTTAGATAAAGCTATTGAGTTAGGGGCAGACTATCTTGCTACCGGACACTACTGTCAAAATATGCTTTTAGATGGTGTCCATCAATTAGTAAAAGGTAATGATCCTGGAAAAGATCAAACTTACTTTCTCTATACAAATAAGAGTGAGATTTTGAAAAAAGTACTTTTCCCTATAGGTCATTTACCTAAATCTGAAGTACGTGCTCTTGCTGAAAAATATGATCTTTCTACAAAAAATAAAAAAGATAGTACTGGGATTTGTTTTATAGGGGAGAGGAACTTTAGAAACTTCCTTTCTAATTATATAAACTTTGAAAATGGTCCTTTTAAGTACCTCAATGGAGAGGTTGTTGGTGAACACACTGGAGCGGCCTTCTATACAATCGGCCAAAGGAAAGGACTTGGATTAGGTGGTCCTGGAGAGCCATGGTTTGTTGTTGATAAGGATATTGAAACCAATACTGTTTATGTCGAAAGGGGAGAGTTTCATCCAGCTCTGTATCGTGATGAACTCTGGGCGAATGAGCTCTCTTGGGTTGAAGAAGATATGGCCTTTGAACTTCCTCTAAAATGTAAGGCCAAAATTCGATACCGTCAGCAAGATCAGGATTGTGTTATTAAATCTATGGATAACGGCTCGATTCATGTTGTGTTTGATTCTCCTCAACGGGCGATTACACTGAGGCAGTCTATAGTTTTCTACGTCAATGATATTTGTCTGGGTGGGGGAATGATTGAGAAAGGTGGAAAAACCTATCTTGAACGTGGACTTGAGTTACCAGAGATCGTCACTGTTCAAATCTAGACCCTTTTTCTTACTCTCTTTTACTGTGCGGCCATTTGGCTGATAGGCATAACAGTCTTGACCTGTCTCCTTTTTAACGGCAATAGAGGGCATTTGAGGGCCTTTAAAGCGAAATACGCTGCATCCTCTGGGAGACTTTGGATCCCATGTGTTTTGATAGAACTTGCATTTAAGGCAATTTACTTTTTCACTCATAAACTTATTTTATCAAGTGCAAGTCTTTGGTTTTAGGCGGAGATAATTGCCCATATTTTAGTCACCTATCATAATGCTGGCAGAGACCGTGTAAAATTTGCACATAACCTATTGATAATACGATACTTAAAGAGTAGTTTAACTGGCATATTCTATGCAATTATAATTCATGAGAATACTGCATCTGTAATTTTGAATACTTGGATTATTAGTGAAAAATAAAGGCGAACAATTGATTGATACCAACCTTCTTGAAATGTTTCCAGCAAGTAAGAACTTTCCTGTTGAGGAACTACCACATGAAGATCCTCTAGAAGAGCTTCTTCTAGAGTTTTCGCATATTCAAGATGATGAAGTCGACCTTGAAGAGAATGTCCTAGAGGTTGAGGCCTTGATGGTAGAAGATATTCTTAAGAAAAATAGAGACAAAAATGAACTCGTTCAAGACCAAATAATGCTCCTTGAAGAGACCTCACAAAGAATGAAGTTCCTGCTCGATGAGATAGAGCTTTATTTACCAAAGAAAC
>JAGSHI010000143.1 GCA_023954635.1 Bacteriovoracaceae bacterium
AAAAGTAGCTAAGACTGCTTCTGCGAAGAAGCAGACGAAAAAGAAAGTTGCTAAAAAAGTAGCCAAGAAAAAAGCAGCTAAGAAAAAAGCAGCTAAGAAAAAAGTAGCTAAAAAAGTAGCGAAAAAGAAAGTTGCTAAAACTGCTTCTGCGAAGAAGCAGACGAAAAAGAAAGTTGCTAAAAAAGTAGCAAAAAAAGCTACAAAAGCGGCTCCAATAAAAGTTGAAGCGAAGGCTGCTCCTACTAAGAAGGTTGCTAAAAAAGCAAAAACAGCTAAAGCAAAGAAGCCAACTAAAGAAGAAGAAAAAGCGATAAAGTCTAAGATTGCTGAAGAGGTATCAACTCTTGCTGAAGCAAATCCATTAGCAGATATTTTTGAAGCGATTCGTACGATGGAGTTTTTTGTTCCAGAGACTGATGAGTGTTATCAGAAGAACTGTGAAAACCCAGCGACAACAATGGGTTATTGCCGTTACCATTATATTGGTAACTGGAATGAGATTAAAAGAAAACAATCAATTCTAGAGGAAGGAAAACTTCAAGACTTTGTTGAAGAGCTTATTGGTAAATATCCTCTAAAGCATATTGAAAGTATTCTTTCGGATCTTAAGGACGATAAATCATTCCATAATATCCTTGGTGAACTTAATATCGATACTGACGACTTTGATGATAGTGATGATTTTGATGATGATGATTCTGATATTGCCGCTGAAACTTCTGTTGTTTCAAAGCCAGGATTCGACGAATAGAATTTTTTAAATATTAAAAAAGAAATAATAAAATAGGCCTGCTGTTGCGGCGACGCGAGCAGGCTTATTTGTTTTAGTGATTGGACTCGTCTAACAGAGCGTCCGCCATAAGTGTCAGTCCAATATTCTCTCTAGATATTTTGTAATGAAATTCTTTATTCTTAACTTTTGATTCTTGCCAATCTGCTAAGTAGATTGATTCATCAAAGTCTTGGTTTTCATCAAGGGCAAAAAAGTTTTCAAAGAAAAAACCGATGCTATCTACGAGAAGATTTAAAGTATCCTCAGGATTCTCTTTATCTGCCATATCCGCGCTGGCCATATAAGTTACAGGAATAGTGGTTTCATTTAGTTTGTCGAGAAGACTGACAGCCAATAAAATTTCATTAGGGTAGGTGACAGCATAAACTTCGATATAAAGATCTCGCACATCACATTGGGGTTTATAGAGCCCTTCAAGTAGGTTCTTGACCTCTGCGGTCCATTTTTTTGGAAAAAAATTTGCTCTAAGTGTCTGTTCTTTCCTAGAAAGCATTTATTACCTCGTTCAAAACTTTGAAGATGGAATTTACACTAAGAGTTATAACAGCACAAGGAAGTGATTATGCATATGGTCGATATAGAAAGAGTTAAAGCAAAAGTTTTCGTAACACTAGAGGGATCTGCCTGTGCGAATACTTTCGAAGTTGTTCAGATGAACGAGAACTTCCTAAAGATTAAGGGACGTATTCCTGTAGAGGATGTGGAGCGCATCAGGTCTATGGAGATTGCTCTTTATTGGGGACGTAAGTGGCGCCGCTATAAAGTTTTAGGACTAGAGCCTATTACAAGGTTTCACGAAGAGGTTCACACAGATTGTTTTAAAATCGTTGTGAACAGTCTCGATAAATTCTCATTTGATAGGGATTTTCATCTGGCCCGTTGCTAGGTTACACAAAGCCTATTTTCTGTTTAAATAGCTCCAAAATTATTTAGAGGAGCGACTATGAGCGTCTATATTTTAGGGGGAAGCAGAACCCCATCTGGAAGTTTTCTTGGAAGTTTAAGTTCAGTACCTGCATCGCGTTTAGGGGCATCGGCCATACGTGGAGCTTTGGAAAAAACTGGCATTGATGCAAAAGAAGTCGAAGAAGTTTTTATGGGTCATGTGGTCCAGGCCGGAACCGGTCAGGCCCCAGCAAGACAAGCGGCTATCTTCGCGGAGCTTCCTCACTCAGTACCTTGCACAACAGTTAATAAAGTTTGTGGCTCCGGAATGAAAACTATTCTAATGGGAGCCCAAAGTATTGCTGCTGGTGATAATAAATTAGTGGTTGCCGGTGGAATGGAAAATATGTCTCAGTCCCCGCATCTGCTTCCTGGAAGTCGAATGGGAGCCAAGTTTGGTGCAACAGAATTAAAAGATTCTATGCAATGGGATGGACTATGGGATGTGTATTCAGACAGACCTATGGGAAATTGTGCTGAAGAATGTGCTACAAAATATAAATTCACGAGAGAAATGCAGGATGAGTTTGCGATTTCATCTTTTAAGCGAGCTCAAAAAGCTGCAGAAGAGGGAATCTTCTCTAGCGAAATCACTCCCGTTACAATCAAAGGACGTAAAGGCGATACCGTTGTTGAAGCAGATGAAGGTCCTTTTAAAGCAAATTTTGAAAAAATTCCTCAGCTTCGTCCTGCCTTTGATAAAAATGGCAGTATCACTGCAGCAAATGCCTCAACTATTAATGATGGTGCGGCGGCCGTAGTTTTAGGTGGAGAAGAATTTAAAAATAAAGCAAAATTTAAAATTGTTTCTTACGCAGGTCATGCTCAGGACCCAACTTGGTTTACGACGGCACCGGTTGAAGCGATGAAGAAGTCCTTGGATAAAGCCGATCTAAAAATTGAGGATATTGGTCTCTTTGAAATCAATGAAGCATTTGCAGTTGTGACAATGGCCGCAATAGAAGAGCTAAAATTGGATAGAGAAAAGGTCAACATTTATGGAGGCGGTGTAAGCCTGGGCCATCCTATCGGTTGTTCTGGTACCCGGATAGTTGTTACCCTTATGAACGCTATGGAAAGAAATAGTGTAAAATATGGTATGGCATCTATATGTATAGGTGGGGGTGAAGCATTGAGCTTAATCCTAGAAAGATTGTAGAGAGAATCTAGAATGGCAGAAGCAGCAGCTCAAAAAAAATCAGGAATTAAAAGATTCGCACCTTCAGAGGTGCTGTTTGATGATGGTGATTCTGCCGACTCACTTTATATTATTCAGTCTGGACAAGTAAGACTATATAAACCTAAAGGGAAAGGGTTTATTGAAATTGCGATTTTAAGAACTGGTGAAGTTATTGGAGAGATGGCCTACTTCGATAGAAAAGGTGGAAGTAAAAGAAGTTGTTCTGCCGCGGCGATAATGCCTACTGAAGCCATTGAAATTTCATTTAATGCTTTTGAAAAAACCATGGAAGGACTTAATCCTTGGTTTAAAACAATTATTAATACACTCGCTGATCGTCTTAGAAAGACGAACGATAAAGTTAAACAACTTGAAAGTAATTCTGCCGGACACGGTGAAAATGCTGAGTATAAGTTCTTTAACAATACTGACGTGGTTAAAATGCTTTCTCTTTTCTACCTCGTATTTAAGACCCATGGTCATATCGAAGAAGGAAAAGTTGATATTCATATGAATAAACTTAAATTTTACATGATGGATATTTTTAATATTCAGGAAGTGAAATATGAAGAATTCATTCAAATGTTAAAAAATGAACATTTTATTGAACTTGCCGATGATGAAGATGGTCTACCAAGACTTGTTAAAGTAGCAAGTGTAGATCGCTTTAGAAGTCTTCTTGTTTTCTTTAACACTCAAAGAATTACAGTTGATGAGAAAAAATTAAATATTTCAAATAATTGTGAACGTTTCTTAAAGGCGATTCTAGATCAATTCATCTTAGCAAAAGTTGAAAATGATAAGCATCCTGCTGATATCTCAGCCATTTTAAATGAATTTAAAGAAATGCATCTACCTATTACAGATGAAGATTTAAATGACGCCAACACCGCTGGCTTTGCTGAGGATATTATTATTGGAGAAGGTGGAAAGCTTACTTCAATTGTTGATTACGCAAAACTTAAGAAATCTTACCCGGCCATCAAGATGATGAACGCCATTAATCGAATTAATCAATCCAAAAATAAGTCTAATAAATACGCTAGGTAAAAAATCTCGATGAGATTTTTTCTAGTGTATTCGTAAGCGACGTCCAAACGATAGTGCGGACTAAAGCGCGCGGAGTATCTTTCTAAATCTGAGTCATTAAATGGAATAGAGGATCTTATTATTCGAAGCTGGTCTCCGCCCGTGCACTTCGCTGCTGATGCATCCGAAGTACACAACGGTAAAGCAGACGTCAAATTGCTTTGCAATTTGTACGCGCTGCTAATTTTGGGGTTGGTACTGTACGTCGACGATGGCACCGTTTGAGTAAACGGCACTTCCATGAAGTTTTAGGAAATACCCCGATTTATTTTCAGCGGGAAATGCTTGAGCATCATTGGTCGCAGACTGAACCTTGATGTTAAAGCTCGAGAAGTATGCTGGTTCACCATTAGTCTTCATAAGAGTCCAACCATTAGTTGAGCTATTTGGAATTGATTGACCATCAATTGTTAATGTAATTGATGGTTCAAATGGTTTATTAACCATATTAGCATAACCAAAAAACTCCACTGGTGTTTGAGTTTCAATTTGTAAACACTCCGGATAGGTCACGCGGGCGTTTCCATAAAGCTTAACCATATAACCAGTATAGGGCTCACCTGGGGTTGGAGCGTACCTTGTATTCTGAGTTTGAACAGAGTTTGTAAAAGTATAACCATTGGCCCCTGGTCCAACTGGCTCAGTTAATTTAGTTAGAGATACGCCGCCTTTTCTAACGGAGATTTGATTTGGATCAATGGCCGGAGCACCAGAAGATGCTACTGGCCAATAATCATATTGGTGATTAATCACCTGATCTTGAATAGAGTTATTGATCCCATCAAAGATGGTAGAGAAATTACTAACGTTACAGATATTATAACTGTCATATGGATAAGACGATGAGTTTGGAGCTGGATTTCCATTAGTATAGGGAACCGAGTAGGCCAGTTCACTCATTTGCTTATAAACAATATTGGCGTCAAACTGAGGTTGCGATCCACCGCAATCTTCTGAGTGAGCAACGATTGAGAAAAATCTCATTTGAAGACTATTGAGACTTTGCCCTGAACAACTTCCAGAATAGTTTCCTCTTAGGCACATAAGTTCCGCAATCTTTTGATTGATATAATTATTTCTATCGTATGACGTAGGGAAAGCTCCTTGAACCCAAGAGTTGTCATCTTGGTTACTCATAACCACAATCATGGTGTAAGCGCCTTGCCTGAAAACTCCGTTAGAAATATTACTTGAAAGTAGATTAACTGCTCTATCGACACCTGCTTCGTAAGATCCTTGAACTGTTGGTAGATTGGCAAGAGCATTTCCAGCTTGATTTCTATCAATTTTCATAGATAGAGCTGAAGCTCCTAATCCATTTGGATCATAAGTAATAAGACTTGAGTTTGAGTTACCACTTCCAAGAAGTGGTGAAATCATAATATGGTAATCAAAACGATCGGATATAAGATCAATTGTGTTATTTAGGGCAGCTTGTGTTTGAGGATTGATAAAATTCGTTGAAGTTGAATTATCCCAAAGAAAAAGAAAGTCTACCTGAGGTCTTATCAACGTAAAACTTGAACAGCTTAAATTTGAGCTGAATTGAATGGGGTTAGCGACCCCTGTGTCCTTTTGCTCATTGGCCTTAAAGGCTGCTTTAGGACAACCACTGAGGATTGTTAAAAGTACGGCTATAATTAATAAATTCAAGTTTTTCATATACGACCCTTTTCGTATGTTTATCCGTCTAACTAATCGGCAATTAGGCTATAAAACTTAAGTTTCACTATAGAGGGTGGGAATAGGGGCAAAAGGCAATAATTTCCTCGGTTTATGCCACTTTAGAGAGGGGTAAAATAGAAGAGATAGATAAATCAAGGGGAAAGGTATGTCCAAAAATTGGTGGTATGTTGAAGGTAGTGATCGCAAAGGTCCAGTTGAAGAAACTGAGCTAGCTAACTTCTTAGAAACTGGAGTTTTAAATTCTGATAGCTATATTTGGACAAAAGGTTTTGAAAACTGGATTAAGTTTCATGAAGTAAGTGAACTTTCTCATCTTCTCGGCGGTGGAGAATCGAAAGATGAAACTCCTGAACCAGCTCCAGCAATGGAAATGGATAGAAGTCCTGCAATCGAAAAAAATACTATTGACCTAAACTCTATTGGTGAAAATGAAAGAGTTTTCTATATCAAAACGGGAATGGATAGAAATGCAAATGAGTCAGGGGCAGAATACGGACCTTTTAGTTTAGATCAGCTCAAAAGATTGTTCGAAGAAAATAGAATCAATGAAAAGACTTATATCTTTACGACAGGAATGGAGAACTGGTCTTTACTTGCAGACTTTGAGGTTTATTCAAAAATTTCAGGAGGCACTCCAGTAGAGGTCAAAGAAGATGATCGTAGGGCCCATGTGAGAAAACCATTTGTTGCGAATATGTATTTTCATGATCAGTCTCAGCTCTACGAAGGAGTTTGTAGAGACATTTCCGTTGGTGGTATGCAAGTTCTTGTTTCAAATTTCCCAGGGAAGATTAACGATGAGGTGACAATGAATGTTCACCCAGAAAATAGTGAATACTGTTTTGTTGCTTCTGGAAAAATCGTAAGAATCTTAGACGGAAATAGCGGATTTTCACTTCGTTTTGATGGAATAGGTGAGGACGCTAGAGGTGCCATAAATAATTATCTAGAAAGCAATTAATGGATAAAGAAAAAGTCATTGACGACAGTGAGCATGGCCAAACAATTGTTGGACATTTTCCTTCTCAACAGGGTGAAGAAACCATCTATTATAGAAGGCTTCAATCTGAAAGTTTTCCAATTGAAAATCAAAAAAATATTCATCTCGTAATTGTTCATGATTTCGGCGAATATCACGCTAGACATAGAGAACTCCCTTTCTTTTTAAAGGAGAGATTTGGTGAAAATTTTTCAGCAAGTTGGCTTGATCTGAAGGGGCATGGCCTATCAAGTGGTACGAGGGGATTCGTTAAAGATTTTGATGAATACACTTTAGATTTAGCGCAGCTACTTTTGAAATATCAGGAGAAGAACTTAGACAAAAATGTCGTTCTCTTAGGTCATGGGATGGGGGCACTTGTTTGCTTAAGTCTTATACAAAGACATAACTTTCCTCAGATTGCACCGAGGGGTTTGATTATCTCTAATCCCCCTATCCGATTGAAAATCGATCTTCCAAGATGGGCAGATTTTTTGTTTGACCATTGGCATGACTCGCTTTCTAAATTACGCCTGCCATATGATATCGATGGCTATCAAATTGGGGCAGATATTCGAAAGGCTGGAGAGTTTAATGCAGATCCTCTCGTTATACAGCAAATAAGTGCCGGACTTTATAAAGAAATCCTTAAAAACTCTCATGCTCTTAGAACTTCTTCTTACTTTTTAGACCTTCCGACCTTAGTTTTACTTGGGGAAAGAGATCCTCTTTGTGATGTCGAAGCGACGAAACTTTTTTATAAAAGTATGCCAAAGGAAACATCCACATTACTGACATATCCCCATGCAAAACATGATCTTTTTAATGAAGTTGGTAGAGACAAACTTTTTGAAGATGTCTATACTTGGTTGGGTAAACTTATTAATCGAGAATAAAAATGCTTAAATCTTTCAGCTTAATATTTCTCATATTCAGTCTTGCTTCCTGCTCTAATCTCTCTAAAAATTTTACCAAAAAGGGTGATTTTTATTTGAGGGGAGGACATTTTCAAAATAGTAAGTGGAGCAAGAGTTTAAAATTTGATCGATACACTTGGTATCACGAAGTTACGATGCTTTACGACATGATGCTAACAAAAGTTGATAGTGATTCTCCATTTTATGATTGGTTCTCAAATAGTGAAAAGAAACTGCTCGCATCATGTACTGACTTTTACCTAATGCTCGATTATTCGCTAGATAGTAAGAAAGTTAGTAAAAAAATGGTTGAAAATGACGCTAAAAGAAGTGGTTTTCAAAAAATAGTCTTAAGAGATTTTGAAAAACATCTCCTAAATCATCCTGATGTGGAAGAATTATCACTTCAACTTTATGAAACTTCTGGGCTTTGCTATAGAGGTGAAATTAGTAACCGAGAGAAGATCTTGGTTAGGCTTCCAGGCTTCACAGAAGTACCTGTTCTCTAGTTAAGTCCCCAAAATTATTATCTCTAGTCTTTTTGTAAATTTTTTCAAATAGACTACAGAATTATGAAAACAGTCCGATAAGTATCGTAAGGAGACTCACGTCATATGACTGATGAAAAACGCGAACGGTTTGGAAAGTATTTAATTTTAGATCACCTTGTTGATGGTGGTATGGCAAAGATTTGCCGTGCAAAGTTTCTAGGTGAACAAGCTTCAAAAGTCGTTGCAATTAAAATGGTTCAACCTCAGTTCTCAAAAGACGAGTCTTTTAAGACTATGTTTATGGATGAAGTTAAATTAACCTTTGCGCTTCTCCATCCAAATATTATCCAAACTTATGACTATGGTATGCACAATGATCAGCTCTTCGTGGCCATGGAGTATTGTGATGGTCGTAACTTAAAAGAAT
>JAGSHI010000178.1 GCA_023954635.1 Bacteriovoracaceae bacterium
AATGAGTTATTTCAATACATTGACCACATCTTCATCGATGGTTCTAAGTAACTAGTAATTTAATAAAGCTATTTATGAGATTACAGGAGTTTAGCTAACCATCCTATGCGGAAAAATTGTATTTTTTTTCAAGAAAATAAATTATATTTAATTTTGGCTGCCATACATAAGTGCCATATTCTTTACTTTCAGGTACTTAGATAAAACTTGAGTAATAGGAATTACTAGACATATAAACTCTAGTGATTTCAAATAAGTAGATGACTTAATGTTCCATGGTTGTTATTTCAAGGAACATGCAATTTTACCGGGCCAATAAATGAAATTTACTACAATTCTTATCTGCATCCTATTCTCAACTTTTACCGTTAATGCTTCTGAGGTCGACAGTTTTACCAATCGTCATAATTGGAAAATCAAAGATGCTTCAAAAGTTATCAATGATAAGGCCAACGAGTACTTCGAAGTGGCCGTGTCAAAAGCAAACAAGAAGTCTAAAAGCTGCGAAGAGAAAAGGTTATACAAAGAGATGAGAAAATTCTTTAAGAATCATTACAGCGGGAAGTTTGTCCCCTACATTCTTAAGAGTAAAGATATCGAAAAAATTCAAACCAAATTCGATGATGGTGTTTACAGAGACTTCAAGTGGTATGAAGCCTTTTCTATTGCTGCAGTTAAAAGACTCTATAAAAACTCTGCTGCTTATATCGTTAAAATGAGAAATGTTCATATTGGAACAGATAAATTTGAGCACTTCTTCGGAAGAGGTTTTCGATACTTTGAGAAGTTTTACCTTGAAGGAAAATCCCTAAACCACGTTCTTCAATTTGGACATAGATCTGAAAGAATTTTTCTCGGGGCCAAGACAACTGGTATTTACTCTCAAGGAGACCTCGCTGCAAATTTCAATGGTATGAGATTTTGGAATGACATGCTTTCCAAAAGACCTGATATCCTAACTGGAGATGAGGGTTTTGGTCCTTATATCAAATGTATTGATGACCAATGGGTTGTTAACAAGAAAGTAGACTTTAATGATTACATTGACCACTCATGGGATGAAGGTACCAATTGTTCAAAACTAAGAACTCCTTCACTATTAAAGAAAGTCCTTAACCAAATTGATATTCTTGAACAAAAGACAGGTCTTCCACATCATTGCCCATTCGTTAGAGAGAACTTAACAGTACTTGAACAGAAATATGGAAATTTTATTGGTTCGGCCATTTTAAATTTCTCAGGTCACGACTCTCTAAAAAAATAAAAAACTCCACGAAAGTAATCTTATGGCCATACGCGCTATGCGTTCACTGCATAGCGACTGTATAGTCAATAAAAAAGGTGTATTATATCGTCTCTAAAATTTAATGCATAAAACAAGGATGGGCTAATGCACAAAGACAGAAAGATTCTGGCAAATATGGACCTTAAGGACCAAGACTTCTCAGAGACAACAACACTCAAATCTATAAAAAACTCTAAGATACTTAAGTCAAACTTTGATTTAGCTGACATCCCAGGTCTCAAAATTATTGATTCAAACTTAAATTCATCATCCTTTAAAAAAGGAAAGATAAGTAACTCAACGATAGCGAGCTCTAATCTTTCTAAGTCAAACTTAGAGTGGATTAATTTTTCAAATAATTCATTAGTAGATAGCAACCTAACACAGAGTAATTTCCAATGTGCAACTCTTCAAAACTCTGAACTTGAAAAATGTAAGCTTGAGAAAACAGACTTTCGTTGGTCAAACCTTTCAGGGCTAAAGTTTATCAACTGTAATATGAGAGAAGCGGACCTTTGTGATGCAAATATGAAAGACGCTAAAGTTATAGGGTGCAACTTAGAAGGTGCTCGCTTTAACTTAAATACTGTTCTTCCTTTTTCAAGAGAAATAGCCTTGAATAAGGGTATGGTTATGGTTCCGTTAAACTAAAGCTTTTTCACATCTGGCCAAAAGAACATCAACTGGAGTTAGACTAACTAATGTCTTAAGATCCGGACCGTGATTTTGGCCAGTAAGTACTACCCTCGTACCCATAAACAGTGGTTTCCCTTTTATCTTTAATTCTTTTTTCAAATAGTTCATCCATTCAGTTACTTTTTCAATACTAGGAGAGCCTTCAGTTATTTTTCCTAACTCTTCTTTTAGATATTTAGCAATTGAAGGAGTTGTCTCCCAACCTAAAGTTTCCTTATAGTCTTCATCTCCAGACACATCAGCACTAAAGACAAGAGGAAGTTTCCCTTCAATTTCAGAAACTAGTTGAATTTTTTCTATAAAAAGAGTGGCAAAAGTTTTTTTCCATTCATCAGACTGATCGTAATACTTACTTCCTTTTGAAAGTCCTTTTTCTAACCATTGGACTTGTTCCTCAACAGGGAGGGCCCTTAAATGTTGTTCATTGAAGTAGTTTAATTTTTTAATATCATAGAGGGCCGGTGATTTAGAAAATCGACTTAAATCAAACTCTTCCCCTAATTGATTAATATCAAAAATATCTTTTTCTTCAGGATGGGACCAACCAAGTAAGCAAAGATAATTAATAAGGGCCTGCGGTAAATAATGCTCATTACGATATTGAGTGACAGAAGTAGCTCCGTGTCTTTTAGAAAGTTTTTGTCTATCTTCTCCAACTAAGAGCGAACAATGAGCAAATTCAGGAACGTCAGCTCCGATAGCTTCATACACCATTAGCTGTCTAACAGTATTGTTTAAATGGTCCTCAGCTCTGATAACATGAGATATTTTCATGAGGTGATCATCTATAACACAACAGAAGTTATAA
The DNA here is from genome assembly GCA_023954635.1 of Bacteriovoracaceae bacterium. GTDB lineage: Bacteria > Bdellovibrionota > Bacteriovoracia > Bacteriovoracales > Bacteriovoracaceae > M0603. The sequence goes on from JAGSHI010000178.1 coordinate 2,790, forward strand.
ACCGGAAGTCCGTTAGATCTAATAATGACAAAGTCTCCAACCATATCTTCGGGAAAAGTTACCTCACCTCTTACGAGATCCTTAAATGTCCATTTTTTTCCAGGGTTCTTAAAACGAATGACATATTCTTCGCCGGCATCAATTTTCTTTTTGGCCTCATCAGCAGGTAAGTCTTTATATTTACCATGATAGGTATGAGGCGCTATTTTTTCGGACTCTGCTTTTGCTGTTAACTCATCTAATTCATCTTGAGTAAGAAAACATGGATAGGCTTTTCCATTTTCAACTAATTCCCAAGCATATTTATTATAAATTTCACGTCTTTCACTTTGCCGGTAAGGTCCAAAACCACCGTCTTTATCTGGCCCTTCATCATAATCAAGACCAAACCATTTCAAGTCTTCAATTTGAGCAACTTCGTATTCTTTTTTACTTCGTTCCTGATCAGTATCTTCAATTCTAAGAATGAATGACCCTCCAGTTGCACGAGCATAAAGGTAACAATAAAGAGCCGTCCGAGCTCCTCCGATATGGAGCTGACCTGTTGGACTAGGGGCAAAACGTACACGTACTGTCATAATAGAGCCTTCAAAAAGTATGTTAGATTTGTTTCTTGTAACATCATAATAGTGAATTCGCTATTCACAAAGCGAACAACGCATCGAACAAAACAGCCAATCATTTGCTTTCCTTCTGGAATTTAGATACTAGATCTTTTGTGAAAGTAACAACTCAAGATTTAGAAATTATTTCAGAACAACTTGGTAGAAAACCTGATGGAGTCTGCGAAATTTCAGTACGTGGAAAAGATCAAAGACCAATTGTTATTAGAGTTTCACCAATAGTAAGAGGAAAACCATTTCCAAATTTATTTTGGCTTACCGATCCTATTATAAAAAAAGAAATCGATAAGATTGAATCATCAGGATTAATTAAGACTCTTGAAAATGAGCTCATTCCCAATGACATAGATTTAAAAGAAAAACTTATTTCTGACCATAAAAGATATATTAAACTTCGCATGAATTACATTGAAGCAGATTCCCAGTTAGAAGATGTATCTCCTGTCTATATTGAAGCACTAAAAACGAAAGGTGTTGGAGGCCTGTCAGACTACTCTAGAGTTAGATGCCTTCATATGCATTTTGCCCATTATTTAGTTGACGGTAATTGTATTGGAGAATGGATAGATAAAAAATACGATATCTCGAGGCTTTTATAATTAAAGAAAAAAATTAATCTTTTGTCTTTATCGAGATGCGCTCCGTCCCATTCACCTCTTATCAATTCAAAGTAATATATTGTATTGATGGAGCTCAACATGAACAAACAAATATTATTTTGCATTTCGCTTATTATTCTCTCTTCTTGCTCAGCAATTGTAACTCCTATCGGTGGTTCATTTGATTATGAGCCAGAGCAAATGAACAAGAAAATGAGCGCTGAAACTAAATCATTTCTTGATGATATCTTTAAGGGAATTGATAACGATTGTCTTGAAGACTTCCACGTCCATGCTGTGGGACTAGGTACACATGGAACAAATAATTGGGTCAATCCAGAAATGCAATCAATGGCCCACCCTTATAAATATCTTCAATATAAAGTTTATATGTCCGCCTCAGGTATTGATGACATAGACAATGCTGATCAACAATACATGGACAGACTGACTAGACTTGCAAGTGTAGACCCAAGGTATGGAAAGCTTCATTTATTTGCATTTGATCACCACTACAACGTAGATGGAACTATTAATAAAGATAAAAGTTCATTCTATATTCCTAATGAATATGTTTTTGCAATGAAGGATAAGTATCCCGATCAAATTATTCCCGTGATCTCTGTTCACCCAGAGAGACCGGATGCGCTTACGGAACTTGAAAAGTGGGCCAAGAAAGGCGCAAAACATATCAAATGGCTTCCCAATGCTATGAGGATAGATCCGAGTAGTGAGAAGCTTATCCCGTTCTATAATATGGTAAAAAAATACAACATGGTCATTCTCACTCATACCGGTCATGAGAAAGCTGTTGAAGGAGAAGAATTTCAAAAACTAGCAAATCCGCTTCTCTTAAAGCGACCCTTAGACATGGGAGTAAATGTAATAATGGCCCACTTAGCAAGCTTAGGAGAATGTACAGACTTCACGGATAACAACAAGGAAGTTTTTTGCTTTGAACTCTTTTGGAAATTGTTTAAAGAGAAGAAGTATGAAAAGAACTTGTTTGGTGAAATCTCTGGAGTAACTATCCATACAAGAGTTGGGAAAGCTATTGATACACTATTAGCTCATCCTGAATATCACCACAGAATCGTTAATGGTTCTGATTACCCACTACCTGCCATTAATATTCTTTACCGAACAGGACAATTTGAAGACATGGGTTATATTACTAAAAAAGAGCGTAAGCATTTAAATGAGATTTATGAATACAATCCCCTCCTATTTGACTTGGCCCTTAAGAGATCTCTAAAACATCCAAAGACTGGTCAGAAGTTTAAAGACTCTGCTTTCCTTACACCTAAAGAGATTGGAACATGTAAGTCTTCTAAGAATTGAGAGTCAAAACCATAGAAAATAAGTGAATTATTAGCTATATTAACAAGTCTCTTATTACTTAAGGATCTTTAACAATGAGCGAAAACGAACTTCAGACACTTCAAGAAGAAGTTAAAACTGTATTCAGTCGATTAAAAAGACCAAAGAAAGCTGTTGTAACAGCAGGGATGCCTTACGCAAATGGTCCTCTTCATATAGGACATCTCGCGGGTGCGCATGTCCCTGCCGACATTTATGCCAGATGGTTAAGGCTTTTAATAAATAAAGAGAATGTATTATTTGTCTGTGGAACAGACGACCATGGATCAACTTCAGAGGTTGCAGCTAAAACCTTAGGAGTAAACACGAAGCAGTTTATTGATGAGATCCACTCTAAACAAACCGAAACTATGAATGCTTATTCTATATCCCTTGATACCTATACTGGCACCTCACGGGAAGAGAATATAGAGGCCCATAAGTCATTTTGCCAAGAGTTTTTGAGAAAGCTCTATGACAATAATATGTTGGAAAAAAAGTCATCTGAGCAATGGTTTGATACTGAACTATCTATGTTTCTTCCTGATAGATATGTTTTTGGAACTTGTCCAAATTCAAACTGTGAAAATGAAAAAGCTTATAGTGAAGAGTGTGATGTTTGTGGTTCACAATACGATCCAAAGGAACTTCAAAATCCAAAGAGTACCGTCAGTAAATCGACTCCTGTTTTAAAAGAAACAGAACATTGGTGGTTAGATATGTGGAAAGTATCTGATCAGTTAAAAGAAT
>JAGSHI010000205.1 GCA_023954635.1 Bacteriovoracaceae bacterium
ACTCTACAATGTTAAGGAGAGTTTAAGAACTTGGCTTACTGATATGAGAGCATGGGAACAAAACCCAGAGTCTGATATTCCAAAAAGAGATAATCTTTCTGCCTTTTATTATTATCCAAGTCCAAGAGCAGAAATTAAACCTCTAACGATGTCTCTTGAAGAACATAATATGGTTGAATCAAAGCTTAAGGTTAGTGCAAAGGATAGATTCAAATGTCCGAAAGGTTTAGAAGGATGCAGGGTTATTCTCTTTAACTATAGAGGAAAAATGATTGATCCGGAAAACGACGTCATTCCTGGAAGTCACTTTAAAATTGCCATTGGTTTTGAAACTCCTGATGAAGAAATTTCGAGGGCCTTTATTCCTGAGTTTAAAATTATTGTTGTAGATACAACAGATGATGACGAAACTTCTTTAAGGTCGAGGGTCATGTATATCAATGCCACTGGATACTATAAACCAGGCGGAAAGAATCAGGCGATTGTTGGGCCTAATGGACAAGTGGTTGACAGTATTTCAAGGAAAAATTGTTTCTTGAAGTTTCAATCTAATTACAAAGATGTAGGTTCATTGGCATTTGACCTCTGTAAAACGGCAACTTCCTCTGCTCCATTTCTTTGTTATAAAACAATGAAGAGTGAATACAAAGAAAAGTCAGCTGTCGGAATGATTACATGTACTGGAGCTGTAAATAATATGCCTCAAAAATGTTTTAAATTAGCTCAAAAAGAATTTGGGGCAGACTCTGTAAAGACTGCAATACTTTGCTCTGCTGCGAAAAACCTTCAGCCTATTGAATGTATGAAAGCAATTGAAGAAAAAATGGGACGTGACTCTGAAGATATGAGTAGATTCAAAATTTGTTCAAGGTCTCAAGATGCTACACCGGGGAAGTGTTATTCAGATTTAATTGGTAAAGATAAAACTTATGCTAGTTATGCTCAGTATCTTTGTCCGCATCACAAGTAGTCCTAACGAATAAAGCTACATTTTAAGCAAAAAAAAAGGCACATAAAGTGCCTTTTTTTTAATTCAGGGTCCTACTCACGTAAAGACGAAATGTTTTGTCTTTCGTGCGTCTGATTGTTGTCCTCCCTTCTTCTTTTTCAAGAATTAGGAATTCGTAGAAATCAGGTAAAGTGTCAGCAATTTCGAGAATTGACTTGCCCTCGTGCTCACCAAAATCGCATACGACCTGATCTTCCTCAATAATACCTGTAAGGGGACTTACTTGAAGTTGTGCCATGTTATCCCTCCCTGGAAACTTGGGCCCAATAATTGCGTTTTGCATTCCTTTGCAAAAGCAGGACTTTTATAAATTGTTGCAATCGCGTAACCGATTGAAAAGTAAAAAGTTCTTTCTTTTGGATATTTTAGAGTGAGCAAAAGGCGCGGTTATTTCTTTTTGAAGTTTTTAAAGTAGCTAACAATAGTTTTAAATTCTCCAGAGAAATCATCGGATATTAGAACTCTGACCAGGTCTAAAACTTTAAAAAGGTTCTCAGCCTCCCTCCATGGCCTTGGTGTAACCATGGCAGCAATGATATCCATTGAGCAAATAAGAACTGTTTCTGACCCAACTAGAACAGGTCTATCAATATTGTCATCGCCTTGAGGAGTATCAATTTCTATATCGTGATTAAGTTCTTTGTTGAGAAGGCTAAATGCGTGATGGTTTTTAATTATTTCCATGTGACTAGGAGATAGGGGCACTCTTCCTTCAAGTATTTCAACACTAGTTTCAGCATGATTGACCAAGCGTTTCTTGTCCTCTTTAGACAGATTTTCATCATCATACTTTTCGACCGGAATGGATGACATACCAATATCTTTAAAATAACTAGTTAGAAAAAGTAACTCCATTTCCTTAGCTGAGAAGACACGAGTATTTTTTAAAACTCCTAGTAGTAAGAGAGAGGCAAGAAGGGGTTGAGAGAAAATAAAGTGATGTTTTTGTTTTCTATATTCAAGATAAAGTTTTTCTAGCTTCTCTGAGTTAGCAAGTAAGAATGAACATAGATTTTTTGAGAATTGAAAGTGTTTATTCAAAATATCATCGTCAGTAATATTTCCATAAACATACTCGAAATGAACAGTGAGTAAATTCATTTGAGAGCGGCCGTTCTCCACTGGATCACCAATAGATAAAGAGCGTGTAACCTTTGTTAATTTTTCTTGGATCATGTCTATAAGGAGATGGCGCTTTTTTCTATCAACAAATAATCGTACATGCCCTGCAGAGATAAGCTGTTTTAATATGTCTTTATTAATTTTCTTATTGGCAGCAATAAGAGGCCTGTAGAGCCCGTTTTCGAGGCCATAAATCGTCTCAGGAGCTGAATCAATATAAAGCAGCTCCCTAATTGAAATAGGTGTTAATTGATACCCTAGCGAATTTTGAGCAATAGCATTAAAGGCCTTATCCATACTCATCCTGCTTTTCCACACTGTTGTCTTCTTATTTTAAATACTGAATCGGGATTTTAATAGGTTAGAGCATTTTGCCCTGTTAGGTTGGCAAAATTCGGTATTTTGACTGATAAATAAAAAGTAGTTAATTTTTAGGGTAAGGTACGGATATGACGAGACTTAGTTATGTTTATCAGAGATTTCCTTTAGTTTGACTCCCAAGTCTTTAAACTTTTAATTGAGTCTTTTGATTTAAAAATAGCTAGGGGATAGAAATGGGTAAAAGATCGGCCACATCAGGATTGGCAAATTATCTGAGTGAAGCACCTTTTGATCATTCTTTAAATCTGACACCAAATGGGTATATCAATTTTCATTGGGCGAATTGGAAACCATCTTGTGACTTTGTAAAAAAGCAAGTTAAGGCCGATTCAGAAACTCATAAGCAAAAGCTAGTTGCTCTTTCTAGGGAGCTGGAAAAATTAAAAAAGAAAACCATATGGTTAAAAAATAAGCGTAAAACACTTAAGTCTTCTATGTATGATTTATATGAAAGTTATCTCGATCCAAGAATTCGTATGACTTGGTTTGATCGTGAAGATGAAATCTTAGTCTCTACTCATAATGAAAGTGGACCTTATATAACTTTAAGTTCAATGAGGTGGATGGAAAAGGATACGTTTGCCTCTTTTGTTAGAAGAAAACTGATTACAGACTTTGTTCCTCAAAGAAGTTTTCGAGTAGGATTAGATATTCCTGTATCAGTAAGCTTTGATAATTCACCTTTAACAAAAACAACATTTCACTTAAATCAAGCTAGTGAGTCTGGACTTGTTATAAAAGTGAGTTCGCTCTCTGACATAACGAAGGCCTTAAATAGTCAGGTGATGTATGTTTCAATGAATTTGCAACCATTTCATCAAAATTTAGATACAGGTTTTCATGAGATTATTAAAGCCTTCAGTGAAGTTGATTTTGAAGATAGAGAGATCCAAGAAAAAGAAGCTAACTTTACTTTAAATTCGAGTGTTCTAAGGGATTATGGAAATTACGATAATATCAAAGCAAGTGATGGAAAATCATTTTATATTTTTGTTAAGTACGAAGACTTAATCGGATTGAATCCTGAAGGTGAAGTAAAAGATATTTTTAATAGTTTTGTAGGGAAAGTTGAAAAACAATTACAAAAGGAAATGAAAAAAGTAGCTTAATCTTGAACTTTGATCATAATTTTACAAGTTGAGTTCAAGTCACTAGTTGTTTCGTAAGCTTTCTCCACCTCATCGAACTCATACTCGTGAGTTATAAGATGAGGTTCCCACTTTACTATATCTTCTTTCCATTCATCGACAACAGATTGTAGCGCTGAAATGGGTGTTCCTCTCATAAATGATAGTGAAGCTCCCATATTATTTAAAATAGAGAACTCAAACTTTGGATTGGTGAGATATTTTCCAACGACTACCATCTTGAATCGAAAACTTCCTAGCATAGGAGCATATCTAAAAGCACCTTGCCCATGAACATCCCCGGTCGCATCAATGATGAAATTAAACTTATGATGATGATCTTTTGACATCAAAACTTGCGGAAGAAGTAAGCACTTAAATCCTAAGTCTGCTGCCTTTTTAGCTCGAGAGGAAACTTTTTCGAGTAAGGTGACTTTATAACCAATCTTTTCTGCTGCTAAAGCACAAAAGAGACCAACTGGACCAGCTCCACATATTAAAATTTCTTTTGCAGAAGACTGTACAATGGGATCACATTCACACTCCATTATTTTTATTAAATTAGCGGCTTGGTAACCAATAGAGGCAACTTCAAATAATGAAGCCTGTTTTAGTGAAATATCATTTGGGAGTTTTACGAGATGATGGTCTTTAAATTTTACGAGCGTACTCAATGCT
>JAGSHI010000132.1 GCA_023954635.1 Bacteriovoracaceae bacterium
TGCTTCTGCAATTGAGTTTACTCCAGCAGTAACTCAACTTCTTCCAATGTCTTTGGCCGAGGAAGAAAAAAATATGTTGCAGGAAAAATTTCCTTTCGATTTTAAGTACGATCCAAACCCTAAAGAAATCCTTGATACATTGATCCCAGAGTCATTTGTTACGACTCTTTGGACAAGCCATTTAGATGCACAAGCAGCTGAGCATGGGTCAAGAATGTCTTCAATGGATAGTGCGGTTAGAAATTGTAAAGATGCAATCAGATCACAAACATTAAAAATGAACAAATTAAGACAAGCGGCCATTACAACTGAACTTATTGAAGTTGTTTCTGGTGCTGAGTCGCTAAAAGCTTAAGGAGCTATGATATGTCTTCTCATACAGGAGTAATCAAACAAGTTATGGGACCAGTTGTTGACGTGGAATTTCCAAGCGGTCAACTTCCTGCCATTAACAATGCCATTACTGTTACAAACAAAGTTATCGACAAGAATGAAGATAACCTAACTCTAGAAGTATCCCAACACCTTGGTGATAACGTTGTAAGAACAATTGCAATGGATGCGACTGAAGGTTTGTCTCGTGGACTAAAAGTTACTGATACTGGAGCAGCGATTCAAGCGCCAGTTGGTAGAGAAGTTCTTGGGAGAATTATCAATGTTATTGGTGAGCCAGTTGATGATGCCGGTCCTGTAGGGGCAAAGAAAACTTATGGAATCCATAGAGAGCCACCTACGTTTGAAGACCAGTCAACAAAGCTAGAGCCATTCTATACAGGTATTAAAGTTATTGATCTTCTTGCACCATATTTGAAAGGTGGAAAGATTGGTCTTTTCGGTGGGGCCGGTGTTGGTAAAACAGTTCTTATTATGGAGCTAATTAACAACATTGCTACTCAACACGGTGGTTTCTCAGTCTTCGCTGGTGTTGGTGAAAGAACACGTGAAGGTAACGACCTTTTCTTTGAAATGAAGGAATCAGGAGTTATCGAAAAAACTGCACTTGTTTATGGTCAGATGAATGAGCCTCCAGGGGCGAGAGCAAGAGTTGCTCTGACAGGTCTTTCTGTTGCTGAATATTTTAGAGATGAAGAAGGGCAAGACGTTCTTTTCTTCGTAGATAATATTTTTAGATTTACTCAAGCTGGTTCAGAAGTGTCTGCACTTCTTGGTCGTATCCCTTCAGCCGTTGGTTACCAACCAACACTTGGTACTGAGATGGGTGCTATGCAAGAGCGTATTACTTCAACTCAAAAAGGTTCAATTACATCTATTCAGGCCGTTTACGTTCCTGCCGATGATTATACTGACCCTGCACCTGCTACAACATTTGCTCACTTGGATGCGACAACAGAACTTTCTCGTCCAATTGCAGAACTTGGAATTTACCCAGCGGTTGATCCACTAACATCTTCTTCAACAATTCTTACTCCAGCAATTCTTGGTGATGATCACTATGATACTGCAAGGGGAGTTCAGCAAATTCTTCAAAGATATAAAGAACTTCAAGATATTATTGCTATCCTTGGTATGGATGAGCTTTCAGAAGAAGATAAGTTATTAGTTGGTAGAGCAAGAAAAGTTCAAAAATTTCTTTCTCAACCATTCTTCGTTGCTGAGCAATTTACAGGGACTCCTGGTCAATTCGTTCCAATCGAAGAAACAATTACTTCATTCAAGGCCATCTTGAATGGTGAGGTTGATGATCTTCCTGAGCAAGCTTTCTATCTTGTTGGTAACCTTGAAATGGTTAGAGAAAGAGCGAAAGAAATTGCTGCTGAAAACTAGAAAGGCAACTTTATGAATAATTACACGATTGATATATTAACACCTTCAAAAGTTATCGCTAAAGAGATTCCATGTGAGTCTCTTTTAGTGCCAACAGTTAAGGGTCAGATTAATGTTCTTGTGGGACATACACATATCGTATCTAAACTTGAGACAGGAATCGTTACTGTTTTTGGTGGAGAGGATGATCCTGATAGATATTTTTCTGTAACAGCGGGTGTGTGTAAAGTTCTTGATAACAAAGTCATTATTTTATCAAATACATCTGAAGAAAATCATGAAATTGACGTTGAACGAGCAAAGGCCTCTCTGGCACGAGCTGAAGAAATGTTATCTAATGAGTCTTTATCAGACGATGAACTTGTTAAATATAGAAGAAAAGTCGAAAGAGCTAACTTGAGAGTCCAATTGGCTTCTTTTAAGGGTTAATTCGCCTGACTACTCACGAATGAATATTCAAAAAAATATAGGCCTCTGATTCTCAGGGGCTTTTTTTTACCAAAAAATTTCATAACCATGACGACTAATCAAATGATCACTCACAAAATAGAGGAAGAAAGTTCTCATTGCTTGAAAATTTTAAAAGACAAGGGAGAATAGAGTTAAGTACTTAAAAACGTTTTAAAAAAAAGAATTAATGAACAGAACCTTAAGAAACATTTACACGCTTTGCATGCTTGCCTCTCTGGCAACGTCAGCGCTTTATGTAAGCACCTATGGTGTTGGTTCCAAAAATACACCTAAAGTTTTTGTTTCTAAATTTGAAAAAACAAAAAAGATAATTGTAAAAAAAGAGAAAAATCAAACCGGTGGATACCCCGCTATCAAGCCTTTTGGGCCTGCTGCAGAAAAAGTTAAAATCACAAAACAGAAATCTAAGCCTTTAAAAAATAATATTAAATATCTTGTTGCTACCAATAAAGAAATTGAAATAGAAGAAGTTAAAATCGAAAGAAAAGAACTTAAAGTTAAAGAGCTGAATAAAGTTGTTATTGATAGTAGTGATGAATCTCCAATTAACAACGAAGAACTTATTAACCATTATGGATTTAAAATTAATAATGAAGTTCTAAATAACAAGATAAGTTGGACAAACTATTTCTCTAAAATAAATTTAAGCAGAAAACTTGCTTCTCTAAATGAAGGAGAAGGACCAACTCTTGAAAAACAAAATATAATTCAAAAAGAAGATCTGAAACAAAAGCAATTAGAAATAGAAAAAATACAAAGAATTGCAAAACGAGAAAATAATAAGGACATTGAGGATTTTGTCCAAACAGTTGCTAGTCAAAAAGTGGATACTCAAATTACAACTGAAATGGAGTTTTATGACTACTCAAAAAGTGGTGAGTCAGAAAACTCTGTCGAGTTGGCAAACGATATCTATATAAAGAGAGATGAAGAAAGGGAAGAAGCTCTCAAGTTTGACGTCGTACTTGCTGAAGAGAATAAAAAAATAAATTCAGTTCCGGACGCAGCACAATTTCAAAAGCCAATAATCTCGAAAAATGTAATGGATGTTGTAAATAGAGAAATGGGCATTTCACCAAAAATGGCGATGCTGACTAAAAGTGTGAGTACTCATAATAAAAGAAAAAATGAGTACTCAAAAATAATAGACCTTATTAAAAAGAAAAAGTCTGCAGTTAAGAAAATGAATACTCAAACTAGTGGCTACTCTAAAACTATCTATACGGCCTATGAAGTTGAACTCGGTTCAAAGTCTTTAGGAAATATAAACTCATTTGAGTTAGCATCGGCCCACGATGGAAATGAAAGATTTAGTGATCATAATAATGGTCATATTACTTTTGAAGAAGAGTTAGCCAGCCCTAGAGGTGTAAAAAGAGCAACACTTCTCAAGCGTGGATATATGAGGACAAACTCTGATCTGGTCTTAGAGCCAGGAACTATAGAGGTCACTATTCCGGCCATTACTCAATCATCTATGGTTGATTTTTTAAACTCTCAGGAACTCTCGGGGCAGGGTGGATTTTTACTCGTAGATAGGGACAAGGGTATTCATTCATTAGAGATTGATTCAGAATATGAAGCGAAGTTTGAAATGGATGATAATTTCAACCTTATTACAAAAGACTCTGACGTTAGATTTGTACTTTTTGTAGGAGTTTATCCTGGGAATACATTATTAAAAGTGAGAACAATTGATAGTGAGTACTCAGAGAAAATTGTTCATATTGTTGAAGATGAAGTTCAATTTGAAGCACTCTTATTAGATGAATCAGTAACGAAGAAATTTTCAGTATTAGAAAGAACGATACTTGCTTCTAATCCTAATGAGTTAACAATAGCACAAGATAAAATTGGCTACTTTAATAGGAAAGAGAATGCTGTTCAGTTGGCTTCTAATCTTTATGAAATGAAGATGCCAATCGTTCCACTTGGTATGAGAAGATATCTTGAATTTAAACACTTAGATGAAACAATCTATGTAGGAATGAGTAACAACAGCACATCACTTGAGCTCCCAAGTAAAGACTTCATTGTAAACCTGCTAGAGGCCAATGATATGCAAGGAATGGAGGGACGTTGTCTTATTCAAATCAACCTTAAAAAGAGTATCCAAAAAATGGTCTATACAGGTGAGTCTGTTAAGGGACCAATGGGAATGGATAGATTCTACTTAGAAAAAAATGGATCACTTTCTGAGGAAGAAACTCAGCTTACTAGCAAGGTCTTCTTGCTAGGCGATTATCAAGGGATAGTTAACGTAAGACTTGATTATGTTGATGGAAGTAAAGACTATCTTCAAACATTTTGTTCTACTGAAACTTACTTAGTTGAACAACTCTGACCTTTAATTAACCTTTTAAAATTTCTCGGATAGTTTTTTCTAAGATGTTTATCATTTAGAAGAAAGTACTTCCTAGGTGTTAGTTTAACATCAGAAACAATAACGCTTCCTCTGCTGTATTTATATTTGTTTCTTTTAAAGTGTTGATTTAAAAGATCAAAATCAGGACTAGACTTCTTTAGCAATTTATATATTTTGCTAGGTCGAAAAGAACATTTCGTTACATAGAGCTCTATTGGTGAATTAAAGGTGAGATCAGCTTCATTATCTTCTTGTATACCTAATAGCTCTTTCTTATAGGCCAGGGCATGTACAAGGGCCAGAAAGCTACTGTAAAAATTGCTTGAGGCGAATCCAATATGTGGATGCCTATAATGGCGCAACATATACTCAAGAGACATATCTTTCTTTTTAAATTTCCGTCGAGCACGAACGATATGTTTTGTTCCACTGTTGTAAGCAGTAACAGCTAGGTCCCATCTCTTTAGTATTTGCTTATTTTGCTTCAGTAAATGGAGGGCGCCAAGTGTCGCAATAACAGGGTTGTCTCTAGCATCATGATTCTTACCGACGGGAAGAAATAATTTGCCAATAAATGGCATGAATTGCCAGATACCAGTGGCACCGACTTTTGATGTGGCCTTAGTGTTAAAGCTGCTTTCAAGAAAAGGAATAGCGAGCAACTCTTTAGGAATTCCAATGACCTTAAAGTAGCGATGGATCACATCTTTATAGGTAAGATAGTTTTTATACCCTTGTAATATGTGATCTTTTTGTCCAGTTTGTGCTCTTATATTTTTGGAAAGATTTAGAAAGAACCTCTTTCGTTTCTTTCTGCTTGGGAACTGGTACCCGGCCCTATCAAGGGATTTTAAAATACTGATTTGTAATTCGTCTTTCTTTTTACCTTTGGATAAATTAACAAAGGCCTCTCGATAACGTTTAATTCTTTCTTTGGTGTAGTGAACCTGAAGAGAGTAGGTCGTGTGCTTATTTATTATTGAATTTTGAAGCTCTGAGAAGTCGATTACATTGTAAACAATATTAAGATCCTTCGTATCGTGAAGAACAACTGATGTCGAAGGATATTGTGTATAGACATTGAACCAAAAATGAACTCTTTTTTCAAAATAGTTTGGGACAAAAAAATCATCAAGAATTAGGTTTCTAGGGTCTTTCTTTATAAGATCAAATTTATCTTTTGACGGAAGTTTTTCGAAATAGGGTCTCGTTATAGTATGATTTGCCAGAATTTTCTCAAGGACATCATGGTCATTCTGAAAGATGTTTTCAGGTACTAGTGCGTACGCACTAGAAAGGAAAAAGTAGGATAAAAGTATTATTCTTCCCATTCGTGATTATTGAAAATGTCCATGGTTCGCTTATAGCCAAGCGAAACCAATTCGGAAGTTTTATTAGGATTAAGGCTAAAACTATTTCTAAAAAAGATATTATAATGCTCGTGATCAGGATATATATCTATTAAATGAATATCCTTTTTAAAATTTAATTTTCTCTCAAGGATACTGATTAATTTTTTTCTATGAACTTCATCAAATCGATTTGTCTTAAGATAATCGTTAACAGTATCAATGATATCCTCTGCGGTTTTCCTTTTTGCACGACTCGCAATAATCTTTTTCTGTATCAGAAGATATATAGATTGCATGGCGATCGCAGGAAGACCGTAATTTATTAAAGATCCGATTTCATCATGATAATGATATGGAGTGTGTGTCCAGCTTGAAATAATGAACTTGCAGCCATTATCAACTGCAACATGCGTTGAGAGTGTTTCTCTTATTTCACCATCAATATAATAATCAGTTCTTCCTGTTTGTTTATTACTGACAGGATATGGACTATAAAATGGAGGTACAGACATTGAGGCAGCAACAGCTTCGCCTACTGAGTTTCCAGTGTAATAATGAGCGGTTGAATCGTGGCTGGGGTTTGGATAATTATACTTACCAAATATAACCTTTCTTGAGTGATCTAGTTGGGTAGCCACTATAAAAAGATCAGAAAGATAATCATCAAAATTATCGCTTATTAATACATGTTCTTGAATATATTCATAAAGGCCATGTGTAGTAAAAAAACCAGATATATTTAACATTGGCTTCAATAATTGCTTCAAAAAAACTGGAAAACCATCAAATGGATCATAAACATTAGACCTTGGAGGTTTGCCCATGGGTTTTTTCAAACACAACATTTCTTTATAACTTATGGCCGGAATTTTAGAATCTTTTCTTCTTAAGGTCGCCTTTATGACGTCCATTGGCCTTAAACCGCAAGCAAAATACAAATTAATGAGTGCACCAGCAGAACTTCCAACATAAGTTCCAATCTCAAGTTTTGAAGGCTCGCTTTGATTATTTTTAAGAGTAAACCCAAGTTCCTCAAGGGCCAGGGCCACACCTAGATGCCATGCGGCAGCCTTTACGACGCCTCCAGAGAGAACGAGAGCGACCTTTTGGTTTTCAAATGAACTTATATCGACTCTTTGCATATAATTGTATTTTTCCTAGATTATAAAAATATTTTTGGGCCAAATAACGAGTACGTTGCCTATTTCCAAGTCTTTAACTATCATATAAGAAACCGCACTCGAGAACAAACAGGATGTTTGGGGGAGTTTAAATGGAAGAAAATACAGGCGTGTGGATGAGTATACTTGAATATGCCAGTTTCAAGTCGATATCAATCAGCACAATCAGAAGATATATTAAAGCTAACCGTGTCAAGACTAAGAAAGACGGTGGCAAATTCTATATATATGTTTCACCAGAAAATGTGAAAGATAAAAGTATCTCCGATGAAAACAAACTTAGAGTTCAATTGGAGAATGAAAGACTTAAAATGAAAGTTAAAACTCTTGAAGAAGAGATAAATGATTTAAGAATGTTAGTTCAAATATATGAAAAAACTGAAAAAAGGCAGGAACCACCTGAGATCCCAATTAGTTAAAAAAATATTTTTAATCAGTTTTCTATTAGTCGCTGTTAGTGAAACTGCTTTCGCTGCCAGGTCGATGAGAAGATGCATGTTACTACCAATCAAAGACAGCGTTGGTGGAGCAATGGGATACAAAGTTTTTGAAGAGCTTGAAAGGTATCTAAAAGAATCTGAATGGTGTTATTACGAAAGTAATTCTGGGATTCTGGATATTTTAAGTAACTATAAAAGAAATTTAAATGCTTACTTACAAAATAAAGATGTTCTCAAAGTCGTTTCTGAAAAAAGTAATGCAGGTTCACTGATTAAGGTAGAAGTTATTAATCAGGTTTCAGGAGTTGATGTTAAAATTAGAGTCATTGGTCAAAACGGTGAAGATGTTTATTTTAAAGAAGACACTCGTTTAAATACTGACGACTATACAGTCATTGCTCAAACAGTTAAAAATTGGCTAGATATCTATGAGAAGAATATACCCTATGACGGTCTGGTTATAGGGGTACTTGGTGATCAATTTACGACAGACGTTGGCAAGAGTTATGGTGCGGTTTCGGACAGCATGGTAAAGGTTGTCAGACCAACAAAAAAGAAAAGACATCCTCTTTTAAAAGAAATTGTTGACTGGGAAACTACTAAGCTTGCAGATGGTAAGTTGTTTCATGTCGCTGAAACACAAGCTCAAGGAAATGTAACGAAGTATGAATCTAAAAAAAGAGTTAATTTAGATGATTGGATTTTAATTGATAAGAGTCAGAAAATTAAAACTAAAGATGAAATTAACTTTACTGAATTAGATGATTATCAATTCGGGAAACATGGAAACATTGGTCTTTATGCAATTTTAGGAACAGGCTCAGATACTATTACGAGTACAAGTACTAAGAAAATTGGCGGTATGCTTTTCGGTGTTGATTTAACAGGTGAAGTTTGGCTTACAAGAACATATTGGGCCTCTCTGGAAATCGGTAGACGTTTCGGATCATATAGTAAAAAAGAAGGAACTCTTCAGTCAGATTCAAATAGCTTATCTGGTTCGAAATTTAAATTGAAAGCAGGTTATAAATATCTTCCTCTTGGATTTTTCTATGGCCCTCAGGTCGATGGGTTTGTTGGTTATGCAAGTTATGGCTACGGGTTTGATACAAGTCAAGCAGATGGAATAACTGGCGTAAACTTTAGCGGTCTCATGCTTGGTGCAAAGGGCTCAATTCCTCTTCATAAACTCTTTAGACTATCACTTCTTTTGGACTTTATCTTTAACCCAGGCTTCTCTGAAGATATTGCTGTAAAAGGTTCCGCTAGCTCCACCTCAAACTATCACGTAGAAATTGGGGGAAGTTACCAATACAATCCCAGCATGACATTTGATGGTGGTGTGGGGTATACATCTAATAAGGCTGAGTTTAAAGCAACAACTTCAAGTCTATCGGTCAAAGAAACATCAATTAGGGCCGGCGCTACATTTACATTCTAAGTAGGAAAAGATGAGTCGCATTCAGAAACTAGAAAAACAGATTAAGCATCATAAGGCTTTATATTACCAAGGTCGCCCAGAAATATCTGATAGCCAATTCGATAAACTAGAGGATGAGCTAAGAAAGTTAGATCCGGAAAATACGGTACTAGAATTTATTGGGATGAACGTCACCTCTAGTGAAAAAGTAAAACATGATAAAAAAATGCTTTCACTTGGGAAAACATACGTCGTTGACGAGCTAGTGAAGTGGGCAGGAGAGGAAAAAATACTCTCTACTCATAA
>JAGSHI010000206.1 GCA_023954635.1 Bacteriovoracaceae bacterium
ATGGCAAAAAAATACCTAGGACATGAAGACCTTCAGCCGTGGGACAGACAATATCTTTCAGGAAAGATTTGTCCAGCCAGGAATATTGAAGTCGACATGATGAACTTTCAAAAGCCAATCAAGGAAATGTTCAATCGCTTTGGTTTTGACATTGATTCAAAAAATGTCACCTTTGATGTGTTTCCAAGAAAAAATAAATCAGAGTGGGGGTATAACTTCACTATCGATTACGGAAAAGACACTCGCGTTCTAGCCAACGTAACCAATGAGTTTTATCATTTCTGGGTTCTTATGCATGAAGCTGGACACGCCGTTCACTACGGAAGTGTAGATCCAACTGATTACATTATGAATCAGGGGATTAGCGGAATCATATCTGAAGGTCTCGCTAACCTATTTGGAGATATGATTTATCACCCAACTTTCTTTAAAGATCTTTTTGGAGGAAAGTCCGAAGAGGCCGACACTCAATTCAGGGCCCTTAAGGATTGGAGCAAAACAAATACCCTTTCTTCTGTTGAAACAATACTCTTTGACCAGGCCCTCTTTACAGAAAACATTGAGTCTCACGACGACATCCTTCACTTACGTTTAAAATATTTAAAGGAACTCGGTATAGACGATAACTTCGAGGGTGAAATCCCTTGGGCGTTTCTTATTCATCACACAACTCACCCTATTTATCTTCATAACTATTTCATGGGTGATGTGACCTGTGCCATGCTCGAAAATGTTTACAAGAAACAGTCTGGTCTGAGTTCAATTCATGATGATCCAAAGAAGTTTGGGAATTACCTTATGGAAAGTGTCATTAGCCCATCAGGTCTTAAGCCATTTGGAGAATTGTTTGAATCAATTGCTGGAGATAAGTTTTCTTTGAGTTATTTATTAGACTCTTGAGACTTCTTAGTTAATATTTCCCAAGTTGTCGAAGAGACAACACCATTAGGTCCCATCGCATTGTAATGCCGATACTTCACTTTAAATGACTTTGGATCTTCAAGGTCTTTGGGATTTTTTAATTTTATCTTTTTTCTTCCAATAAAGATGTCACAATTTTTGTCATGACCATCGGCCTTGAGAACTTTTTTAAGAATCACTTGCTGACGATTTTTTCCAAGTACTTTCATCTCTGCTTCAAAGTGACATTCCTGCCAAAATGAAGCATAGGCATTAGATGATAAGACAACCAAAAATAGAGAGATTAACCTCATCTATTAGAGCCAGTACTCCCACCAGAAGAAGAGTCATCACTCGAGCCACCAAAACCAAAGAAGCTTTGAACACCTGACCAAAATCCACCCCGAGAAGAATCATTAACTTCGACATGACCTATTGACTGGCCATTAGAGCTTCCACCACCCGCACCATCAAGTTGAATTCTATCTAACCCCTTAGCGACTAGTTTTGCATTTATATAATTTACAACTTGAGACTCAGATGGTGTTTTACAAGTTCCATCAGGCATCAGTGTCGATTCAAATTTATAAAGACTTTTTTCCCAAATCCACAAATGAGATTTTCTTGGTCTTCTTGATTGATTAGGTGCTTTTGTATAATCGTTAACCCAAAGATAAATTCCAGAGACTCCTCCAGCTTGTTTATATGCTTTCATTGCTCGGTAAACTGGAGACTGTTGGTTTTTAAGCCAGCCACTAAGTTTTTCATAGGCTATCTTTGCACATTTTTGAGCAGTCACTGGTGCTCTATCGTAACTCCATATAATTCTATTTTGAGAATAAGGTGAACCAGGCCTTTCATCATCAAACTCCCAATACTCTTCTCCAGCGATGTTTATTTCTCCAAATCTTGTTTGCGTTAAGAGTGATGATCCATAGGCATTTAGCCCAAAAGCTATTAATCCAAAAATAAATAGTTGTTTCATTATACGTCTCACTGAAAAAGATTGTTTCAGTCAGCTATTCGGAACTTATTGAAAATTCTTTAGTTTAAGGTGTAAGTATTAGAATTCATTAAAATAGGAGACATCATCAAACCCATCATTATTAAGAATATAATGACCAATGGTTCTTTGCTTTCTATCGTTCTTAATTTCAACGTTATACTTTTGAACCATTTCTTCAAGAACTGCAGGGTTCATAGGACAAGTTAACTCAACTCCATATTTTTCTGATAAGCGCTTAAGAGATCTTTTTACTTTTCTCATTCCTGACTTAGTAGCGAATTTTGAACAGTTAATTGATTCATCCATCGACTTATCAATGTATTTAGAAAAATCAATTGGATTGTCTTTTACTGACACAAATTTCTTATCAACACATTTTACATAAGGACCAATATTGTCATTGATCACATCATCACGTTTTTGAAGAACATGATTCCAAAACCTCATTCCATTAAAATTTGCAGAGAGGTCACTATAAGCGAAAACACCTGTAGCTAAAATGTTTCCACCCAAAGTTGTTTTTTCTAAAAAGACTCCAAACTTAAGAACCTTTCTTAAGTTTTTTCCTTCTAGATGATGCTTAGTGAAGTACTTGAATCCCATTCCGAACATATGTTCAAGTTTGTCTGTTCCCACTACTTCATCACCAATTCTGATCATGGGAGTAAGTGCCAGAGGCGACTCTGCTGCAGATGGTTTCCCCATCAAGTATCCATTATATATTTTCCATTTTCCGTAAATTGAATCACCAAGACCAATCATTCTTCTCTCTACTAGATTATCGTGAAGAGCAAACTTAACTAGTTTCCCTTTAGTATGATTCGCAAAATACTTTCTCATTTGAGAATAGAGTTCATTTTCATCACAACTCGATTTTTGATTTGTCATCTTTATAGATTTCTCTAAAAACTCATTGGCCTGTTTATTGATGACAGGGGCCATGTCAGAGATAGGCTCAAACCGACGGGTATAGTGATCGGCCTCACCTGCTAAGAGAGAGCTAGAAAGTAGCGCGAGCGTTAGAATTGATTTTTTCATAAGCATTTCATATCACCACAATTGACACATTGCACCACAATTGTAATTATTTCTAGGTCTTAGGCCGATTTGGCCTCGCCACCAAAATTTAGCGTGACGAATAAAATGTATATCCTAAGGAAATTGCCCAATTGGGCATTGAAATAAGACTCTTCATTTTCTAGGATTTGTTCATGAAAAATCTAACCTTAATACTCGCGTTTCTGTTTATTACTCCTCTATTCGCCCAAGACTTGGATATTGAGCTTCGTCGCTTAATAAAGGCCAATGATATCAAGCCATTAGAGTTCAAAAGAGACCTTACGTCTCCTCTTTATCAATTGGGAGAGAAACTCTTTTCTGATAATGATCTCTCTGGAAACAAAAATATCAGCTGCCAGACATGTCACCATCCAGAAATGGGAGGAAGTGATAACTTACCACTCCCAATCGGCCAAGGTGGCGAGGGACTCGGAAGAGACAGAAAGCTTGGAACAGGATCTATCATTCCAAGAAATGCTCCTCACCTTTTTAACCTAGGCATGATTGGACTCAAAACTATGTTTTGGGATGGACGAGTTACTTATGATCCCGCAACTAAGATCTTTACTACTCCTGAAAGTGGGATCAATGGTTCTAACCCAGCTCACCCTGAATATTGTGAACCACTAAGTTCAGCTCTTTCTGCACAGGCCATGTTTCCTCCTTTGAGTCATGACGAAATGAGAGGCCAACCAGGAAGTAATGAAGTTGCAGACGCCAAAACAAACTTTGAAGCATGGGCCCTTCTCACAAAAAGAATCACTAGCAAAAAAGATTATATGGATCTTTTTAGACAAGCGATGCCAAAAACTCCAAAAGACAAAATTAACTTTGCCCATATCGGAGAGGCCTTAGGCCACTTCCAAGCAAATCGATTTGCTGTAACTCAAACCCCTTTTGATAAGTATCTTGCTGGTGATAACTCATCTATGTCTGATGCTGCAAAAAGAGGAGCTTCTCTTTTCTTA
>JAGSHI010000049.1 GCA_023954635.1 Bacteriovoracaceae bacterium
ATTAGTACCAAAAGTGAAAAGTATCTAAATATTTATCATAGATAGTAAAAATAGAGGACTATATGAATGTGCCTAACTCAATTAAAATTTTGGTTTTAGAAGATATGGAGTCAATCAGAAACCAAATGGTGAGTGATCTGAAATCGCTTGGATATAATGGTGAAATTTACGAAGCTCCTGATTTGAAGTCTGCAGTTGAAACCTGTAAATCTAAACCAATAGATCTTATTATTTCTGACTGGAATCTTCCTGATGGAACTGGTTTTGACTTTCTCGTAAAGATTAAAAAAGTTGCGAAACTGGCTAAGATTCCTTTTATTATGTGTACCACAATGGATGAAGTTGAGAATATGATTAATGCAATCCATGAAGGTGCAAATGAATATGTTGTGAAGCCGTGGAGCAAAGAAGATTTAGGTAATAAAGTAGAATTTGCATGGGCCGCTGTTCATGGTGAAGGTAGTTAAAAGGCCTTTTCACCCTGTGGGTAACTTCCTAAAATTTTGATGATATCAGTATCATTTTTTAAAGCTTCCAGGCATTCATGAACTTTTGAATCCTGTAAGGCTCCAATAAAATCAACATAAAAAATATAGGCAAATGGATTTTCAGGAATAGGTCTAGATTCTAATTTAGTTAGATTTAAATTGAACTTTTTAAACTCTTGAAGGCAGTTTAAAAGAGCTCCTGGTTTATGTTTGGTTGAAAATGCAATACTTGTTTTTTCTTGTTTGTAGCTAGACGAGAGATCTTCTTCTCTTATAAAAACTAAAAAACGGGTAATATTATTTTTAACTTTTTGAATATGATCTTCAAGAATCTCTAGGCCATAAACTTCAGCACAAAGGCTAGAGGCAATAGTCCCCTCATGTTCATGACCCCGTTCTTTGACAAGTTTACAGGCACCGGCCGTATCAAAGTCGGCATGGGCAATAATTCCGTGTCTATTTATAAAATCTCTACACTGAGCAAGTGCTATAGGATGACTGTGTACAGTTTTGATATTTTCTAATTTTGTTCCAGGGTTAACCATTAAGCAGTGATGGATTGGAAGATAAACTTCTCCAATGGCAAAAAAATTGTGTTGATAGAGTAGATCGAGATTGACACTGACGTTTCCAACAATTGAATTCTCGACGGGTAAAACAGCAAAGTCTACTTCAGATTCATCTAGCGCATCACAGACTTGTTCAGATTGATCAAAGCCGATGGGATTAACATCGTGACCGAAGAATTTAAGAGAGGCCATTTCTGAATAAGCTCCTCGTGCTCCCTGGAAAGCAATTTTCTTCATGACTCTAGCCTTTCTTCTATTTCACCCATGGCCTTAATAAACTCGACACGAGTTTCGAGCGAATAAGGATTGTATTTATTCATGTCTTCAAACAATTGCCATGAATCGTTTTCTACTGTTCCTAGAATTTTCATCAATCGCCTATAACCTTTGGTATCAATATCAAGTGACTTTGCCCCAAAGGCCATTAACGTTCTTCCAATGAAGTGAGTTAACAACAAAGAGTGAGAAATTTCTTTATCATGTGTTTCTGGAGTTGACTCAATGACCTTTAAACCATGAGTCTCTAGATAGTTTTTAATATCTGTAAAATAGTTATCTTCCATTCTTACATTGCAGATAACTATTTTGGATCCAAATAAAGTTTTAGCTGCTGAATCTGGTCCAAACATAGGGTGAGTTGCTAAAATCTGAACGTGATCAGGTAACTCTTTTTTCATGACATTTGCGGGCATCTCTTTAACTGAACAAACGTCAGCCACAAGAGTTCCCTTTTCTAAGAGAGGGGCCATTTTTTTTATGACTGACTCAAATTCACTAATAGGGACGAAAGGTATGACTATAGGACATTTACATGCCTCTTCAAATGTTCCTGGAGTCGCTCCAAGGGACTTTATTTCTTCTGAACGATCTACAACATCGTGAATAACGAGATCAAAATCTTGTATCATATATCGAGTTAGAAGTTTTCCCAGTCGACCAAAACCAATTAATCCAACTTTCATAGAACATCCTTAATTTGCTTAAAGGCCTTCTTTATATTTTCTTCTGAGCCCGCAAAACTAAATCTTAGATAACCATCGGTCCCAAAATAACTTCCAGGGAGTATTGCAACTCCCGCTTCCATGAGAATATGTTTTGCTAAGTCTTCATCAGTTTTAAATTTATCTCCAAGTAAATCTTGGACGTTTGGATAAAGGTAAAATGCACCTTCTGGCTTTATCGTATTTGGAAAAATTTCTTTGCAGAGCTTGTAAGCAAGATCTCTTCTCTTCTGTAATTCACGAATCATTTCTTTTAGAGAATTTTGGTCCATCTGTAATGCTTCAAGCGCTCCATATTGAGCAAAAGTACAGTTGTTTCCTGATAGATGAGATTGAAGTTTATTCATGCCTTCAACAATTTTTGCAGGACCAACAAGGTAGCCAATTCGAAAGCCTGTCATACAATAAGACTTTGAAAAACTTTGAACCGTTAAAGTTCTATTGAAAACTTCTTCATTGAGTGATCCCATGGCTACATGTGGGATGTCATCAAATGTTAAAAGTTCATAAGCTTCATCAGCTATAATATAAAAATCGTGCTTGACGGCTAGGTCTGCCACTTTTTGAAGATCTTCTTTTGGGTAAACGGCGCCTGTCGGATTATTAGGTGTATTGATTATGATGGCTTTTGTTTTCTTAGTGATGGCCTTTTCGATGGCCTCAATATTTAACTGAAGATCAGTCGTTGGGACAAATACCGGTACTCCTCCTGCTAACTTTACTGACTCAGGAAAAGTCACCCAATAAGGTGAAGGAATAATAACTTCATCTTCAGGGTTAATAATTGTTTGAAAAATATTATATAAGATATGTTTTGATCCATTTCCAAGGATGATATTTTCATAACTCACTGGATAATTACTATCTCTCGAAACTTTTTTAGCAATTCCTTCTCTTAACTCCATTATTCCTTGAACCAGAGAGTAACGAGTTTTATTTTCATCGAGGGCTTTTTTTGTTGCTGTAATGATTGAGTCTGGAGTTGGGAAATCGGGTTCCCCGACATTGAGAGAAATGATTTCTCTACCTTCAGAACGAAGTCTGGCCACAATTGCGGCCAGTCCTACTGATTTGCTTTCTTCTATTTCTTGAATTCTATTTGCTAATTTCATTATGAAATTATTCACTTTCCTTATCAGTTTGAAAAGTATTCATAATTTGAGTTTGACGCTTAACTGACTCAACGTGAATGATTTCGTAAATTTCTTTAACATACTTCTCTGGAAGTCCTAATTGCTTAGCTATTTCGAGTCTGCTCTTCATCATTTTTTCCATTCTATGAATCTGAAGCGGTGTAACATCGTTTGAGCTTTTAGCCGCACCAATTTTTTCTACAATTTCCATTCTACTTTTAAGGCTCTCAAGAAGGATATTGTCGACTCTATCGATTTGGTCTCTTAGACCCTCAAGTGCACTTTCAAAACCTCTGTTTGGAGAGAATTCGGTTCTTAGACTTAATCCACCAACAATGTCAGATAGACTACTAGGAGTAACTTGTTGCTTGGCATCTGACCAGGCCGCATCTGGATTAGGATGAGTTTCAATCATTAGACCATCCATATCAACATCCATCGCCTTTTGACTTACTTCGGCGATAAGATTTCTATCTCCAGCAATATGGCTTGGGTCACAAATCACTGGAAGACCAGGTAATTTATGTTTTAGTTCAATTGGAATTCTCCAAAAAGGTCTATTTCTATATCGTGGTTCATCAAGAGTTGAAAAACCTCTATGTATAGCTGCTAGTTTATTTATTCCTGCATTGTGAATTCTCTCAATCGCGCCCATCCAAAGTGAAAGGTCAGCATTAATTGGGTTTTTAACCATAATTGGAATATTTGTACCCTTTAGGCTGTCGGCAATTTCTTGAACTGCAAAAGGGTTAACTGAAGTTCTTGCTCCAATCCAAAGAATATCAATTCCAAACTCGAGAGCTTTTTCGACGTGAGATGGAGTTGCAACTTCTACACAAGTAAGAAGTCCTGTCTCTTCTTTTGCTTTGGCCATCCAAGCAAGTGCTTTTGTTCCAACACCTTCGAATGTTCCAGGACGAGTCCGTGGTTTCCAAACTCCTGCTCTAAGAATTCGCACATCTTCAATATTCTTGAGAGCATGAGCAGTTGTTAGAATTTGCTCCTCTGTTTCGGCCGAACACGGTCCAGCGATAACGAGGGGTTTTTTGAGATTAGGGATCCATTTGTTTAGTGGTAGAAACTCCATACCTTGTCCTTTTAAAAAGTGATTGGTGATCTAAAAGCAAGATCCATGCCGTTGTGCTTCTATTTGGCAAACCAATAATCAGAGGCTTAAGTCACTAAACTTGGACCAAAACCTCGTAAACTTATGACTTTTTGTCTAAAATATGGGCACCCGTCAAGCTATGAGCTAAACTTCGCTGAGTTAACTCTACTTTGAAAGCTTTTGTTGGAAATATTAACCTAAGGGAGAAAGAGTGAAATTTATTGACACCATTTTAGAGGATTATTGCATTGATCACTCTGTTAGACCTTCGGTCTTAAATAAAGAATTATTTGCTGAAACTCATAACACTCAAGAGCTACCACAAATGTTGATTGGAGAAATGGAGGCTAGCTTCTTAGGTTTTTTGATTAAATCAAGTGGCGTTAAAAGAGTTCTGGAGATTGGGACTTTTACAGGCTACTCGGCCCTCGCCATGGCGAGAGAACTTCCTAACGACGGAGAATTAATCACTCTTGATATCAACCCAAAGACAGTCGCTTTAGCTCAAAAATATTGGGATAAAGCAAAGTGGGGACATAAGATTAAGTCTATCGTGGGATCAGCTCTTGAAACAATTCCAACTCTTAAGGGACAATTTGATCTCGTTTTTATTGATGCCGATAAAGAAAATTATAAAAAATATCTCGATATGGTTCTTCCCAGATTATCAGGAAATGGAATCGTTATAGTGGACAATGTTCTCTGGGGAGGGAAGGTCGTTAGTGGATCAAAGTTTGATACAGTAACACCTCCTACTACAAGTACTATTGCTCTTAGAGAATTTAATGAATATATCAAAGGAAGAAAGGATCTTTACTCTACGATGCTACCAGTAAGAGACGGTTTGTTTCTTATAAAGAGAGTATAAATAATGTCGATGCACGAGCTTACCCAATTCGATGAAGACAACCTCATTTTTCTTGTTGAGATTGTGAGGCAAATGAATGCTAGGGGGGAAAACCCTGGAACGAGTGGGATCTATTCTTATCGCCCTGAAAAGTCTGAAGGCGATTTTTTCATGTTGTCAGAGGCAGGAGTTGATAAAGGAGTTTTCGGAAGAGAGCATATGATTGGAGTTGGAGAAAAAGGAGAAGTTCTTCCTCTTTGGCAAAAATCTGGAAGAAGTACAGGAAATGAAACTCCTCTTCATATGATGATTTATGAAGAAACAGATGCAAATTGTATCCTTCATAGTCATTCTCTTGAATCAGTATGGTTTTGTGATTTATACCCAGGAAAAGATCTCGTTGAAATAACAGGACTTGAAATGCTTAAAGGAATCTCAGGCAATGAAAGTCATGATGTAACTTTGCATATCCCGATCTTTGATAATACTCAAGATGTTCAGTCTTTAGCAGAGAGTGCTAGAAAAACTCTTAGGCACAGTCCAGGTTTTTTAATTAGAGGACATGGATTTACTTGTTGGGGAAATTCAGTTTGGGAAGCCAAAAGGCATCTTGAAACTTTTGATTATTTATTCAAATATTTTAATGGTAATAAATAATTCTTAAAATAATTTCTCAGGAGAAATTATTTTCTTTTGAGAATTGTCGAAAGGGTCCTTGAACTCAAGACATCTCGCAATGAGTTTTAAACCGTCTTCATTTTTATTCCCTCTTCCGTACTTTGGATCACCCATAACTGGATGATTAATACTGTTGAGATGAATTCTTACTTGATGCTTTCTTCCAGTTAAAATCTCTACTTCTAACTTAGTCATATTATTTTCAGACTCTATAACTTTAAACAAAGTCTTTGCTTGTTTACCATCGATCGGCTCATCTATTTCGCCATCTTCTTTGACTGTCCCAAGAACTATGGCCTGATAGTATTTTCTCACTTTTGTAGACCAAATCTTAGAAAAAGCAGCATGGGCCTTTGAATTGTAAGCAATGCAAAGAACGCCTGATGTCTCAAGATCGAGCCTGTTTACTGGGTGGGCTTCTTTTTTAACTCTTTCAACATGCCTAAGGATTGAGCCCTCATCACCAAAGTTAGTTCCTTGGGTTAAGACTCCAGCAGGTTTAAACCAAATTCCATAAGATCTGGTTTCAAATAGGCATTGAATACCATCCGTTTTTGGGACTTTAATCGCTGGATTATAGAATAATTCGACCTTTTGACCGACTTTAAGTTCTCTTTTGGCCTTTCTCAGTCGAATTCTTTTACCTTTTTGATGAACCCATGCTCCTCCATTAGTCATAATCTTTTTGACTAGAACCTTTGAAAGTTCACTTTTGAGACTAAAAAAATCGCAAGCGATCCTGGGGTCAGACTCTGAAACAGTCCATTTTTTGTTAAGTATTGGTTGTTTGGGTTTCACAAAGGTCTTTTATAAGATATTAAGTATATATGCAATCAATGAAGGGATTTATTCTTACGAGTGACTCTTTTGACCAGAGAAGCAGACATCTAACTGTTTTTTATGGCAAAGGGGAGCGAGGTCCTTTCGAAATTCGAATTAACACCAATTCTCCAATATTTTTTGTCGAAAGAGAGTCTGATTTTAGGCTTCCAAATGATGTGGAAAGAAAGCCAGTTGATCTGCTCTCTTTTCAAGGAAAGGCAGTCGATTGTCTCTATTTTTGCACTTATGACCAGTTGGTTAAGTTTAGAGATGAGCTTACAGCAAAAGGAGTTAGAACCTTTGAGTCAGATGTGAGGACTCCTGAGAGATACTTAATGGAGAGGTTTATAAACGGTTCTGTTGATATTCAAGGGGAAGCTGTCTTTGAAGATGGAAAATGGGTCTTTATAAATCCTTCTGTAAGGAAATCGAATTATAAACCTTCTCTTGAAATTTGCTCTCTCGATATTGAAACATCTTGGGGAAATGATCTTTATTCAATTGCTCTTCATCAATATGGAACTGAAGAGAAGAAAATTGTTTTTATGGTTGGTGAGCCCGTCCCAACAGAAATTGAGTATCTCAATTATTATCGAACTGAAAAAGAAGTTCTTCAGGCTTTTTTAGAATCTCTAAAAAGCTGGGACCCTGATGTCTTTATTGGTTGGCATGTTGTTGGTTTCGACTTTAAGTTTTTAGAGAAAAAATGTCTGCAATATGGACTAGAACTTAGGCTAGGAAGAGATCATAAGCCAGCTCGAATTATTGAGAGAAAGGGAGCAGGTTGGTTCGCAAGAATAAGTGGAAGAGTCGTTATCGATGGACCTCCCTCTATGAGAGCTGCTTTTTATAGTTTCGAAAATTTTAAACTTCAGACTGTCGCCTCTGAGATCTTAGGTGTGGCAAAAGATATCGAATCGACAGGAAAAGAAAAAGTCGATGAAATTGAGAGGCGCTTTCGTGAAGATAAAGAATCTCTGGCCAAATATAACCTTCTCGATTGTGAGTTAGTTTCTAAGATCTATCAAAAAACAGGGCTCTTGGAGCTTATACTAACGAGAGTCAGTATTTCAGGAATGTTAATGGATCGAATAGGTGTATCAACTGCGGCTTTTGATCACTTCTTTTTACCGAGGTTACACCGGAAAGGTTATGTGGCCTCAAACATAATTGATATTATAAGAGAAGGACATGCTGCTGGCGGATTGGTTATGGAACCAACGGTAGGACTTCATGAAAATGTAGCCGTTTTAGATTTTAAAAGTCTTTACCCTTCTATTATTAGAACATTTAAAATTGATCCTTATTCAAGACTGATGCAAGAGCATGATCCTATTTCAACTCCTGCCGGATTAAAATTTAGCAGTAGTGAACACATACTCCCTGACTTTATTGAAGAGTTGATGGAAAAAAGAAGTGTCGCTAAAGAGCTTGGGGATACATACCTTTCTCAAGCAATAAAAATATTAATGAATAGCTTTTATGGAGTTATGGGCTCTGGTGGCTCTAGGTTTTATCATGCTGATCTGCCTACTGCGATTACAGGAACGGGACAATGGATTCTTAGGCAGGCCGTGGATTATTTAGAAGGTGAAGGCTATGAAGTTCTTTATGGTGATACTGACTCTGTTTTTTATAAATTAAAAGACACAGAGGTGACGAGACCATTTGATATGGCTGCACTTCGAGCAAAAAGATTGAATGAATACTTATCACAAATGATTAGTCGACAATTTCAAATAGACTCTGAGCTCGATATTGAATTTGAAAAGTATTATAAAAAATTCTTTTTACCCCCTGCTAGGTCTGGAGAGGGAGGAGCCAAAAAACGATATGCTGGCCTTCTTCAATCTAAAAATGGAGAAGAACTTTCTTTTGCCGGATTAGAAGCAGTTCGAAGTGATTGGACGAAAATGGCGAAATCATTTCAGATGGAACTCTTTCGAAGACTTTTTCATAGTGAAGACATTGAAAACTTTATAAGAGAGTATGCAAGAGATTTGAAAGATGGAAAATTTAACACTGAGCTTGTTTATAAAAAACGTCTTACCAAAGACATAAATGAGTATGTTAAATCTATTCCTCCTCATGTAAAAGCTGCTAAATTACTTGATCCTGAAAAGGTCAAAGGATTACGTGAGATTGAATATATTATTACGATAAGAGGACCAGTTCCCGCTGAGTTCCAACCAACTGATATTGATTTTGAACACTACTTAGAAAAACAATTAAAACCTATCGCAGACTCAATTCTTTCCACTATGGAGAGATCATTCGATAATATTGTGATTGGAGACCAATTAAGCCTATTTTAGTATGGTATAATTAGATTATGGAAAGATACGCAAAAACATTTGCAATCCTAGGAATATTCTTGAGTGTCATACTTGTATATTATGTCTGGCAAGTTGATTTTCAAGAATACACTTGTGAGTCAGAAAACAACGGGGCGTCTTGCGCTATTCTTGGGAAGTCTCATGAGGAGCATCATGAGTTTGAACGAGCTTTAAAATACTATGAGAGGTCTTGTACTCTAGAGTACTCATTGGGTTGTTTTAGATTTTCTCTTTTACTTGAGCAACGAGGAGAACCAAAGAGAGCAATTGCTGCAATGGAGAAATCTTGCCAGCTCGGTTACAAAGAAGGTTGTAAGCAAATTAAAACTGAAAAATGAAGTCCCTCAGGTTAAACTTGTCCCATGAAATTATTTCTTTTAGAGGTTTCCTCACGCTACATTGAAGCTTTTAAATTATTTCGCCATAGACGTGCCATGACTTTGGCCGCCGCCTCTTCTTTTTATCTTATTTTGACCATCATTCCATTTTTTATGTTGTTAGTAAGAACTGTGGGATTATTCATGGGGGATGTTAGAGAAACAGGTCATCAAATTCTAACAATGGGTCAAAACCTCTTTCCTGAGAAGTCGAGCCAGATGATTTCTCTGGTTGAAAAAATAGTAGAGGGTCCTCTTTTTTCAGGGGCCTCTTTTAATATTTTTAACCTACTTATTCTTATTTTTTCTTCTTTAACATTTACAAATATTATTTGGAGTGGACTCTATCTTATTACTGAAGATAAAAGGCATATCAGTAGTTGGAAATACCTTAAGGGACTTGTCATTATCCTAGTCACAATTGTCATTTTCTGTGTGACTTTAATACTCCCTCCTGTTGTTCAAATGTTTATGGAGCTCATTCAAAACAATCCAATGGTTTCTTTCTTACAAGAAAAATACCCTGATGGTTCTTCTGCCTTTGGTTTCCTATCCTCCATAAAATACGGAGCAGAGTATTTAATTCAAAGTCATCTCTTACATGCCTCTGTCTTTCTTGTTTATTTTACTTTTTTGTATCGATGGTTTTTTAATTGGAAGATATCCAATTCTCAGGCCATGGTTGGAACTTTAACTTTTGTTGGGGCTCTCTTAGTCGGGAAGCTTTTATTTTATGGATACTTTGTTTATTTACGCTCAAATCTAGTTGCGAACTATGGAGATTATTACACTTTAGTTGTTGCTCTTCTTTGGATTTTTCAATTAATGTGTTTTTTCTTCTATGGAGCATGCCTTTGTCATGTTCTTGAGAAAAAACCTCTTAATGTGTTTCAAAAGGCATCAGTAAAAGCTCCAGCTGAACCAAATATTGAAGTTGAAAAGGAAAAGAGTCATGATCAGAATCATAATTGATGTATACGTATTTCTTCTTATTGTAGATGCTATTTTATCCTATATGCCACAGTTTAAAGGCCACCCTGCGGTCTTAAATATTAGAAAGGCAGCAGACTTTACTTGTGCTCCTGTTCGTAAGTTTCTTCCGTCAGATCTGCCTTTCGATGCCTCCCCACTTGTGGTGATTATTCTCTTAAAGCTATTTGTATTGCTCTTTTAGCTATTATTTAGGCTCGACTTGTCATTTTAGGGCAGTGTGGCTTAAACTATTAATGAACCATCTTTTCAAGGAAGGAAAGACTTTGGATTTCGATCTCGATCAGCTTGCGAAAGAAACATTTGAATTAACTAAACGATCAGAAAATAAATCACTGATCGAAGAGGAAAGAGCACGTTCTGCTCTTTGGGCCGAAGACGTTCCAGAATGCCCAACTCTATTAGAAGAAGATATTTTTGATGAGGCCTTGCCTCTTGCTCCTCAAGGACCAGGGCTCGTCTATCGAGTTGATAAGGGTTCTTCAACTTTCTGTGTGAGAGGATTTGCAACAGAAAATATTGAACAATCTTTGCTCGACATTGAATCAGGAGAAGTCGTTACTCGTGAGAAGCTTAGGCTTGATGATGACCTTGATTACGATACCCTTAACTTCTTTGAAACTGATGAATTGGCGATGGCCCAGATTATTATTGATCAGCTTTTTAATAGAAGATTCCCGATAGATGAAGATATTCTTTGTAATCTCTCTGATCCAGGATTTAGCTGGTGGTTAAATTTAGATGAAGTTGGGCTAAATATCTTTTTCAAGTCTCATGGACTTAATAGAATGGATAGGTTCAGTAGGTTAGGACCTATTGGAGACAATGCTATTGCTTGCTTGAGATTAAATCAGGCTTCAAGTTTTTTACGTACCAAGTTCGCTATTAATGAATTTTCTTGTGACGATAAATCGCTCAATATAACTCCCGTTGAATCAAAGAGTCTGGGTTATCAAAATTTCCTAGAATTATTAGTTGATGGAGAGTTCAATTGGTCGATTGAAGATTTTTCTAATGATACTCACGGAAGAACAATGTATTTCTATTTCAAGGAGCTCGCCGCTCTACGCGCCTTCTGGATAAACCTTGAAGAGATTCTTGAAGACCTAGATTGACCTTTTCTT
Organism: Bacteriovoracaceae bacterium; assembly: GCA_023954635.1. GTDB lineage: Bacteria > Bdellovibrionota > Bacteriovoracia > Bacteriovoracales > Bacteriovoracaceae > M0603. Next base: position 11,474 of record JAGSHI010000049.1, read on the forward strand.
GAGTATAATTCTCAATTATAAAATTCTTGAATAAAATCAGCTATTTGTTAGAATTTAAACACAGGATGTTATTTCTTTAACACAGGATGTGGTTTTGGAATTCAATTTTGACGGGCCAAGGGGCCCTCAATCAGACAGTGACTCTCTTTCTTCAGATAGACTTCAAAAGGCCATTGAAAGAAATCGCGCAAAACAAGCGAGAAGAACCAATAGGACAAGTGCTCCACCTAATAAACCTGGAGTTGATCTCTCAGGTGCCAGCAGTCGAACAAGTTCGGGTCGTAGTGGATTCAAACTACCTGGAAGAGGGAGAACTGCTTCAAAAGCTAGCGCTTCATCGAGTGCTCCAAATGCAACCAGAAGGTCAGTGGCAAGACCTGGAGAGCAGGAGTTTGCGACCTCTGTAAGAAGAAATGTTCAAAAGCCACCAGCAGATGTTTCTTATGTAAATTCAACTCCTAACCCTAGGAGCAGGCGTGCATCTACGGCCAGCGCAAGATCAAATGCTGTGCCGACAACGAGAAGACCTGCAGCAATTACAACAAGAAGAGCAACAACAACGAGAAGAAAAGTTAAGAGACAACCAGATAAGAAAACGAGAGTTTTTATTATGGGTTGTTGGGTTCTCTTGGGAGTTATGTGTTTAAGGTTAATTTTCTCTAGGGGTGGAGTCATCGATTATTATGCAAATAAAGGGCTTCTCGAAGGGAAAGTAGAAGAGCATTCCTCTGTGATTGTTGAAAATAAAGAATTGATATTTGAAATTAGAAAAATCAAAAAGAATAAATCTTATCAAAAAAAGTTAGTAAGAGATCATCTTGGATTTATTGCAAAAGACGAATACTTGATTCTATTTCCGAAAGAGAAATCTTAGAAATAAGTTTGAACTTTAGTCCCTTCTCAAGCTCTTTTACCAGAGGAGAGTCTGCTCTAATCTCCAAGACGTGTCTGCTCTTATATTGTTTCGTTCGATATATTGAAGGTGGCTCATCCATTCCGGGGTGATGAGGAGCAATCTCCCAATCTATTATCTTTAAATCTTTATCAAGAAAAATTATCGCCAAATCAAAAAGAGTATTTGGCATCCAAAAACCTTTCATGTCGGTTTCAAAATAGAAAAACAGTAAAGCATCGCTAGCTCCAAAATCGGAGCTTTTTGTACCGCTTAAGCCTATTGTTTGCTCTTCTTGAGTGATGGCCAATTTGGTATCAATTAATTTGCCTGAGGGGAAAGCGAGCTTAATGTTCCGCACTTTAGAATAAGGGTCTTTTGGCCTCGTTTCTTTTGACGAATTGTGTTGAGGGCCTGAATTACAAGATATAAATAATAAAGTCCCGATAATCAGGATATTTTTAATGAGCTTTGCGCCATTCTGAGTTATAAAAGACAACATGCCTCCACTCTACTGAAACAAGGGGAAGTTAGCAATGGCAGAACTACAAGGACTTCTTAGAACGCATAACTGCAGTGAACTAAGAGCGACCCACGATGGTCAAGAAGTTGTTCTTTGCGGATGGGTTAATAAGTATCGTGACCTAGGTGCACTCCACTTTATTGATATCCGCGATAAATATGGATTAACTCAGCTTGGCTTTGAAGACTTTGCAGGTGATCTCTCTATTTTAAAGCAATGCGCACTTGAGTCAGTGATTATGGCAAAAGGTCTCGTAAGAAAAAGACCATCAGATGCTCAAAATAAAAATATGGAAACAGGTGAAGTTGAAGTTCAAGTTAAAGAACTTGAAGTTCTTTCTAGGGCCGATGTCGACAACATGCCATTTTTTCCACACGGGCAAATAGAAGCGACTGAAGATCAGAGATTAAAATATCGTTATCTCGATCTTCGGACAACAAAGCTTCAGGAAACGTTAAAACTTAGAAGCAAGGCCAATCAAATTGTTCGAAACTTTTTAACTAATGAAGGTTTTGTTGAAGTTGAAACGCCTATTCTTTATAAGTCTACTCCAGAAGGTGCCAGGGACTATATTGTTCCAAGTCGAGTTCATCCTGGAGAAGTTTATGCACTTCCTCAGTCTCCACAAACATTAAAGCAACTCTTAATGATCGGTAATACAGATAAGTATTTTCAAATTTGTCGTTGCTTTAGAGATGAAGATTTACGAGCTGATAGACAACCAGAATTTACTCAAATTGATATTGAAGTAAGTTTTGCGACTCAAGAATATATGAAGAACCTAGTAGAAAAAATGCTAGGAGAACTTTTCAAAAAAGATAACTTCTCAATGCCTTCTATGAGTTACGATGAAGCCATGACTAGATATGGATGTGACAAACCAGATATTCGATTTGGTCTCGAGCATATGACTGTAACTGATCTTTTTAAAGGGTCAGATTTCAAAGTCTTTAGTTCTGTCATTGAAGCGAATGGTCTTATTAAAGCTATTTTTGTTCCTGAAAGTGTCGCTACATTCTCTAGAAAAAATACAGATGCATTTGTTGATGTTGTTAAACCTTATGGTGGAAAAGGTGTGGCCTTCTTCAAAGTTACTAGTGAGGGACGTTCTGCAGGTGTTTCAAAGTTTATTACAGATGAAATTTATGCAGAACTTGAAAAATTAAATACAGGGGAAGAGAAAGGAAATGGAACATGGCTTTTCTTTGCTGATGCTGACTCTGAAGTATCTCATGCCTCGGCCGATGCTCTAAGACGTCACCTTGGAAAAGAATATGGTCTTCAAAAAGAAGGACATCACTTTCTTTGGGTTTATGACTTTCCTCTTTTAGAATATTCTCCAGAAGAAAAACGATTTGTGGCGAAACACCACCCTTTTACTAGTCCAAAAATCGATGAGATTGAAAATTTTCTTAATGCTGATCCAGAAGGACAACATGAGATTCTAAAGAATATGGCCGCTGAAGCTTACGATGTTGTTTGCAACGGATATGAGTTAGGTGGAGGTTCTGTCAGAATTCACAGACAAGATCTTCAGACTAAAATGTTTCAGGTCTTAGGTTTTTCTGAGGAAGAGGCTAAGAAACAATTTGGATTTTTTATTGAGGCCCTAAAGTATGGAACTCCTCCACATGCGGGAATTGCATTTGGAATGGACAGAACAATCATGATGTTGGCCGGAACAGAAAATATTCGAGATGTAATTGCTTTTCCAAAGACAACTTCTGCAACTGATTTGATGGCCTCTTCGCCATCTTCACCTGCTGAAGATCAAACAAAAGATTTACACTTTCAGTGGAGAAAAAAGTAAGTCCCCATAGGGGACTGCTTTTATACTGTTCCCCTAGGAAAATCATATGGCCTCCGGTTCAGCAACAACAGCAGTAGTGGGCACTTCATCTAAACTTTTTCCAAGTAAGAGAAAGAGTGCCGGAACAACAACAAGATCAGCAAGAAGAGCAAATATAAGACAAGTAGATGTTAATAATCCAAAATCATGGTTAAGTTGAAGTTTACCTGCAAAGAAAGCACAAAAACATACAACAAGTACTGTCGTTGTTGTGACAATGGCCTTTCCTGTTCCTTCAAATACAGCGCGAATAGAAGCTTTAATGTCTCCAGTTTCTGAAAAGTTATTTTTAAATGAGTCAAAAAAGTGAATCGTATCATCGACAGCTATTCCTAAAGAAATACTTGCAACTAAAACGGTCCCTGCATTGAGAGAGATTCCAAGCTTTGACATCATGATTGAAATAATAATTAATGGTAATACATTTGGTATTAGAGCGATTAGTCCGAGTCTAATAGATTTCAAATGCCACATAATGAATAAAGTAATGAGACAAAGAGAAATCATAAGCGATTCAATAAACGTATTAATGACTTCAACATTTTGACTTGTTAGCAGAGGAACTTTTCCTGTGATATGTCCTTTTATACCAAGCTTGTCCATTTCATCTTTAACGATGGCAAGGTTTTTACTTACTTCTTTTGAACCACTAGACATCCAAACGATATTCATTCTCATCATCTCTCCATCGCGACTTATAAAACGATAGAGATTGTTCTGAGAAGAGCTTGAAAGCTCGTAAAGAAAAAGATTTTCTGCAATTCGCTTTCTGTCCTCAGGTACTCTGAAGTGTCCCTTTCCTAGAAGTGACTCATTTGTTTCTTGAATGATGTTCACCATACTTTGAGTTTTTGTCACAAAGGGTAATTTTTCGAGGTTTGTTTGTAAATTCTCTAAAAGAAGTAGGGACTTTGAATCGTAAAGATCTCCAAGGTCCTTTTTGTAAAAGACGATGTTGATCTCTTTGGCTACACCTAAGTTTTCTGTTGCAAAATCTAAGGCCTGTACCATAGGGTGAGACTTCTTAAACATCTTTGTCGAATTATTATCGATATCAACTTTATTTAAAGTTGTTATTCCGTATGTGAAAACCAAAAGAAAAAGAGAGAAGATCGCTACTTTATATCTATCAAGCTTGAGGATATAGCTAGATAGATTTATTTTCTTCTCTTTTTGAATATTTCGAATCTTCTTTCCTCTAATTGAAAGAAGCCAAGGGAGGAGAGTATATGTGTAGGCCCATGCTAGAGCTGTTCCTATTGAGGTTAAAATTCCTAATTCACTAATTGGTGCTATCTTAGTAAAGGCAAAACTAGAAAATCCAATAATAGTGGTAATTGTCGTAAAGAGAGTAGGTATGAAGTTCTTTTTTACAGTTTTTCTAATCGTATCTTGAACATTGCCTGTATTGAGCTTTGCATAGGTCGCAAGAATATGAATGGCATCGGCTAGACAAATAGCGATGAGAATACAAGGAATCATGCTTGTGAGTGGGTTTACCTTGACTCCAATAAGAGCTCCGATCCCAAGTGTTGACATAATTGTAGTTAGAATAATTGAAAAGGCCATTCCAATGACGCTAAAGTTTCTAAAGAGTAAAAACATTATCAAAATAACTGAGATAAGAATGACGGGAAAGATAACTGATAAGTCTTTCGTCACGGCCTCTCTGTAGTATTCGATTGTGCCAGCTGTTCCTGTAATATGAAACTGCATCTCTGGGTATTGAGACTTAAGTTCCTTTTGTAGCAATTCTAATTTATTAAAAGTATCTAAGTAATTTGGATTCTCTTCAAAAACAGGTTTTAAGGTTCCAAAGATAGAAGTTGTTTTTCCATTTTCGCTAACGATAAACCCTTTCAAGATTCTATGGTTAAGAGCATCTTCTTTTTTTGTACTCATCTGAGTAGGGCTAAGATTTATTGTATTTTGAGATTCAAAGTCAAATAAAGGGCCAACGAGTATTTCATCCTCGACTGATTCAATGACGTCAAATGTTGTTAGTGAATCAACACCTGTCACTTGAGGTAAAAGTTCAAATTTCTTTGTAATTTCTTGAATGAGATTAATATTTTTATTTGTGAATAATCCATCTGGGTGATGAACAAGAAGAATGATTTTATCTTCATTTCCAAATGTTTGCTCAAAGTTATTATAATAGACAATCGCTGGATCATCTTTTTTAAACCAAACTCGAAACGAGAAGTCAGATTGAAGATTTTTGAGACCTAGACTTGTCAGTATGAATAGAAGAATACCAACAAGAAAAAGCTTTCCAGAATTCTTTTGAATGAATTTCGCTACAACATCAACTTTTTTCAACATCAACTCTATCGTATATGACTGTCTAAGCGTGACAGTTCTGGAACCAATTTAAATACTTTGAAACCATTTTATCATTTTCAGGATGAAGTCTATCGTCTCTAATAATTGCCTCGAAAAGCTCATTACTTTCATCTTGAAAAATTTTCTGGCAGAGTTTTGCCTGAATGGGGAGCATTATCTTATTTGCTAGCCATCCAAAAATATTCTTTGATTTCTTTCTATAAAGAACAAGGTCTGTTCTGGCTTTTCGGCCTTCAACAGGAGTGCAGTACGAGATCATATAATTTGTAAAACTTCCTAGGACTGATTTGGTAATAATGACGTTACCGCCCCAGATAGTTGCTTCAAGCTCAATAACATTTCCAAATATCTTCCTTAGAACATCTTCAAACCAGTATTTTCCAACTAGTTTATAAAAATGTTTAACTCTGGCCACATTCTTTTGGCTTAAGTCATATTCACTTTCTTTGATCGGAATTCTGTTATGTGAATAAATAAAGTGTTGAATATCAAAGGCATTCACTACTGGTCCAAACCAAGAGGTTGTTTGGTGAACTTCGTAAGGTTTAGCGCCATCAAAATCTGATTCGACTTCACCTGGGAAAAATGGAAGAGGGTAGTCAGCAACTTTTCCGTTCCAAATATAAGCAACGCCATGTCTTTCCTCTACAGGAAATGATGGAATATGAGCGAATTCTGGGATTATATTTGTAGAAGGTATTTTTGCACAGTTCCCTTCTCTTTCAAATTCCCAACCATGAAGAGGGCAAACAATTCTATTTCCTTTAACTTTTCCACCACAAGCGAGATTGACTCCCATATGTGGGCAGTTTGCTCTCATTGCATTGAGCTTTCCATCTTCTGTTCTGAAGATTACAAATTTTTTGTTGTAAAGCTTAAATCCGACTGGCTCACTTCCATATTTCTTGGAAGGACCGAGTACAAACCAAGCCTTAGGCAGGGTTGGAAATCCGGCCATGATCACATTCCTTTTTTGAGAGGTATACTTTTTTATATTCTTCTTTTTTATCTATATAACTTTCAACGACCCCTAATTTCTTTAAACTCCAAACTGAAGCAAAGGCCAAATCAATTTGCCAGGGAAGAAAATCACATCTTGCTGAAGTCGGGTAGATGTGGTGATTCGCATGCCATTCTCCACATAGGGTTCCTGGCATGATAAGGTTTAACGAAAGTGTATCTTTATCAGTATCTCTCCAGTCTTTTCTTAGGTCTTCACCAGAACCGTGAGATTTATAATTAAAATTTCTGACCGCTAGACCCCAGAAGAATCCAGCAGTAGCTACTGCTGTTAATAAAGCCATTCCGCCTATTGAAAATATGAGAAGACTCCAAAAGGTCCAATTTAAAACAAAGTGAACAACAGTGTTTATAGGTTTTGTTACCGTTCCCCATTCTTGATATTTTTCAAATGAATGAGCTTCAATTCCTGTATGGGCCATTAAGGCCTTTGCTCTTTCATATCCTTTCTCATCTAAATCTGGGTTTAATCTCATTTGAGTTACATCTGATAAAAAACAGTGTAATTGCCCATGTTGAGCATTATGAGGATCAGAGTCAGTATCAGAATATTTATGATGTACTTGGTGTGCCATCGTAAATACTTCTTCTATGAAAAACTTTGGTGCTAGGTTTTTTAAAATAAGTAATGAAAACTTATTCTTTACTTTGAAGGCCTTGTGAGAGCAAAACCTATGATAATAAAATGTACTATAGATATTTAAAATAAGTGCATTAACTAAAACAACTATTCCCATCAATCCCCATGTGAAATAGTCTTTAAAGAATAGAATTGTAGGCACAATCATAAGAACTGTGGCCAAAACATTAGCCAGTGAAATCCAATTCTTCTTACTTTTAAAAATATTGATACCTTTTAAGAAATTCATCCAGTGTTCTTTGGTTGAAAGAACAGTTCCAGGTCTGTGAATAGGTCCTAGTAAATCTAGAAGAAAATCTCTTTTCATGCATGAGACCCTTGAAGACCGAGGACTCTATCAACATAATCAAGATAATCTTTCAAGACACTGTCTGAAGAATGCAGACTGTTATGATTGACTTTTACTCCGAGTATTTCTTTAGCTTCGGCTTCGAAGAATCTTTTTGTGAAAAAAGACTGAAAACTAAGTAAAATTCTTTTTGCTAATTTAGTAGCAAAACTATTCCCTGTTACATCAGTAACTAAGGCAATTGTCGATGTACTTTTTCCGTCTGCTTCTGGTTGAAGAACTATAATCATATGATTGGTAAATCTCCCGAAAGAACTTTTAGCTAGAATGTAATTAGATCCATAAACCGTATATTCAAGTGTGCCTTCTCTTCCAAAAAGTGTACCTAGAATTTTATCTGCGATAACATTGCTTGGTTTGATTCTATAATAATGCTTAATTCTTTTTCCGTAGTCTCCAATCTCTTCAATTTCAGGATCCTTAAGAGGAATTCTGTTATGAACATGAATGAAATGTGACACGTCAAATGCATTGGCCGAAACGACATACCAAGCAGCGTCTTGTTGAATTTTAAATGGTTTTCCGGCAATCAACATTTTCTCTTTTAAATCGTCAAAGAATGGAAGATCAAAGTTTGGTTTTCTTGAGTTGTTTAAAAAGACAAGTCCAAACATTTCATAGATAGGATAAGTTTTAAGTTTTCTATTACAACCCAACGACTCAGGATCGGCAGGGATATGTGTACATTCCCCCTTGTCGTTAAAACGCCAAGCATGAAATGGACAAACTAATTCGTCGTTATGAATTTTTCCTCTCGAAAGATCTGCACCCATGTGAGGACATCTATTACTCCAGGCCACTACAGTTCCAGTAGTTTGTCTGGTGATAATGAATTCATGGTTATGGATAGTGATCTGTTTGATCTTTCCGACTTTAAAATCTTTAGATTTCCCAATAAGGTACCAAGACCTTGGGGTGACTGGGGTCAACATGAGCTTCCTCTTTATAACAACGTTTAACAATAACAGATTGTGCAGTGCGTAAATTATAGTGATTTAAGGTCTGCTTGTACAGGAAAAGGTCCTTAGTGCTGTAGTTTTTTCATGGTAAAATGAACAAGATTTCAAGAGGTTACCAGTGAACAAAAATGAATTATCAAATCTTAGTTTCCCGATGGAGCTTATAGGTCTCAGAAATAAGGTAGGGTTTTGGTATAGGTGCCTGAAACTCCTAGGAGAATCAACTAGCTTCAGCTTGGGAAGAGTTGATAGTGAAAATGAGTGGATGTGGCAAGACTTCGATCATGAGCAGTTTGATGGATTGGGTGGAGTTCAAACTTACTTCAAGCAACATTTTCAATACGAATTAGAATTACCAAAACTTCGAAAAGAGTGGGGAAGTCCTCGCTTTTTTAATGCTCTAATCGGGGCCATTAATTATCAAAAGTCGAGGGAGCTCCCCTTTATCGAATGGAAGCATAGAGACTTCTCAAATGGTCTTAGCTTTTCTAACACTCATAAAAAAATAGCTACACTTTTAATTACGCCTGAAGAATCAAAACTATTTCTAAGCAAGTTAAAAGATAAGAAGTTAAACTTCAATGCGTATTGTATGAAACAATTTACGGACTTTTTAAGGTCCGAATTTTTAACTAGTGAAGTTAAAGATTGTCTATGGCAATTCCCTGTAAATATGCGAGGCCATGTCCCAACATTTGTGGGCGACTTAAACCAATCTTCTTATGTCGATATTGTTGTTTACGAGTCTGATTCTCCTGATTCAATTCGAAATGAAATGATGACTAAATTTAATAAAAAAGAGCATTGGTTTGTTTGGTATGGAGCCAAGTTTATACCAAAATTATTTCCTAAAGCCGCCTTTAAAACAGTTCAAGAACATATACTTATTGGAGGGCCTCCTTACCTCGGAAACTTTTCTAATCTAGGCTCATTTGAGATTCCAAATTGTCATGAGGCTATTTACTTAGCGACTCCCACAACAAGAGTGAGACCTATTGGTTTTGGAACGATGAGTGTAAATGGTCACTTAACTTTTACTCTTCAATTCCATGAAACTCTTCCTGTGGCCGAAAACTTTCAAGAAAAGTTTGATAAGTTCAAGAAATCACTAGTTGATGTCTAAAGCCTATACAGGGCTGTAATCCTTGCAATGATTAAGGATTTCAAATCAAAAAAAAGTTAGAATAGGCTGTTATCTATATAAGGAGAAGTTGGTGTCCGCACAGAAAAGACACGCACCTAGTGTATTTAGATTTTTAGTTTTGCATTTGGCAGCCCTTACTGTTTTTCTAGTAGGCTATTCTCATATTGCCTTAATCTCGATGATTGTTTTTTATCTCATTAGATATTGGGGAATTTCTGTAGTTTATCATAGGTACTTTTCACATAAGTCATTTTCAACAAGTCGAACTTTTCAATTTATATTAGCGCTTATCGGAACGACGAGTGGACAAAGAGGTCCTCTGTGGTGGGCGGCTGGACATCGAAAACATCATCGCTATTCAGATACTGAAAAAGATGTTCATTCTCCTCATAATGGTTCAGTTTTTCACTCTCACTTAGGTTGGCTATTAAAAGAGGAATCGCTTGAGACTGATTTTGAACTGGTTAAAGACTTTACAAAATATCCAGAAATTATGTGGATTAATAAATACCACTCTCTAGGAATTGTTTTAAGTTTTGTTTTCCTCTTTATCTTTGGGAGCTATCTTGAAGTAGCCTTTCCTTCTTTAGGTACAACTGGTTGGCAAATGCTTGTTTGGGGTGGAGTTCTTTCAACTCTGCTTTGCTGTCACGTAGTTTTAGGTCTTAATTCGATAAATCACATTGTCGGAAATAAAGCTTATCCAACTAAAGATAACTCAACAAATATTTGGTGGATGTTTCCTCTCATGTTTGGAGAACACCTACATAACAATCATCACTACTTTCCATCAAGCCACACGGCTGCTTTTTCCAATGGAGAAATTGATCTGATGGGTGGCTCGATAAGAATGATGGAGAAACTGGGGCTCGTTACAAATGTTAAGAAACCTACTGCTGAGAAGTATTTAGGAGATCGAATAGATGGAAATAAAGATTTATTGATTAAACCAATTGCTCTGAATTAATCTTTTGTTCTTTCTTCTTAGGTTTTAGAAAATAAACAAACTCTTCTAGAAATCCAAATGGCTCACCGTTATTGTGAATTCCAATATCAGTTACGACTTCATCTCTCTTTGGAAAAACAGCAGTTCTAAAAATAAGATCCCAAAAAGTAAGAGTACTTCCATAGTTAGCTCGATAAGATTTAGAATGATGAATTCGATGGTATC
>JAGSHI010000005.1 GCA_023954635.1 Bacteriovoracaceae bacterium
CTCTGTAAAAGGTGAAGCGAAGTATGTAGGAATGTTTTATCCATTCGCAGAAAGAGGTGGAGTTAATTTAAAAGCATACGCTTCTGCAAAACCCTTTGGTGGAAAAATAGGCCCCAGACTCTTTAGTGTACAAGGAACGAACACTGTCGTGCCAAGAACAGGAGCGGGTCCAGCGAGATCTACTCCGTATGTCTTTGGTGTTGATATGATGGGCGCCACAAACTTCCAAGCAGGAGAACTAGTTCCATTTGAACCTCCTGCAGGACCTGGAACTTTTTGGGCAAAAAATAATACGAGCCCCATAGGGGGAACTCCAGCTGCCGGTCAATTACAATTTGTAATACCAAATCTTCTTTATGATTTTGAACAAGGCAACTTTGGGCAATTAGCAGTTCACGGTTCGGTTATTGGAAGTGGAATGACATTTGTAAAACGTCGAGGTAGCGGTGGAGCTCCTGGAGATGGTCCACTATCAAATCCAGATGAAAATAGAGGGCTTCTCAATGCTACTCAGTATAAACTTTTTCGAGGAAACTTAATCCCTCCAAGTGGAGGTATTCTTACTTCAGATAATATAAATCAAAGTATTTTAAACGTGAGAAGGCCGACACGATATGAGGCTATGAATTATTTGATTCCTACGATTAAGAGATCTGGTAACGGAAATGATAATCTCGATTCAAACCCAGTGGTTAAACTAATCAATGGAAGATACCATTTGTTTGCTCCGCTTATTCATCCACAATCTCTTTATCCTAATGCTGCAAAAATTGATGAAGCCGCCAAAGAATTTCTAAGTGCGAATGATGCCTCAATTCAGGCCTATCTCGATTCACTACAGGTTGTTGCTCAAAGAATTAGAGATGATGGTGCCTCAAGAGGAGCTTATCAGGATGCAGCGAATGGTATTCATGATGGAAATACAGCCGACTATAATAACAATTGTTCCGCCATGGCAGATAAGTTTGATTTCTTTTTCAGAGGCGCAGCTTTTGGTCCATGTGGAGGAACAATCACTCCACTAAAACAACTCATTCAGGAATACTTTTCTCCTGGTGGAACAGGAACAGGACTTCAACTGGTGCCAGCTTATCCTTTTGAGTTATGGTATGAAAGTGAATACTCAGTTGATGTTGCAGCGGCGCCAGGAACCTATGACACCAGAGCATTTGCCTTAAACTCCATGCTTCATGGAGCCTACACTCCAGGACCTCGAACTGGTGCTCCTGACGATTCATCTACAACAGAGTTCACTCTTCCCTTTTCTAATGCAGCAGTAGGAATACAAAAAAGGAATTTTTATTCAACAAAACTTATCTCTACCAATAAAGTTGTTTCAGGTGGAGATACCACTATTTCATTTTCTCAAAACCCTCTTTACAAGGAGAGGGATAATCTTGGTGGGCAAGATCTCTTCGGAACGACTCCAGACATGAGTGACCCCTCCAATGATTTTAAGAACAAACTTCAATATTCTGGATTTTTGAATGAATTTGGTTCAGCTTCAGAACTCGACTTTTGATTTCAACGACTTGACTCATCGCTTCTTTTTCTAAAGCTCTTGTAAATAGAAATAGCTTTAAATATACTCCAACATGTGAAAATAATACGTAAAATTATCAATTCTTTGGCTCAAAAAAAGGATCCGAAAGTGGCTAAGAAAAAAGCAAAAAAGAAAGTTGCAAAGAAAAAAGTTACGAAAAAAGTTACGAAAAAAGTTACAAAGAAGAAGGTAGCGAAAAAGAAAGCTGCAAAGAAAAAAGTAGCGAAAAAAGTTACAAAGAAAAAAGCTACTAAAAAGAAAGCGGCCAAGAAAAAGGTAGCTAAAAAGAAAACTACTAAAAAGAAAGCGGCAAAGAAAAAAGTAGCTAAAAAGAAAACTACGAAAAAGAAAGCGGCAAAGAAAAAAGTAGCTAAAAAGAAAACTACGAAAAAGAAAGCGGCAAAGAAAAAAGTAGCTAAGAAGAAAACTACTAAAAAGAAAGCGGCAAAGAAAAAAGTAGCTAAAAAGAAAGCTACACCTAAGACTTCTAAAAAAGTTGCCTCTACTCCAAAAGTAAGCGCAAAAGAAAAAGCTGCACTGGCAAAAGAAGAAGCGATTAGAAGATATAAAGAAAAAAATAAAATTCAATTCGAAGAAGAAGCAAAACCTCTTGAAACAGTTGAAGTCACAGAACCAGAAGTTGTCGCAATAAAGACGGACGGAGAAGATACGAAGACCGCTAGTATTGATGAAGTTGAAGAAACAACTGAGGGTTACTCAAAAGGTAATACTGACCAAGTTCCAGATAACTACAATCCTGACGATGAAACTGAAGATGACTCGTCTGGAGAATATGGATTTGGTTGGGGATATAACGATGCATTCGACAGTCCCGAAGAAGCCGAAGAAGAGGATAACTCGATGGACGAAGACGAAATGTACGCCAAAGGCCTCTTGAAAGATAAAGACGAAAATAAAAAATAGGACAAAGCGGCTTAGGCCGCTTTTTTTATATGAAAAAACTTGAACTGTTTTATTATGATTCCTGCCCTTATTGCCAAGATGTTTTAATCGTTTTGGATGAGTTGAAAATCTTAGTAGAAATGAAGAACATCCTCCAAGATCAATCAAGTTATGAAAGATTAATTAATGATACAGGCAGAAGAACAGTTCCTTGCCTATATATAGATAATAAGCCAATGTTTGAGTCACTTGATATTATCGACTGGCTGAGAAGCAATACAAACTCTTTGCAAAAAAGGTCATAAAGTGGAAGTTAGAGATCCTGTTCACGGTTCGGTACACATCTTAGATGAAGAGATTCCAATAATCAGAGATGATTTCTTTCAACGCTTAAGAAATATTAAACAACTTGGCTTCTCTGAATATGTTTTTCCTGGTGCAACCCATAGTAGATTTCTCCACAGCATTGGAGTTATGAACATTGGGGCCAAAGCCTTTAATCGATTATTCAACGATAAATTAGAAAATAAAGAATTTTTAAGATTAAAAGAAACTTTTAAATTGGCCTGTCTTCTGCACGATATAGGTCATGCTCCTTTAAGTCATTCAACTGAAATTGTGATGCCCTCTGTAGAAGAGCTTTATATCCCTGATGAATTCGTTACAAAAGATGATACCGATCGAAAACGCCAGGCCACTCACGAAGATTATACGATTAAGGCCATCGCTGATTCTAACTTTGCTCGATCATTTAAAATGGTTGAAGCTAAGTTTGGTCTTACTAGAAAACATATTGCTGATCTCATTGTTGGAGAAACGAATGATCCTAATTACTTTACACTAGAGGGAGTGAATTATTTTCCCTTACTCCACCAATTAGTGTCTAGTGAGCTTGATTGCGACAGAATGGATTATTTAAAACGAGATAGCTACTTCTGTGGTGTTAGTTATGGACAATACGATCTCGATTGGCTTTTAGATAATTTGGACGTTTGTGTAATCGATAACAAAGCGTTCCTAGGAATTAGCGAAAGAGCCGTTGTTACATTTGATGACTTTCTACTTAGTCGCTACCACATGTTTATCATGGTTTATTTTCACTACCGCTCTGTTTGTCTTGAACAATTATTATATAAATACTTCATGACTTCTCCTGAGGAATATAGAATTCCTGCAGACATTGAAAAGTATATTGAACACGATGATCACTATCTTTTAAAGATTATGCGAAGTAGTTCAAATAAGTACGCTCAATCAATTGTTAAAAATCAAATTCCACCAAAGATTTTTGAGTCTTTTAATGAAGAACAAATGGTTAAGTTTAAGAAAATTCAAGCTTATCTCGATGAACAAAATGTTGATTATATTCGCTGTAGTTCTTCAAGTAGACTCTCTAAGTATTACGGAGAAGAAGCTCCCAAGAAAGACCCCGACAAATACTCAATGAAAGTTGTCAGGAAACAATTTGGTTCAAATTCTCTGTCTTATTCAGAGATAGATCAGGTATCTGACCTCTTTTTGAAGTTCTCTGAAAGTCATGCCGTCAATAGGATCCATTGTGACTTTGATTTATTAGGTTCAGACGTTCAGAAAAAGATACAAGAACTTCTCAATTCTTAACCACCATTGAGCTTTTCATCACAATCTGGGATAATTTTATAAACCCAGACAGGTATTATGAATAAGATCTCACTTTATGTTCTACTCATTCTCATTTATTTAGGACTCTCTAAGAGTTTCTCTCCATCTGAACAGAGAATACCTTATATTATAAATGAAAAGGTCTATGCTAACTTTTTCAGAGGGACTCCTCTAAGTGTTATGTTAATCGATTCTTTCCAAACTGGTTTCTTAATCAAAACATATTTTCAAAAATATAAAGTCTTCCATGGATTTAAAAGTCCAGAGATTGTTACAGTAAGAACAAGTCCTGAGTTTTGGAATAGAAACCTCAAAAATTTAGGACTCAGTTTGTTTCGTCGTTATGATGGCCCAAATAATACAAGTACAACTCCCCTACCACCAGGCTCTCTTTATATAGGAAACCTTGCTTTCGGGAGTTGGCATTATAAGAACAGCGGAAAGAAAGTATGGCGATTTCACAGGGCCTATAGACACTTCCCCAAAATATTTGCTTGGAGAGAGTTCAATCCTTCATTTGAATTTTTTGAAAGAATGAAGATACATATACAACATCAACAACCCTTCTATGGTCTTGAAAATGAATTTGGAGAAAAAGGAAGTGTAACATCTCTTACTTTTAATAATTCAAATGACAAAACCCCCGAGGGTAGAAATAAATTATCTAAACACTTAAAGAAATTTTTTCATATCCCTGTATGGAAAAGGACAAACTAGGCTCATTATGAACGAATTATTCGACAAGCTTATTCTTAGAATTGTCTTTACCATCTTTATGCTTTTTCTTTTGTATTTATACAAATATGCCCATAGCTTTTTGTATCCTTCGAGCAGACAACAATTATTTAAGCGTTTTTTTCCAATCAAAAACTCTCCAGACACAATGATTCTAGTTTCTAGAATCTTGGGTATCGGTCTGCTTTTTAGTCAGTTTTACTTTTTTATGTCTGAAGGGTTTCTCTATGCCTTGCTCGACTTCTTTCTAGAAGCCTCGATTGGATTTATGATTTACCTTACAAGTATATATATACTGGAAAGTATCGTGCTTTTTAACTTTGAGTATCAAGATGAAGTATTAAAGAGAAAGAACTATGCATACTCCATTATAAGTATGGCCCACTCCATAGGTTTTGCTTATATTCTAAAAGTAGTTTTAGCAGTTTCAAACCACTCTGTGATTATGCTCTTTTTCCTATGGCTTTTTGCAATTGTCCTCATTGGATTTGCAACAAAATCATTTGGCATTATTTCCAAACTCCCTTTTAATCGATTACTTGTTCAGAAAAACTTAGGTCTAGCCTTTAGCTATTTAGGATTTTTCTGGGGATGGACATTGATCATCTCATCTTCAATCAATAATGAATTAATTGATATTAGATGGTTCTCAATACAAGTAATCCTTAAGATTGTTCTCTCATTAATAATTATTCCAATTTTTCGTAAGGGACTATTAATCATTTTTAAATTTCATGATGAAATAGAGAAAGAAATTGTTATCGATAACAAACCAGAAAACCAGGAGAAAACACTCGGGTATGGTATATACGAGGGTTCAATATTCTTCGCTAGTTGCTTTCTCACTACTGTCATTACTGGACATATTAACTTTGGTACTTTTTACCCCGTTTTTTAGAAATCTCTAAAATCCTATAATTATAAGGTTACCATCGAATCGATTAAGGAGATTTGAGATGAGTCTTAGAGTTTTTCAAATGCTTGAGTTTATAAATAGTAGATTAAGTAACATTGAAAAAAATATTAGTAGATTAGATGAAAAACTGGACTTCTCTATCGCTCTTCAAAGAAACCATTTAATTAGAGTTAAAAATGGAGATTTCATCGATGATAATATGATTCTCATGGCCCGACCCTACAATGACCTTAATCCTCAAAAAGCATTCGAAGTTTTCTCTAACCCTGATGCTGACTTTATTGTTCTAGATGTCACAGAAGAGTCTTTTGAAAATCAGGATAGATTAGAGGGTGCCATTACTATCCCTCTCGAAGGTTTAGATAGAAGATATGCTGAAGTTCAGTCGAGAACAACTCCAGTCTTGGTCATAAGTGAAAGAGGTCTTAGAAGTATTCAGGCCTGTGAAATGTTAGTAAGAAAAGGCTTCTTTAATATTAATAATGTTTCTGGTGGGTACGAATTCTGGCCAGGTAAGAAAGAGAATCAATTTAAAGAAATAAAAGGTCTCTAGAACGGTAGAGAGCCCTGGGCCTCAGGCTTGTGAGTCAGTTTCGAATGCAGGTTTTTTAATAAGTGTTCCACTCTATCAAGTTCAACTTCACCTACAATTTGAGAATAGTTTTTTTCTAATTCATCAGTACATTCAAATAATTTCAATTTAAAACGCTCACCATACTCAGTAAGAAAAATATTTTGCTCTCTTTTATCTGAAGCATTTACTTTTCTTAAGATATATCCACGTTTTTCGAGTTCATTTAAGTGACTGGTCATCGTTTGTTTTTTAAGGTCTAGCCCCTGCCCAATTAGTTTTATGGATGGGCCATCGTGCTCACAAACAAACAGGAGAACTTCAAGAAAGCTTGGACGCAAGTCAGTAAATCCTCTTTTTTGAAGAGAGTCTAATAATT
The DNA here is from genome assembly GCA_023954635.1 of Bacteriovoracaceae bacterium. Lineage (GTDB taxonomy): Bacteria > Bdellovibrionota > Bacteriovoracia > Bacteriovoracales > Bacteriovoracaceae > M0603. The sequence goes on from JAGSHI010000005.1 coordinate 6,689, forward strand.
CAGCCGCATAGAACCGGTAGATTCTTTTTAAAAGGCTTCCTATGTTAGAAATTTTTTTCATAACCCTACGTCACATTTAGTATGTCATTCAGACTATATAGATATAGCAACGAAAAAGACTAAGGGCAAAAGAAAAGAGCAATCTAATAAATACTATTTAATTATACCTCTTCAAGGCTTTCTAGAGCGTGAAGTAGTTCCTCTGGGTAGGCCTCTGAGATTTGAGGTTCTGCTTTTTCACTTTCCATTTCCTCATTAATTTCAGGTAGTTGTCCTACTCCATAAACCCAAAGTTCTTTCTTAACTTCAAAGAATTTTACCGTTTTCATTTCATTTTGGGCCAAGGCCTGAGCTGAAGCCGTCATAATAAGGACAAGTGTAAAGATTTTAGCCAATTTAAACATAATAACCTCTTGAAATAATTCAGATTAAGTAACTAACAATACTTAATGCAAGGTGATGGCCAAGTTAAAAGAGGTTTCGTGAGTTGGATAATGAGGTCGCAATTCCGCAACAAAGCCCAAAAGTCACAAGAGATGAGCCTCCATAGGACATTAAGGGCAGAGGAAGGCCCACTACGGGCATTAGGCCCATTACCATCCCCATATTTATGAAAGTGTGCCAAAAGAATATCGACATGAGTCCAACAGACACCACTGCATCGAATAGCCGAGTTACAGACGAAGCAAGCCATATGAATCTGAAAAAGAGAACAATGTAGAGTGAGATAAGTAGCAGAGCACCAACGAATCCTTGCTCTTCATTGAAAATAGAAAAGACAAAGTCTGTATGGTTTTCTGGTAAGTAATTTAGTGAGGCCTGAGTGGATTTCTTCCACCCCTTTCCAAGAAATTGACCGGAGCCAATGGCAATTCGAGATTGAATAGCATTGTAACCAGAGCCTCTTGCATCTGCTGTAGGATCCAGAAAGGTTAGTATCCTCCTTCTTTGATAATCCTTTAGGCCGAAGTTATACATAACAACGCCACTAATAGTTCCTATTAAGGCTATAATCACTAACGTCTTCCATTTTAGCTTTCGATAAAATGCCATAACAAAAAAGATCAGTAGTATTAACAATCCTGTCCCAAGATCTGGTTCAAGAATAATTAATAATGCAGGAACAAAACAAATCCCAAATGGAATAATTAATTCCTTTATTCCTAGCTCCCTATCCGTATCGTGCTTAGACCACCATCTTGCTAATCCAAGAACTACTGAAAGTTTCATTATCTCAGAAGGTTGGAATCTAATGGGCCCAAGAACAAGCCACCTTTGTGCACCCATTCCTTTATGTCCCATTACCAGAACGATTACGAGAAGAAAGACATTTATAAAATAGAAGGTATAAGCGTATCTATAAAAGTTTTTTGGACCAAAAAAGCTAACGGCCATCCCAGCAGCTAGAGATATACCAAAATAGGCGAGTTGAGTTTTATACAGCGAGGCCATATGAGGAGAGCCTTGTGTCGCAGAATATAAGTTTAGGATCCCAATAAAGAAAATTGTCGAGCAGATTCCAAAGAATGAAAAGTCATATCGTTTGAAAACATCAAAGATAACAGATGTATTAAACCTCATTATGCTTCCTCACTCTTTTCAGCTTCTTTTTCAGCTTGTTCTTTTTCTTTCTCTAGTTTTTCTTTTTCTTTTGCTTTTTTAATTTTATCTTTTCGAATTTTCTCTTTTTTCCAGAATTCTTTAAGTGCTTTTTTATCCTCTTCAGCAAATTTATTATAAGTTTGAGGATGATACTTCTTCATATAATTAGTGATTACATCTCGTACAACTGGCGCTGCTGCAGAGGAGCCATGGCAACCGTGTTCAACAACTACAGATACAGCAATTTTTGGATCGTCAGCTGGCGCATATCCAACAAAAATTCCATGGTGCCGATCTTTATAAGGCATCTCCTCACATTTAGAAAAAAGTTCTTTAGATGTCATCGACTTAACTTGAGAAGTTCCCGTCTTTCCGGCCATATGAATACCAATTCCTCGATACCACCAGGCTGTTCCCTTCCTTTCGTTTACAACTTGATACAAACCTTTTTTTATAGCGTTTAAACTATCCTCAGATACATTTACTTGACTTACCATTTTAGGTGAAAACTTTTTGACAACCTCTCCATCATTCTTGAAAACTTCTCTTATCAAATATGGATGATAGAGTTTTCCTTTATTTGCAATTGCAGCATAAGCTACAGCAAGCTGGAGTGGAGTAGCTAAAATATAGGATTGCCCAATGGAGCAACTTAAAGTTTCTCCTAACTGCCAATCTTCTCCATATCTCTTCTTCTTCCATTCTCTATCTGGAATAAGACCACTTGTTTCTCTTGGAAGCATTATTCCTGTCTTGCTTCCAAAACCAAACTTTCGGGCATAACGAGCAAGTACATCAATATCAAGTTGAGTAGCAATTTTATAAAAATAAACGTCTACTGATCTTTTTAAAGATTTGTAGACATCTGTGAGTCCATGACCACCTCGGTTCCAATCGTGATACCTTCTACGTCCAAGTTTGAAAGTTGGACCACATTTAACTTTTTGATCTTTAGTTATAATTCCCTCTTCGAGGGCCGCCAATGCAGTAAAAGTTTTAAAAGTAGATCCAGGGGAATAATGCTCTTGAATCGTTCTATCTCGAAGGGGGTTTTTTGTATTATCAACTAGGGATTTCCAATACTCAGTTGTCAAACCTCGGCTGAATTGAGTTGGATCAAAACTTGGTCGAGAAACCATCGTAAGAATCTCACCGGTATTTACATCAATAGCAACGGCTGATCCGACTTTCCCCTCTAATGAGTTATAAGCCGTAATTTGCATATCTCGATCAATCGTTAATCTTAGATTATTTCCAGGAACTGCTTTTCTATTTCGAACATCTGAAAAGATTTCTGAGCCACTGACATGCTTTCGAACCCTACCTCTTGCGTCCACCCTTACAAACTCGTGTCCATCATCTCCACGAAGTTCAAGGTCCATTTCCTCTTCAAGTCCTGCTTGACCAATAAAGTCGCCAAGCTTGTAATTAAATTTATCTCTCTTTCGATATTTAGGAAGTTGATGCTGGGATATTTCTGAAATGTAACCAAGAAGGTGTCCGCCAATTTCTTTGTCTGAATACTCTCTCGATATAAATGAATGTACTAAAACACCTGGCATTTTGAAATTTTCAGTTTCAATAATAGCGACTTCTTTTCTAGAAATATTTTTCTTTATAACCACTGGGCGATACTTTGCTTGACCACGATTCTTTTTAAGAGTTTTCTTAATATCCTTAGACGACATTTTTAGGATTTGAGCTAATTTATCCACAGAAGCATTTTTATTTTTTAAATACTGAGGAATAATGATGGCATCAAATCTTGGAATATTGTGAATTAGTAATTGATTGTTACGACTAAAGATCATCCCCCTAGCAGCTTTGACTGTTTCCTTTCTTAAAGTATTCTCAATCGAATAACGATAGAGCTCTTTCCCTGAATAAATCTGTAAATACCAAAGCCTTGCTATAATAATAAGAAAAAAGAAAATTACGATATTCCCTATGAGAGTTAGTCTCCCCTTATGGGAACGTACGACGTCATCTTCACCGAACATTAAGCTTCATCTCCAAGAAGCCCGCCAGTAGACATACTCCAAACTTTTTCTAAAACAATAAAGAGAATGGGAGAAAGGAATGAAAGAATGATGCTCTCAGGAATAAATCTCCAAAACTTTGAAATAACAAAACTAACATCACCCATTCTTATATAAATCAATCCGCTAATTACACAGAACCAAAATGTTTGAAAAATTTGTGTCACAATCATAGTTGCTGCTGCAGAAGAAAAATGAATGAGATCTCTCAAGTAGCTAATTAGTATACAGACTAAAATTCCTGCAATAGTTCCCGGCTCCCAGCCTTCAACCGTAAAAAAACTATGAAAGTATTGAATCATCAGAATAAACAAAGCTAAGTAAGCAGTTTGAAATCGAAATCCAAAAAATAGAATCACTAATATATTAAACGGCAAAATAAAGTTCTTTAAACCAAACACTGGCAACAACGCAGTAGCAAGAACTTCTAAAACAAGAAGAATGAGAATTGTAATTACCATTGGAGCAACGACATTCTTGATTTCTGTTTTCACTAACGTTTCTCCTGATCTTCCTTATCGAGTGCATCCCATTCTATCTTCTTCACTTCATCTAAACTTGAAACGAGAACGATGATTTCCTCGAGGCCCCCAAAATCTACTTCAGGAGTAATCTCTACATGCTGAGTAATTCCATAAGACTCACGTTCAATTCTTGCGACTCTTCCTATCTTTAGACCTTTTGGATAAATATTTCCAAGTCCTGAGGTAAGGACAAGATCATTTAGAATAATTGGTTTTGTACGGGTGACATACTTCATAACTAACCTATCGTCGGAATCACCCTCTAATATCCCATGGGCCCTCGTTCTTGAAACTAAACCATCAATTCGATTTGAGGGATCTAATATCGTAAGAACATCAGCATAATGATCTGTTAATCTATAGATATAACCAACAAGTCCAATAGAAGTCACTACTGGGGACTGTAATCTAATCCCAGACTTGATCCCCTTATTAATTCTAAGAACTTTGTAATCGCTTGAAGAATCCCAGCTTACAATTTGGGCCAATATTTTTTTTACTTTTAAGTCACTTCCAAATTCTAAATACCCTTTTAGTCTTTGGTTTTCTTTTTTCATCTCTTCCATTTCGAAGAGTTCATTTTCCAGTTGACCAACTTTTTTGATCAACATTCCTTTTTCTTTGCTCGCAGATACATTATTAACGTAGTGCTCAAAAAGATCAGTTACCTCTTTGTGCAGGTAACTGACGCCCCGCTGTAGTGGCGTTACAGAGTCAATCATGAGGTTTTCAAAGGCCGAGGTAGATCTGAATACGGTGTTTTTACGTGAAAAGCTAAATAACGCCAAACCCAATACAACGATATTAAGTACAAGTTTTAAACGCTGTCCTTGCGATTCCCAAATTCTCAAATTTTACTCCTAAATATATACTCAAATAGGTTAACTAAAAGCACTCTTAATGCCAATAATCTTTACGTCTTAGGCCAATCATACGATAATTTCGGACAACTTAATTTAGGACAATTTGGAGCAGAGCATGTCTGGAGCATTTCAAAAAAGAACAACTAATATTTTTCTAACTATTTTCATTGGATTTATTGTCGTCTCCTTTATGTTTACTGGATATGAATCAATGAAAGGCTCGCCTGATACGGTTGCAAACGTTGGCGGTATTCCAATTAAGATTAGTGAATATAGACAAGAGTACAATCGTCAACTCGAATTCTATAGAAAAATAATGAATGGAGAACTCAATTCAAAACAAATTGAGCAATTTGGTCTTAAGCAAAACGCTATTCGAAATCTTGTTCAAAGAAACTTAATGATTAAGTTCTCTGAGAAACTTGGAATTATTCCCAGCTCAGATCAAATAAAAAAAGAAATAAAGGATTTACCTTATTTTAAAACAAGTAATAAGTTTGACATCAATAAGTACAAGCTTCTTTTAAGCAGAAATGGAATGACACCGTCAGATTTTGAAAGAGATGTTACAAGAAACCTAAAGGCACAACTTTCAGGTGAAGTCATTCAATCATTCCCTGTTTCTTCACGCTATGTAGAAGAGAGAGAGAAATTTAAAAAGCAAAAAGTTAATGCAAATATTGTACAGTTTAAAAAGAGCTCTCTTGAGAAACACATTAAAGTGACCTCAAAAGAAATTAAAACATTCCTTTCTGATGAAAAAAATAAGAACAGAGTTGAGGGAATTTTTAAAACGAAAAAAGCTACATTAGACCAAAAAGAGCAAGTTCTTGCGAGTCACATCCTTTTCAAAAGCGGTGACAAGAATGAGGCAAAAGCTAAAAAGAAAGCTGGGGACCTTGTAAAAAAGTTAAACCTAAAAAACTTTGCTAAAATGGCTGACAAGCATACTGAAGACAGAACAGGTAAAGGGACAGGTGGTGATCTAAAGTGGTTCTCAAAAGGTAGAATGGTCCCAGAATTTGAAAAAGCAGCATTCAATGGAAAGAAGGGAACTATTGTAGGTCCAGTAAAAACTGACTTTGGTTATCATATCATTCACATTAGAGACAAAAAGAAAGCGAAACAAGCTGTGCTAGCGGATCATCAAAATAACCTAGCTAAAGAACTACTCCAAAAAGATAAGAAGTCTCAAACTAAAGATCTTGTTGCTAACTTAAAGAAGCAAGTAGAGAAGAGCTTAAAATCAAAAAACTTATCTAGTCTTAAAAAACTACAAAAGAAATATGGTTTTAAGCTTGAATCTGATGTTGAGATAAATAGACTTGACGGTGCCTCTGGTGGGATTACGATCGATGCTAAAAATCTTAAGAGCCTATTTACTGATAAGCCTGGGGCTATCTACAACTTTGATGAGACTCTTGAAGTTACGATTGTAAAAACTTCAAAAGCAAAAGCAGATAAAAAAGCCAAAGAGCTAGACGTCGAAAAAGAAAGACAAAGCCTTGCCCAGCTATTATCTAGAAAGCTAAGGGAAGAGCTTATGAAAGACTTGGAAAAAAATATCCAAGTTAAAGTTTATGACAAAATGCTTTAATGGCGAACAGAGAAGAAAAGTTTAAGCAAAACACAGAAGGAGCTTTTTACGTAGATGATCAGTGTATCGCATGTGATGCCTGCGTTATCGAAGCTCCTCTTTTTTTTGCAATGAATGAAGATGATGGACACGCCTACGTAAAGTCTCAACCAAAATCAGATAAAGACTTTCAGAACTGTATAGAGGCCCTCGAGGCTTGCCCTGTTGAGGCAATAGGTAAAGATGGAGCTGATTAATTTTAGCTAACTTCTATATAGACTCTCTTAATCCTAGAATCTAAAGATTTCACAAGCTGATCTAGTTGTTTTATAGCAGACTTCACAGCATTGGCCGTTCCTAGATCATCAGAGATATTGATATCCATGTTAACCAAAATAAACTCAGGCCCCACGTGCATTGTCAGTATTTTTCCAACTACACTTACACCGCTAACAGAGTGAGATTTTTCTTTTATAGATTCGATAAGTTCAGATTCTGCAGCCTCACCTATTAAAAGACCTTTTGTTTCATAGGCTAACCAAATAGCAGTGGACGCTAAAATTAAGCCAATTAGTATCGATGCAATGCTGTCATATATATGATTACCAGTATAATGAGCGACAGAAACTCCGATTAAAGCTATGAAAAGTCCTAGCAAGGCTGCTGTATCCTCAAATAATATAACAAACATTGTAGGATCTTTTCCTTTCTCTACTGCCTCTAAGTAAGACATTTTCCCCTTGATCGCTCGCATTTCTTTCAAGGCCATATACCAAGCAATTGATTCAAAAATAATTGATCCACCTAATATTATATAATTAATAGTTGGATCTTTAGGCTCAACGGCAACAAACAAGCTATGAATTCCCTCATAGAGAGAAAATCCAGCACCAACTGCAAAGATTAATATTGAAACAATAAAACTCCAAAAATAAATTTCTTTACCATGTCCAAATGGAAAATTTTCATCGGCTGGCTTTTTGGCTTGTTTCATCCCAAACAACAACAATACCTGATTCCCTGTATCCACGAGACTATGAATACCTTCAGAGAACATTGCTGAACTTTTTGTAATGAATGCACCTGCGAATTTACAAATTGAAATTAAAAAATTTGCTATCAATGCTGCATAGATGACTTTTTTAGATCCTGAAGCCATTTTACTCTCTCCTTAAAATGTTTCTTCTATTATAGGTAAAAAAAAGCCCTATCATCAAGGATAGGGCTTTTCTTTTTGCGAAATCAGAGGTTAGTTACTACCTCTTAAGCTGCAGAACTTCCTGCAACATTTGATCTGAAGTTGTTATCGTTTTAGCATTGGCCTGAAAGTTTCTTTGTGATGTCATGAGATTTACAAACTCATTGGCAATATCAACATTAGAAAGCTCCAACGACTTAGCAAGAACTTCACCTCGACCAGCTTCTCCAGGCTTCCCTAAAGCTGCTTGTCCAGACTTCTTAGATTCTTTAGCTAAGTTTTTACCAACTTTAAATAATCCTTCACTATTTTCAAATTTAGCAATTCCAATTTGGGCAACATCTCTATCTTCCCCATTATTGTAAACAGCGGTTAAAACACCGTCATCACTGAAAGACATAGAAGCTAATGTTGCAGCTGATGAACCATCTTGAGTGTGTCTTGCGACAGCTGCCCCAGATCCATATTGAGTTGAAGCATCAAGCCCATCACCACCTTCAGCAATCGATTCACCCCAGCTGAATTTAATTTGTTGTCCAGCAGCGGCACCTTTATTGAAGTTAAAAGAGTTAGATCCAATCTGCTCTTCTTGTAATCTTCCTTTATCATTGAAAAGTAACGTACCGTTAGCCATTTCAACTTGCTTACCTTCTTCACCACCTTGAGCATCTTTACCATCAACTAGAGCATGGTACTCCCAAGTATTATTTCCTGTTTTGTTATAATAGACAGAAACAACTCTCGCTGTACCTACATTATCGTAAACAGTTAATGAGTGAGAAAAGTTTGAAGTCTCATCAGGATCTTCAACATTAAATTGTTTGTTTTCGTCTCTAGAATCTAGGTTCATTGAAATTTCCACATCTTCAGTTGCTGAAGCTGGAATTGTTGTATTCCCTAGTCTGATTGCATCTAGTTTGTTTGTAATGTCACCTTTGTCATTGGCCGCAAAACCTTGAACTCGGTAACCATCACCAGTGATAAGATAACCCTCTTTATCAAAGTGAAAAGAACCATCTCTAGTGTAGCCACGTCCAAAAGGAGCATCGACTTGAAAATACCCGTTACCGTTAATTGCAAGGTCAGTCATACTTTCGGTTCTTGCAACATCACCCTGACTCATCATAGGTTTAATGTGAGCGATTTTCGTACCAGCACCAAACTGATCCCCACCATCAATACCTTTAAGAGAAGTTGCTAAAACATCCTGAAACTCGGCACGCGATCCTTTAAAACCTGTGGTTCCTGCGTTGGCAATGTTGTCACCGACAACTCCCATACCTGAACCTGCGGCCTGAAGACCTGACACACCTACTTGAAATGAGCGTAAAATTCCCATATAAGTCCCTCCTAGACTTGGAATACAAGAGACTTAGCTATGGTATGATTTTTTTAGACAACTACAGGTCTAAAATGAGGCTCCCGATAAGGACCAGCCGATATCACCCTAAATCTAACGTATTCAATTAATCATTAATGTAGAATCGATCTTAGTAAAAACATTTTCTGCCATATTATCTTTGTCGATCGCAGTAACAATAGTATTGTTCTCGACATCAAGAATATATGCGGCGTTCGGTGTTATTACTAAAGAATCTTTTCCCCCTTTAGTTTTTAACTTATCCATAGCGTCTTTAAGTTTAAAAAACTCATCGCTATCCATATCTAAATTTCTTTCTTGTAATCTTTTTGCTGCGTGCACTGAAAGCTTCAGTCCATGCTCTTTTCTAACTTCACCAATTTGTTCTTTAAGAAGGTTCTTAAACTCGTCTGGGTTTTGTCCCTTCTCAACCTGGTTGGAAACATCAACCTTCTTATGCTTCGGTAACTTCGAAACATTAGGGATGAGCATATTATTAATTTTTCCGTTTCCTGCCATATATTCTTACATCTGGTTTAGTTTTATTTGATTATAGCTGTCATCAGCTTTCTTTTGCAATGCAGGCAATTTTGACGCTGAAGTATTTTTATTTTTCTTACTACCTGGAGCTTTGAAGCTATCAACATCTCTCAGGTAAACCTTTTTTCCACCATCTACAGTTAAAATAGTTTCACCACCGATGAAATCTACACCTTGAACAGTTCCTGATGACTTTGTTTCTCCAGCAAATTCATTGTACCCTTCATCCCAAGCGCGAACCTCGACTCTGTAATCACCTTTTCCAACAAAGTAATCATCAAACCCTTTGGCATCCCAAGAGATACTCTGAGGACCAAACCCCATTGAGTCTCTATTGACTTGTCCAACAAGTTGATTGTTACTGTCGTAAAGTCTAAGCATGACTTTCTTTGCTGACTGTGGAAGATTAAATGGAACGTCGATTCTCTTCCCATTTTCTTCCACTCTTATACTTGTACCTTTCGTGTAAATTTCTTTTCCGATAAAACTCGCACCGTAAAATTTATTTTCAGTAGGCATAGCTTCTTGCATTTTATCAAACTTTGAATTCATATTTGTCATCTGCTCTAGTTGAGCAAATTGAGCGAGGTCTGCTGCAAATTGTTTTTGATCCATTGGTTTAAGAGGATCTTGATTTTGAAGTTGATGAGTTAATAGTTTAAGGAAACTATCTTTTCCCATTTTATTATGCTTATCTTTATCAACAAAGCGTGCCTCAGTTTCTACACCGGCCATGCGGTTAAGTTCTGCACCAATATCTTTTGTATTTTTCTTTTTGCCAGATCTTTGTCCCATGTTCATTTGAACATTTTTAAATGGGTTGGCTTGTTTTGGTTTACCGATACCGGGCATCTAGTCCCCTATAATATCAAGCGAAGGCTTGATTTTGTTCTTTAAATTGTTCCCAAAGCTCTTTTCTTCTTTGAGAATCTTTTTGCTCACTCGAGCCACCTTTCCCAAAAGAGCCTTGACCTTGATTCTGACTAGATCCTTCAGAAAGATTACTTCCAGAGTTTTTAGAGTCAGATGAGAAACTCATCATTTCAGACTTACTACTTGTTGTAAGAACTTTAAATTGAGCTAACTTCACACCTGATTTATCAAGAGACTTGATTAGCTCTACTTCATTCTCAGCAAAGAATTGATGACCTTCTTTTGAGCTCGTTGCAATTTGAAGGTCAATCTGGTTTCCAGGTCCGGCCTTTCTTGCATTTACTCTAAAAGTTCCTAATTCATCATGCTTAACAAGTAAGTCAAGAGCTTCATTATTTTCTAATTTATTTATTTCAATATAATTTGTAATTTTTTGAATAAGTTCAGTTTTATTTGTAGCTTGGATATTTGAAAGGTCTACCACTTTTGTATTTGGTCCAATCAAATCTAAAGATTCAACACCTGATTTCTTTAAGTTTGAAGATAAAAAGTCAAAATTAGAATCACCTTCAGATCCAGACACCTGCTCTATTTCAAGAGAGTTACCGAGATCGTCACGCATTGACATTTTTGAATTAAAATCTGCTGGGTTTATATCAAACATTGAGCTGTTAATTGTATTTTGATTTTTTCCGTAGCCCTTAACTTTTCCTAGAAGTGCATTTGCATTCTTTGCTCTTGTTTCAAATGGTAACACTTCGCCTTGTGAACTTTGAGCTACATTCATTTGAGATACAAAGTCACTTCCAGTTTGAATTGATGTATTTTGAGCAGATCCATTTACCTGAGCATTAAGTAAAGACTTAGCCTGCCCAGCATTTGAAGTATTTGCTTTATTAAGAGAGCTTTTAAGATCTAGTGGAATTCTTGGATTTTGCTCAATGACTTTTCCATCTGAGTTAACAACTTCAGATTTAACCATATTAGGATCAATCTTCCCAAGAGGACTTGAGCCTTTTGACTTAGGAGTTGTTATTTGAGCTAGTAAGTTTTCACTATTTTTATGATTCTCAGAGAATGCTTCAATTGTTTTAGCATCTGGCATAATTCCAGATTTAGATTCTTTAAGAAGTGTTTTGAGTTGTGGATTTTCTTCTAGAAGTTTTTCACTTCTCTGTGAAAGCTCATTGGCAATACTTTGATCACCTTGCTTAATGGCCTTTTCGAATGCTTCTCTTGCTGATGGATCTTCTTTAAGTGCTTTTGCCATAAACTCATCTATGGCAACTGATCCCTCTTCTCCTGAAGACTGAAGAAGCTTTAGAAACTCTTCTGGATTAACTTTTTCATTAGAATTTCCAACCGAAAACGGAGAATCAGAAGCCGTTTGCTGGCCTCCGAGAATCGCTAAAAGATTGTTATTATTTGAAATTCCATTCATTACGTTAACTTGCTCCTATTTGCAGACTACAACGCACTTAACTATTTTTTCATATTCATGTACTGTTTTTGAAGCCGGGCAGATATTTCCTTATCCATTGTATTAAATATCTTCGACACTTTTGTTGCATCAAGTTTCTCAAGTATTAGTACCGATATAGTAGAATCTTGTACTGAGAGTACATCTGCTGCATTCTGCGGTCTCATTCCAGAGATAACATCAACCATATGTGTAACCCGCTTGTTCTTATCAAGTTCTTTTTGATCAACACAACCAATGAACCTTTCTTGTTTCTTTTGGAACTCAACTATCTTTTTCTTAAAAGTATTCTGATTATGAGTAAGCTCTTGCTTCATCTTGCTGATGTCCATCTCTTTTAACTTTAAACTTTGATCTTTTTTAACAAGCTCTTTTGAAAATTCAACAAGCTTCCTGTTCCCTACTTTTTTTAAATATTTATCAACCTCTTCCAAAACAGATTTTTGAAACTCCTCTTCAGTGTAGTTTCTTTTCACTGAACCTTTTTCTTTATCAGTTTTTTCATTTTTTGCATGTGACAAAGACATAAAAGATAGGATTAAAAGAACTAAAAATGTCGTTTTCATTCTGCCCTCTTTGAATTATTTCTTCTGATACTCATTAAATCATCAATATCTTCTTGATTTTTTTTAGTCGTATGCTTCTTCCATTCTTGAAAATCTTTATCCTTTAGTTTTTCAACAACTTTAACATCGCCTCTAGCTTGGCTTAGTTCAATTCTCTTTTCTTCCATTCTTCTCTCTAAGCTATAAATCAGGTTTTCTTTATTCTTAATATCTTCTCGTTTTCCCTGAATATAGTATGGATAAAACTGCAAAAATTTTCCATCAACACCTGTCTTAGAAGATTCGTTATAGCTTGTATACGCCTCTTCAATCTGTTGCCCTAATGTATAAATTTCTTCTTTATTCTTTTGTATCTCAGAAACGATTTCACCCAACTCAAGTTTAACTCTCTTTTCTTTAAACTCTCTGAGCTTCATTAACCCTTGCAATTTAAATTTGTATTTTTTAGCCATAGTAAGTATTCACCTTAATTTTCACCGAGGACTTCTGGGTTTACTGCTTGCTCAGCTTTCCGAGCAATATTTACCATCTGGTCATATAATTCTTCGAGACTCATTACCTCTGCTGAGTCTTGCATCTGTCTTAACATTTCCATCAGCTCATCATAAATTATTAATGCCTTATCTACTTTTGCATTGGAACCACGTACATAGGCACCAACATTAATAAGATCTTCATTTTCTTTGTAGGAAGCCATCAAGTCTCTCAGGTGAGAGGCGACAATTATATGTTCTTTCGCAACAACTTTATTCATAACCCTAGAAAGAGATTGAAGTACATCAATTGCAGGAAACTGATTTCGACTTGCTAGCTCTCTTGAAAGAATAATGTGTCCATCAGCGATGGCCCTAATTGCATCAGCAATAGGCTCATCCATGTCACCACCTTCAACTAGTACGGTATATATACCAGTAATCGATCCTGCACCTTTTTTAGTACCAGCTCTTTCAAGTAACTTTGGAAGTTTTGCAAAGACCGAAGGAGTATAGCCTTTTTGTCCTGGAGGTTCTCCGGCCCCAAGACTAATTTCTCTATTTGCCATAGCAAAACGAGTTACAGAATCCATCATAAGTAAGACATCTTTGTTTTTGTCTCTAAAAAACTCAGCAACAGTTGTCGCAACATATGCTGCCTTAGTCCTAATGAGTGGTGATTGATCAGATGTTGCTACAATTACAATTGATCTTCTAAGACCCTCTTCACCAAGATCACTTTCTATAAACTCTAGAACTTCTCGTCCCCGTTCCCCGATTAATGCAATTACATTTATGTCGGCATTTGTATTTTTAGCTATCATCCCAAGTGTTACTGACTTACCAACACCAGAACCAGCCATAATCGCTAATCTTTGCCCTTTTCCAGCAGTCATAAAGCAATCTATTGCATGAACTCCTGTATGAAGACTTTCTCTAATCGGTGGCCTCTCTAGGGGGTTTATCGGCGTTCCAAAAATACTGTGGACTTCAGCTTCATTTGACTCAATAGGACCTTTCCCATCAATTGGGTTTCCTTGAAAATCAATAACTCTTCCAATAAGAGCATCTGAGGCCTTAAAAGTAGTTGTTAATTCTTTTAGATAAACTCTTGTTTCAGAATTTATTCCAGGAATCTCATCATAGGGCATGGCCATACATTTATTTTTGTTAATAGCTACGACTTCACCTAAGCAAGAGTCACCAAATTCGGTCACAAATTCAACATTACTTCCGATAACGGCACGGCTAAGGTTCACTTCAAACATCATGCCTTGGCTAGAGTTAACTTTTCCAATCTTCTGATACGGAAGTGAATATTCATATGATTTTAATATAGGATTAAGATCAAGAGTCTTTTCGTTCATTTTCAAGACCTACAGATTCAAATAGTTTATCAAGGCTATGCATTTGTTCTTCAAGAGTACCATTGATAATTCCATTATCACTCTCAATAATTAAACCTTGATCTTTGATATCATAATCAACTTCAACTCTTACATTTTTAAGAGCTCCAATTTTTTCCTGAACTACTTCAAGGATGTCAGTCATGCCTTCAAAGCTATTTTGATCAACATGAAGTAGAAGGTTTGACTTTGTTTGAATCTCGACAATAAGTTTTTCAAGCAGTCTCGGTATATACTCACCGTCTCCATCCAACTCTCTAAGGATTACCCACTTCGTTAAATTTCGAATTAGTTTATAGAGGTCTTGCTTTTGATTATTTATGATGTCTTCTTTCAATATCAATACTTCATTGATCATATCAACAAGTGCATTGAGTTTTTCTTCTGTCTGGGCCCTCGTTTGATTAAAAACTTCTTGCTTACCGGCTTCAATACCTTCATCGAAACCTTGCTGGAATGCTTCCTCTCTAATTATATCAAGGCGTCTTTCAACTTCATCTCGAATTTTTCTTTCACGCTCATCTCGTTCCTGCTCAAGTAGCCCTCTATGCTCTTTTACAATCGGAGATATATTGAAATTTTTCTTCTCTGCAGATAACCTTTCAAACTTAGCCTTCTTTCCATCTCGTTTCGCAAGTCGAGGGACAAGTTCACCGAGATCTTTAAAGTCATAGTTCTCTACACTATCTGAATCATTCGCAACTGATGAAAAGTTTTTAAATTCATAATTCTCAATACTGTTGTCATTTGTTGCCATTCAACAATTCTCCAATTAAACGAGTTGATCACCTTCACCACCTCTGGCGATGAATGCTTTACCTTGTTGTTCAAGTTCTTTCGCTTTTTGAACAATTTCGGTCTGAGATTTTTCAACATCAGATAGTTTCGTTGGCCCAAGGGCATCCAAATCTTCCTGAATAAGTGTTGCCGCTCTATTTGACATATTTTTAAAGATCTTAGCTTTAATATCTTCTGGTGCAGTTTTAAGAGCAATAACAAGTTTCTGCTGATCAACTTCCTTAAGTAAGTTCTGAATACCTTTATCATCAACATGAACAAGATCTTCGAAAACAAACATAAGTTTTCTAATTTCTTCTGCAAGTTCTGGATCTTTCTCTTCAACACGAGACATAATATTTTTCTCGCTATTTTTATCCATAAGGTTAAGCATGTCAGCAATTGGCTCCACCCCACCAAGTTGATTAGTATCAATTGACCCAAGGGTAGATAATTCCGTTTTAAGTACATCATCAAGCTGAGCAATAAGTTCAGGTGAAACATAATCAAGGTTAGCAACCCTAAGTACAACTTCCGCCTGAAGTCCTTCTGGAAGTCTTTTAAGAACATCCACTTTCTTTTCAGGAGCAAGATGCGCAACAATAAGAGCAATCGTTTGAGGATGCTCGTTAATTAAGAAGTTTGCGAGTGTTCTGGTATCAACTAGCTCTAGAGACTCTAGAGTATTGTTTGATCCAACTTCAACAATCTGACCAAGGAGTTGTTTAGCTCTCTCTTCTCCAAGAGCTCCAACAATAAAGTCACGACCACGGTTATCACTAAAGAGAAGATCATTTTCTTCATTCAGTGTTGCATAAAATTC
Organism: Bacteriovoracaceae bacterium; assembly: GCA_023954635.1. Taxonomy (GTDB): domain Bacteria; phylum Bdellovibrionota; class Bacteriovoracia; order Bacteriovoracales; family Bacteriovoracaceae; genus M0603. The sequence goes on from JAGSHI010000005.1 coordinate 22,789, forward strand.
TTCTAACACTTTTTTGATTAACCAAATGGGTGCTTTTCTCACCGCAGCCATTGTATTAATCATTCTTTTGACATCATTGTCTCTTAAGTGCCCAAATATTAACTGTGTCGTATTTACACCCAGAGCGGAAAGCAGAATCGCTGCTTTCTCCTGCCCAGAGAGCAGGGAATATTCCGTGTCCGGATCTAAACTGTTTTCACTTGGCATTGCCACAGCTTTCCTCGCTTGTTATCGCCTAATTAGGCAATTTGTTTATCAGATTCTGTACTATGAATCATTTCATGGATAATCTGAGCAGCCTTACCTGGATTCGATTCAACCAATGAAATAATTCTCTCTCTCAGCATGTTTCCTTCAATCTTCTCTGGATTCAGCTTATCCTCAATTTGAGGTAAGGCATCTTCTAGGCCAGGTAACTTCTGGTTAGATTGAATTTTCTCTAGCTCTTCTAATGTTTTCGGAAGAAAGTCTTCTACCGATTCAACTGTATTGTCAGTAACCCACTGAATAAATGGTCTTACAACAAGGAAGAAGAATAAAGAGATTACTAATCCAACAGCCAAGTACTTAACTACATTCTTCCAAAGCTCTCTCTTCTCTTTTGCTAACATGAAGGCTTCAACAGCAGCCATGTCTTCTTGAGCAAATTCCATATTTTTAATAACTAACTGATCACCGCGTTTCTCAGAAATTCCAAGGGTTGAAGTTACAATGGCCTTGAAGTTCGCTAGATCAGCTTCTGACCATGCTTCATACCTCATTACTTGTTTTCCATTGTCTCCAAGTAGTGGCTCACCATTTTCAGTAACGGCCGGAACTCTCTTACCATCAATCATAACGGCAGCAGATATTTTCTGTATTCCAGCTACTGGTGTTTTCGACTTCTTAATTTTTGTTGGAACATTATAGTTTTTAGTAGAAAGTTCCTTATCAACATTATTCCTTGTTTCAGGAATACCAGGTTGAGGAGTTTCGCCAGGAACATTACTTCTAGCCCCAGGTATCCCCTGTGGAGAAGGTCTACTTCCATTAAGTTTCTGTGAATTTTTCACTTCTGAAAGTACGGCACTATTCTCACTGTCATATTTCGTTTCAGTTTGAATACTCTCTGTGAAATCCATATTTACAGTAACTTTAGCAATAACCTTTCCTTCACCAACAACCTTTGTAAGAATCTCCTCAATTTGATTTTCATACTTTCTGTTAATTTTGGTTTCAAGTCCGATTCTATTTGCTGTAGCTGCAGTTAATGCATCTCCAATATTTTCAGATAACTTCTTCCCTTTATGATCTAGAATAACCACATTCTCAGGTCTCATTCCTTCAACTGAGCTTGAGATAAGTTGAGCTATCCCTTTAACTTCTGCTTCAGCAAGAGAAACTCCTCTATCCAATTCGAGAACAACTGATGCTCCTGGTGGTTTCTTTTGACTTACAAATGGTGATGTTTCAGGGATAGAAAGGTGAACTCTCGCTCTCTTAACTCCATTTATATATCGAATCGTTTTAATAAGCTCGCCTTCAAGCGCTCTTTGTTTATTTACCTTTTGAACAAAACTTGTCGTCCCAAAAGACTGCTTATCAAAAACTTCATAACCAACTGTTCCAGAGAAAGCAACACCCATAGTTGCAAGTTCTAATCTCCATCTATTGACCATGTCTTCTGGAATTTTGATAGATTTCCCATCATTATCAAGTTGATAAGAAATTTTCTTCTCTTCTAGAATAACTGCAATTTTTTTGGAGTCTTCTCTGTTTAAATTATTATATAAAACTTCATAGCGAGTTTTTGAAGCCCATATGACAATCGAAACCATAACGGCAACGATCACACCTGATAGCCCTAAAAGACTAATCCTTTTAGAAGTATCAAGAGTTGCATAAAACTCCATGAAATTCCGATAAATTTTCTCTAAAAAATCCTGCACAGAATCCTCCTGATTCAGCGCGATTGCCACATCCTATGGCAACCTCTACTTATTTACATTAAATCTGCATTCTCATTACTTCTTTATAAGCATCAATTACTTTAGACCGAATTTGATTCATGGTCTTAAATGCAATCTCTGCTTTTTCAACTGCTAACATGGTCTCATGTAAATTCTTTGTCTTACCTGTCACCAAATTCTGAATTGCTTTATCAGCATCTTGTTGCATCCCATTTACTTCTGTAATTGAGCTTGCCAACAGTTCAGAAAAAGATTTTGTATTACTTGGTTGATCTAACGTTAAAGATCCACCTACTGAAGAACTTCCACCTAACTCGGAGAAACTCTCCATCTCTGCACTTTTACTCCAATCCTTAGCATTGTAATTATTAAGAATTGACTGTAAATTTCCTACATTTTGAATTGCCATTTTCTACCCCTTATCTTCCGATTTCCAAAGCTTTCATGGCCATACCTTTAGTTGTATTCAATGCACTAATATTGGCTTCATATGAACGAGAGGCTGAAATCATATTTGCCATCTCTTCCATAACGTTGATATTTGGATAAGCAACATATCCCTTTTCATTAGCATCTGGATGATTTGGTTCGTACTTCAAGATAGGAGGTCTGTCTGTCGAAATCACCTCAGTGGCATGAACAGTTTTTGCTTTCTCGTCCAATTCACCTTCCAATATATCTGCAAAAGATTCTCTAGCAGGTTCGGCGCCGAAAACGACTTCCTTCTTCCTGTAAGGTCCACCCTCTGCAGTTCTTGTTGTTTGTGCATTCGCAATATTTGAAGAAATTGCTGCCATTCTCTTTCTATTGGCCGCAAGTCCCGATGCTGAAATTTTCAAACTGGTTAGTAAATCCATAATTCACCTTACCTTTCAGAACTGATTGCATATTTCATCAGTCCAAGTTTTTTGTTTAAGAGTTGAACAGACGCATCGTAGAGAATTTTATTTCTTGCCATTAAGGCCATCTCTTTTTCTCGATCGACAGTGTTCCCGTCCTCACTAATGATTCCGTTAGGATCATCGTAAATTTCAGGTTGTAGATTATTAAATCCACCTCCGCCGACATTAAAATGTCGTCCATCATCTGTATTCAGCTTCTGACTCTCATCAACATCTAAGGCCCTAGCAAGGGCTTCTTCAAAATCAACTCGTTTTGATTTATAACCTGGAGTCTCAGCGTTAGCTATGTTGGAGGTAATAAGCTCTTGGCGCATTTGTCTGAAATTCAAACTCGTTGCCAATGCCTGTAATGTTTTATCTTCAATCTTCATGATTGCCTCCGCTTACACTTATGGTTAGTTACCTTAAATTAACAAAGTAAACTGACCCGTCTCCTCTATACTCATTAATTTTATTTCTAAGTGTTCTAATCGATACACCAAGAATTTTTGCAGCCTGTGTTCTATTTTCTGAAGTATGAACAAGGGCCTTCTTAATAAGTAGCTTCTCAGCTTCTTTAAGAGACATAAGTCTAATACCTTCATTGTCTTCATCACTGATCATGCTTACAGCTCTCTTCTCACCAATCTCTAGATCAGCTTCACTTAAAAAACCTGTTTCTGAATTTGTCATGCTTGACTCAATAACTGTTTTTAACTCATGAACATTGTGAGTCCAGTAGTGTGAAACAATTTTGTCTAAGGCTGATTGCTCGATTTGTGCATTTTCAGCTGATGAATACTCAGAAGCAAAAAACTGAGCTAGCATTACTAGATCTATTTCTCTTTCTCTAAGTGGTGTCAGCGTAATAGCGTTGCTAGCAACAAGAGTATATAAACCTCGATAGAATCTTCCAGACCCTACAAGTTTTGATAAGTTCTTAGTTGTTGTAGCTACAATTCTTACGTCAATATCATAGTCTGGTAATTCTAAGAGAATTTTGTGAAGTTTCTTTTGAAACTCATCTTCGATACCTTCGATATTTGCAAAAACTACTGTTCCTGTATTTGCAGCTTCGAAAGCTCCTTTATTGAATCTTCCCGTTTCTTCATCTCTCCAACCAAGAATTTCATTTTCAACTTGCTTGGCATCGTTTGAGCAGTCAACAACCATAAATGGTTTTTCAGCTCTTGATGAATTTTCGTGAATAAATCTTGATAGACTTCTTTTACCTACTCCTGCTTCTCCTACAACTAAAACTGGTGCTTTAGTTACAGAAACATTCCTAGCTACAGAAATAGCTTTTTGAATTTTGGGATCCTTTCCAAAAAGTTCAACTCTTACAGCATCCATTTGACCTCCTGTCATTTGTTTCGCCCCATCCTAGGGCTACACTATATTGCTTGATTCTTAATTTTCAGTAATGATAATTCGGATTTCACCATCTCCTTGATGTATTCCGATATCGATTCATCCTTTAAAATATTGTTAAAGACCTTCATGGCCTCTTTTTCCTTCTTAGTATCTGCAAGGGAAAGGCCAAGTAAGTATTGAAGCCTTCCTTTGTAACTACTGTTTTTATAGGTCTTCAAGAATCTTTTAATTCTCGCAACCATAAGATATTCCGTCCCTTTTTCATTCTTTCCGGCCAATATCTCTAAACTTAAATAATTAATCTTTTCTTTTACCTTTAGCATTAGTTCATTTTTGACACCAAAATTCCTAGTATCCTTCAAAATGGCACTAGAGACTTTTTGGAACTTTTTGTAATTTCCAGACTGATAAATAGAATCTGTGTAAGCATCGAGCATTGAAGCGAGGTCTGTTGGATCAAAGATCCTTTCACCTTCTTGTGAGCTTAAATAGTTCTCAAAAGAGTCTTCTGCTGACCTATAATTCTTTCTATTGTATTGAATCATACCTTTGTAGAAATCAACTTTGTCGTATCTTGGTGCCATTTTCTTTATTTGATTTACATTACTTAAGGCCAAGTCCCAGTTCTTGAGTTTCATGTTCTTAGAGAGCTTTAACTCCTCTAAAATGACCGAAGAACTACTCATCCCATGCCTTTTTACCCATACTGGGAATGTTCTTGCTGGTGACTTCTTCATTTCACTAAAAGACTTGTAGATATCATCAAACCCTGAGAATACACCTAATTTGATATAACTCTTACCTACAATAAAGTTAAGGAATGGGTCCATAGCGACTTTATCTACATATTTTTCTTTGTAAACTTCCCATGCCTTAATAACTTTTCCATACTCAGAAGATTTATAGTTATTGATCATGATCCCATAAATCGCTTCAGCTCCGTCACCTTCATAAACTCTTTTTTCAGAAGGTTTTAAGGAGTTCAAAGGAAGAACACTTAGATAACTAAGAGCTTCTTTATATTTTCCATCTGTTAAGAATGTTCTAAGTCTGACAAGCCAAAGTAACTTTTTGAGGTCTCTTGATAGGATAGGCTTTTTCTTTGTATCTTTGATTTTTAGAAGTGCTCTCATTTCCATATCTTTAGAGCTTCTTTTGTTTTTTCTTACGGTTCTAAGAGCTGTGAACCTTATTCTTGCCTCAAAACTTGAGTCAAATTTTCGAGACCTATTTATTGCTCTTTTATAAAGTTCAAGAGTTTGATCTACATTTTTTTCAAGTATTTCATAACAAAGAGCAAGTCGTGTTCTCGCCGGTCCTGATTCAGTCATGAAGTTATAGTTTGTTATGAAGTCATCGTAAAATCGAAGAGCTTTTTGGTACTCAGCATTTCTAAAGTATGCCTCAGCTACGTTGTATAGAATGGCAGAATGAATTGGTTTCACCATTCCTTTTTTATTCTTTTTCCAAGCCTTAATGACTTCGCCAGGTTTATTCATTGAAAGTAATGTGTAAATCTCGTAAGCAATCATTAACTGAGGGGGAACAAGCTTCATTAAAGTTTTATCTTGAACCAACTCTCTCAACTTTTCTATCTGTTGTAGGTTTGTTAGTGAGTGAAGAATTAACTCTGCAGCATATCCACTTTCTTCATAATCAAAATTTTCTTTTGATGAGATGTAAAATTTCTTAGCAAGATCTAATAGCTTGATATAGTCCTTGTTTTGAATTTTAGATGTCATTAAGTACTTATAAATACCTTTCTTCAATTCATAATTGTCAGTTCTTTCAGCTATATTTGAGAGCATCGCCATCGCCGTTTTAACTGGCTCAGTATTACCTTTCTCAATATTTTCTCTAAGAATAGCGTTTGCTTTTAAGTATTCATTGATATCGACTAGCTCTTCTTCCCCGTACTTCTGCTTAAAGAGTTCAATCGACTTGTACATTAATCCATATTTCTTTTTTCTATAAAGGTTAATACTTAATTGAACGTGGGCTTCTTTTTCATTTTTTGAATATTTTCTATTTTTAATTGGAAAGAAAAATTCAGGTGTTTTTCTACTTAAATTAACAATTTCTTTTAATGATGGTGCTAGAGGCTTGTAGTCCCATATAAAACTAGCTCCGTACCTAAAGTCTCTATATTTTTTATTTCTCTTTCTTTGTGATTTCTTCTTCTTAGTGTTTTTCGCTAGCTTGTTACTTGTAGGTCTTTTTAAAACATTCTTTTGAGTTGATGATTTCCCTTTAGGGGTTTTAGCAACAGGGTTTGCCCTTTTACTCTTAACTTGCTTTTTAGACTTTTTAGCTTTCTTAGCTATTTTTTTATCTTTATTAAGGATTGTGTCTGCATCTGTCCAAAAGTCGAGAACATAGTACTTTTCCCTATCTTTATAGAAAGTAAATAATTCAACATCTGGATTACTTAATTTAATTTTAAGAATTGAAACAGCATTACCTGCTGCTTTTGGCATAACATTTATTTGTTTAATGTAATCTGGGTTTTGCTTAAGTGCTATCAGTTCATCGGAAACTTTTTTAAACATTTCAGGGTTTAAAGATTTAATGATGACTTCGTCACCTCTCTTATTAACAATGATTAGATCTTTTTGAATAGCGATCTTGTACCTAAGATGTGTCTTAGCATTCTCTTGGGTAACAACTGCAGCAAATACTTCCAGCGAAAGCAAAAGCCCCAATACAATTGTCAAAAATTTGATACCACTTTTCTTCATACGAATAGAACTTCCTGTTCCATAAAACTGTTTTGAAGCCGACTGCATCACTCTTCCTGAATAACCAGCCGCATCTTAATTCTACATTTTTTTGAGCAATATGGAAGGAAAATTTTTCTTCCTGGCAGAAATTGCCGATCAAAAAAATGACATCTAAAAAATTTTCCCTATTTACAAGTCTTTGCAGATGAGTGACTAAAATAGACCATTTTTTTTGGTGTCAAAATGGCCACGAGTTTTGAATTTGTTTTGAATACTTGAGAAAAACTATAGAGGACTATTGGGTTAGCTGATTCGCCATTCCCTTTTTCTTCATCTTCTCTATAAGAGTAGTTCTGTTCATCTGTAGAAGTTTTGATGCTTGATTTTTGTTACCATCAGTCTTATCTAGTGCCTGATGAATTAAGCTATCTTCTATATCGGAGAGAGCTTGCTTTAAATCCATCCCTTCATCTGGAAGAGTAATAAGTGTTTCAAACCCAGAGTGAATAGATTTATGTTGAAGAAATTTAACTGGTAAATCACTGGCAGAAATAACATTCCCACCTTTTAAAATTACGAGTCTCTCAATTAAGTTTTCAAGTTCTCGTACATTTCCTGGCCAATCATATGACATTAATAGCCCTAAAGACTCATCATCAAACTCTAGGTTATTTCGCCCATCTGCACTTACAAATCGGTTTAGAAAGTATGAAATCAATAGGGGTATATCTTCTTTACGGCTGGCCAGAGAAGGAACCTTGATAGGAATTACATTCAACCTATAATAAAGATCCTCTCTAAAATTTCCGTCGGTAACTTCTTGTTCTAGGTTTCTGTGGGTCGCAGTAATAATTCTAACATCAACAGGTGTTGTCTGAGTTGACCCCACTCTTTCAATTACTTTATTTTGAAGGACTCTTAAGAGTTTTACTTGTAACAGAAGAGGCATATCACCAATTTCATCGAGAAAGATTGAACCTTTATCAGCTAATTCAAATCGACCTTTTCTAGAATTGATAGCTCCAGTAAAAGCACCTTTCTCATGTCCAAACAATTCACTTTCTAATAATTCACCTGGAATAGCTCCACAGTTTACAGAGACCATTCCATTAGAGTTTCTACTACTTAATTTATGTATTGCATTTGAAACTAGCTCTTTACCAGTTCCTGATGGCCCATTGATAAGAATAGTAGAGTCTGAAGTAGCAACTTTCTTGATTCTCTCAAAAACTTCCTTCATTAAGCTTGAACGACCTATCATTCCACAGAAGATATCTTCTTCTCTAGGGTCTTCAATTTTAAATTTTCTTCTTCGAGGAGCTGAAGGTTTATTATCCCTGAGGCTTGCGACAGGTAAAGTTTCCTTTCCAAGGTCCCAATTAAGCTTTTGCTTATAAGCTTTGCCTACTAATTCAGAAAGAACATCTAACTCAAATGGCTTTGTTAGGTAGTGAAATACACCCTTCTTCGTCGCTTGGATAGCCGTCTCAATAGAGGCAAAACCAGTCATCACAATAGAAACAAACTCTAGTTTCTTATCTTTAAGGACATCTATAAGTAAAAGTCCATCTGAGCCACCCTGATCAGAAAAGCTGATGTCTGTTAGCAAGCAAAATGGTTCTACTTTTTCTACACCCATTCTCTCTTGAAAATGATTAATACAGTCTTCCGGAGAAAGAAAGTATCTAGTCTCAAGGCCAAGTTTTTTTTCTATATATTTTTGGAGTGGTTTTCCGAATGTTTGATCATCTTCTACTAGGTACAGTATTGGTTTTTTCTGTCTACTGCCATCTTCATTTTGATCTTCAAAAGAAGTGTGTAAGAAGTGAAAGTCATCCATAAAGTGTGTTCCCAAGTATGATCCAGGGCCTGAAATTGATTCCAGACTCTTTTACTTAGGAAAATCCTAGCTCAAAGCAATAATAGGTGTCAATTTATAGACACATTGACAGATTTTGCCGAGCACAAATTTTAGTGATTGATAATAGATTCAAAGGCTTGCACTGCTCGAGTAGGTCCACCGGCCCAGACCCAAAAGGCCAACAGCGCAATGCAAAAACCACTAAGTCCAAACAAAATTGCAGAAATAGCCTTTCTGTCTTTGGTCCAAAAGATGTAGCCAGTTGGAACAAGAATGAAAATCATTGGGACGCCCCAAAAAGGAATGTATTTAAATATAAAATAAACTGCATCCATACAATCATTCTAGCAAAGAATAAAAAAAAGGCCTCCCAAAAGGAGGCCATAAGTCATTTTAATTTTGTAATTTCTTAGAAGTGAGACTTAAGCTCATCAAGCTTGTTGAGAACTTCCCATGGAAATTCAACGTCTGTTCTACCAAAGTGTCCATAAGCTGCTGACTTAGAATAGATTGGTCTTAAGAGATCAAGTCTATCGATAATAGATTTTGGAGTCATATCGAAAACTTCATTAACGGCCTTATTAATTTTAGTCACATCAACTTTCTCTGTACCAAAAGTATCAACAAGAAATGACATAGGCTTGGCAACACCAATTGCATAAGCAACTTGAACAAGAGCACGATCAGCTAATCCAGCTGCAACAATATGTTTTGCAACGTGCCTCGTAGCATAAGCAGCAGATCTATCAACTTTCGAAGGATCTTTTCCAGAGAAAGCTCCACCACCGTGGGCCCCATGTCCTCCGTATGTATCTACAATAATTTTTCTACCAGTTAGTCCACAGTCTCCCATAGGTCCACCGATAACAAATTTTCCAGTTGGGTTAATGTAGAATTTAGTATTGTTATCAATGAGCTCAGAAGGAACTACTTTGTTAACAACTTCTTCACGAATCCCCTCTTGAACTTGCTTAAGAGTCATCCCATCAGCATGTTGAGAAGAAACAACAATATTCTCAATTCTTTTCACTTTTCCATCTACGTACTCAGCAGAAACCTGTGTTTTACCATCAGCTCTTAAATCATTAAGTGGTCCAGTTTTTCTAACTTCAGAAAGCTTAAGAGCTAGTCTGTGAGAAAGATCAATTGTTAAAGGCATATAAGTATCAGTCTCATTACATGCATAACCAAACATCAACCCTTGATCTCCAGCACCTTGCTCAGAAAATGTACCAGCACCTTCATCAACACCTTGTGCGATATCAGGAGACTGCTTATCAAGAGCAACCATCACTGAACATGTGTGACAATCAAAACCTTTATCTGAATGGTCATAACCAATTTCTTTAATTCTATTTCTAACGATTTCTTGAAAATCAACTTGTGCTTTAGTTGTGATTTCTCCGGCCAGTACAACGAGTCCAGTTGTAATCATCGTTTCACAAGCAACTCTAGACTTAGGATCTTGCTCAAGCATGGCATCAAGAATACTATCTGAAATTTGATCGGCCATCTTATCTGGGTGACCTTCAGTAACTGATTCTGATGTAAATACGTAGTCTTTTAACATTTCGTTATCTCCAAAATATAAATAAATAATACACTAATATATTCGGGCTTATCCTACGCCATACATACTATGAATACAAGATATTAGGGTGGTTTAGAGTACTATTAAGGCCGTCTGAGCCTACTCTCTTCTTTTGAAATATCTGAAAAAATGGGGGTTTCTATAGTGAAAAAACTGATCTTTATTTAGATGCTTTACGTAAACTTTTCTATCAAAGGATAAAACCTTGAATTTACGACCTATAGGATCAATAAAATGATAGAGGTAGTCATAGTCCCCACCAGAATAGGCCTTACCAATTTTCTTTGAGTTCAAATTTAAGCCTGGCCTCTCTGGTAAAGGAGAAAAGTCGGTCCAAATACTTTTCATATCAATTCGACCCAGCATTGAATGTCTTGAAAAATAACGAACAGCATGAAAATCAAAATTAGGCTTTTTCAAAAGATCATAGGCAATTTCAAGATTTTTTCTTCGGAGACGCTTCCCAAGTCCTGTCATCTCTGGACAATAAATTCTTAAATTTCCATGAATAAAATAATAAGTGAATGAAAACTCACTCTCTTTGAAGAGAACATTTAGCCATCTAAACTCAGTAAGAGGTTTTCCTGACTTTGAAAGATATTTATGAATACTATCTTCCGGAGGTAATACAAAATATTGGGGAAGCCTCGTTCGATTAATCACAACTTGAGCTACATCTTTTCTCTCCAGAGCAGATGGACCATCTAAACTTCCAACTTCATTATAGAGAATTGTTTCGATAGAAAACATTGCGCGCAACCATTCAGCATGGGTTTTCCAATAATTATAAGAGTCTGCTTGTTTTTGATAACTATATCTTTTCAATCCAAGCCTAGCGATGTCTTTTGCTTTGACTATTGAATCACCCGTTTCAAAATGATCTCCTACTTTTACCTTGTTCGCTTTCAAGGACTTATAAAAATCAATCATTCTCCCAACACGTTTAGCCCATTTATTAAGACGGAGAACAAGTCTCTTCTTACCTTTTTCCAAGTGATACTCAATAGCATTTAAGGCAAATGCTAAGTCGTACCTTAAGTTTTCAGTTAGAAAATCATTTTCTTTTCTAAGCTCTAAAACAATTGTGTCCAAGCTAGTCCTCATAAAAGTATCACTTCTTGAGTTTCCAGGGCCAGAGGCTCCATCTTGAACTATCTTTCTATAGAAATAGACTTCATTTGCTTTTCTGGCTTCTTTCTCAATCTGACTCCCTTTGAAATTATCGTAAGTTAATCTCAAATCAAAGTGATCGTTAGGGTGCCTGTAGGTTAAGAGAAAAGGTACTTTCTTGAGAAATTTTTGAAAGTCATTTTTAAATTTAATAACTAAATACTTTGAACGAATACGCGCTTTTTCCTTATCGGTAGCTTTCGTTGATTCAAAGTGTTGCCCTTTGTACTCTAAAAGTTGCTTAATAATATTTTTAAACTCTTCGATCTTCTTAACTTCGGACTTAAATTTTCTTTTTCTAGAGTTTAAAACTTTTGCTTGTGTTTCAATCCATTTCTTTTTTCGTTCTAACTCAGGGATGAATCTATTCACTGTGAGTATATCAAGTTTAGATGAAGGAAGACCTGGAACATAAAATCCACTTCCCCTAAACTTACCATTTAAATTCCAAAATTTTTGTTCAGTTCCTGGTCGGCACATTTTTTTAAAGAACTTTTTATGTTGTCTTAAGTATCTATCAATCGTTTTTTTCTTATTATATGGAAATTTAACGAGGCTGGCCCTTGGAGCCTCTCGAAAAACTAAACTTGGTTTGGAAACATTTTTGTGTAATTGCCCTTCAGAGAAGGCATTAAAAGAAAATAAAAAGAGAAGTATTAAATATTTATAATTCAATTTCGTCCACAAAGTCAGATTGCCAAAGACCCAAGCAAGTTCCATTACTGAGAACGAGAATAACAGATTCTTCATCTGCCGATTTTTTTATATAGCTTGTAACATCATCAAGACTCTCTAGGACTCCAGCTTTTTTCTGTTTAGATTGTAATGTTTGAACAACAGTATCAACATCAAGATCTTCAGCACCCTTTGCTGTAGTCGGTCTAGGTAGTTTAGTTAAGAACACTTCATCAGCAGACATAAATGAATCGATAAAGCCTTTTTGAAATAGTGAAGATCTGGCGGTAGCCGAATGAGGCTCAAATATAACTTTAATCTTTTTATTTATAAACCTACTACGAATCGCTTCAATAGTCGCTTCTACTGCTCTTGGATGGTGAGCAAAATCATCAACGATGATTGCATTCTTATATCGACCTCTAATTTCTTGTCTTCGTTTCACAAGGGAAAGATCTTTTATTGACTCTTGAACCTCATTAATACTGAATCCTTCACTTAAGCAGAAAAGAATACAGGAGGTTATATTCTCAATATTATGATTTCCGATAATATTCGTAGAAAACTCAATTTCTTCTTCATTATAGATAATTGAAAAGGTTGTTTTATTCTCAGATATATTTTTTACATACGGGCCAGAGTGACTTTCACTTCCGTACCAATTTACTTCTTTTTGAGGATATTCATTTAAAAGATCTTTATTCGCCTGATAATTTCCACAAACAATATTTGTTCCATTCACATTTGGAAGAAGTGCTCGAAATTCATCTTTTATATCTTCAATACTCTCAAAAATATCAGCATGGTCAAATTCTAAAGAAGTAAGAATAAGATGATTGATATGATAAGTTCTAAATTTAGAAATTTTCTCAAAGTACGCACTATCGTACTCATCACTTTCGATTATGAAGTAGGATCCATCCCCTAAACGTGAAGGTGGTCTTCCATCAATGACCCCTCCAATAAAATATCCAGGAGCCTTACCTAAGTTCTCTAAAATTTGAGTCATGAAAAAAGATGTTGTTGTTTTTCCATGCGTACCAGCTATGCCGATTACATTTTGCTCATTTAAGACAAGGTGACCCAGGGCTGAAGGAAATGAAATAAATGGAACCTCTAAAGATTCAATCCTTCTCGCGTCTTCACTTTTTCGTGGCACAACATTTCCAACTACGATGAGATCAAAAGACTTTAAATAATCATCTTCCACATCATTAATTTGTTTACAAGGAATTCCGGTTGACTCTAGGTAAGTACTCATCGGCGGGTAAAAGTTCTGATCTCCACCTTCAACATCATAACCAGCCTCTTTTAATAGACAGGCCGCTGCACCCATTCCTGTTCCACAAATTCTGTAGAAAAAGATACGTTTTACATTTTTAAGAAGATCAATTTGATCAGGTTTTACTTGATAGCTCAAGTCCATGAGTTCCTCACTAAGTATTGGTATATTTTAACACCTACACTTTCGTGAGGAAAGGGTTGTCTTTATAGGCCCATTATTGATTCGACCATTCCCCTACAAGTTGGCCCTACATTATTCGGAGTCAGCCCTCTTGGATTAACAGATTCCCACCATGATTTAGTATTTTTTAGACGATCAACAGCATCTCTATTCACTTTCTCTTCGGCCTTAACAGAACGTCCAATTTTTTGTTTCACTTTGGTATACATATTTTCCATGTTTAAATCATCGTAACCGTCTCCACCTTCAATATGAACTAACTCATCCGGAAAGACGATCAAAGGAATTAGTTTTTCAGCTTCTCTGTAGTCAGAAACTAAATTTGTCATGATTCTTTTTTTGTCGATATGAATGGCAGCAATTTTTACTTTTGTTTCACCACCTGTCCACTCATCAGCAAAGTCCTCTGCAACATCGGCCACAGACGTAGATAGAAATGGACTCGCAACTGGATCGTGACTGTGTCCTTTCATCATAGCAGTATATGAATCGACACTAAGAGGTACTTCACCTTGGGCCTGCTTTCCAAGTTTTCCATGATAAGTTTTTAAAGATCTCAATCGTCTCGTATAGTTACCTTGATTTTTTGTGAGGAGTTTAGACATTAAAAAGTGTCCACCGTCATCGGCCTCTCTAACTAGGTCATCAGCAAGACCTCTAAAGACGAGCGTCTTCTTCGCATTTTGTGTAGTTGGCCTTTCCATAGCATCTAACCATCTTGTCCAAAGAGCAATCTCAGTTGGTTCCATTTGTTCCCATGGCATAAAGGAATCAATTAATTTTCTAGCATTAACTCGATCGTTGGCTGCTATATAGTCATCTAACTTTTTTGGAGCATCTTGAAGATCTTTCAAGAGTTGTTTATAACGATCCGTAATTGTTTTTCTTATTTTGTTTTCTGCAGTCACTTCTTTTTTGACAGACTTAACTAGTTTTTCACCTTGGGCCTTTCTAGACTTGATATATTTATCAACATCAGAACCTTCTTCAATATCAAGGATATCGTATCGAACCTTTTCCATTGCATCGACTTCAGCTTCAGCTAAAAGCATTTTTGATCGTTTGGAACCATGTTGGGCATTTAGAGAAATCTCTGCCCAAAACATTGGGTGCTCAAAAGGCTCATCAATAATTTGTTTTAAGTGCGCCATCTCTTCAGCGACGACCATAGGGTTTCGAAGACCTTCAGGAGTAATTTTTACTTCAATGACAAGTCCCTCAGTATTACTAAAACGTGGAACAATTTCCGCCAATTTCCCATCAGGTAAACTATTTACCTTTTTGAGTTTGGCCACGGCCTTCCACTCCTCATCATTTCCCTTGTATTTTAATTCATCATTTAAATCAGCAATTGCATCTATCAATCTTTGTTTTGGATTAAACCCATCAATATCGGTGACCTCTCCAAGAAGGTTCTTGGTTTGAGGATCTGGAGCATAGTAAGCAAGAGAACAAAAAGACCTACCTGTTTCACAGATATCAGTCGCTTTATGAGTAGGAATAATATGGTATTTAAGAGCTCCATTGTATGTAACATCATAATCGAGTCCGCCCTGGAGATAAGCTGACCTAGCAAAGGATTTAACAAGATAATCGGGCTCAATATCATAAGCCCCTTTTAACGCAACCATTCCATCGGAGGGTGGCCCTCTTACAACTTCAATCTCCGCCCATTTGGAAATTTTCTCAATGGCATCACCGTATTTATCTACGATTTGTTTGTACTGCTCTAAAACTTCTGTGTTTGATGAATAAATTTGTAGTTTGATTTTTCCATTCTTGGGGTGCCAAGTTCCATCTAGAAATTCTTCATTAACTCCCATTGTTGGTATTGGAAGATTCTCTCCGATATCACGAACGATATAGCTAAGAACTTCAGAAGTAGAAACGACTCTTTTTGAGAAGTATGCATCAGAAAAGTTATCAACAGAGTCAACAAACTCTTTAAGAGCAGCTTCTGAAGGAACAGGTTTTCCTCTAAAGTGACTTTGAACATAATGTTGAAAGACTTTTCCCTTCTTCCCATAGAGTCGATCAACAAGTGATCTTAACTTCAAAAGGGAGTTATTCTCAGGAAGAGGAACTGATTTTGGAATTCTTGCTCTGTCTCTAGCAAACATCGAATCAAGAATTTTATTTAGAGCTTTTCTTCTTTTTGATGAACTCGCTGATGCAAGAGTTTCCCCCTCACTTCCTAAAATATCAGAAACTAAAAGGTAAAACCTAAGATTATCATCTGCTCCATTGAAAATTCTTCTTAAATAGGAAGTTTCAATTTCAACAAAGTCAGACCTTTGTTTTACAAGATCTAACCAAGCGAATGTTTCTTCAAAAGGAGAACCAACATGTTCAACGGCACCACCAACTTTAGCAATATCGATATCCATGACATCGCCATGTACTCGAAGTCGAGACGTTCCATCTTGAACGTATGACGGAACAACAAGGTCACCTACTTTGTAACCTTTGTCTGGGACTGCTCCAGTTGTACCAATATAAGTAATTTCTTTATGACCAGTATTTTTGAGTGCAGTTGCAAGAGGAACAACTTCGTCGCCCCAAACATTTCCAAGAACCCTCCAGCGTACATTTTTGCCTTGGCTATTTTTAAAAACAAAATCAGTTAACTGTACTTGAGTCGTATCATAGTCAAATTGTTTGTAGACAGCTGGCATCATATCACCATCTGCTTCAACTAACCCTTTTACTTTTTCATAATTTTTCTCAATTACTTTTTTATGATCATGAACTGAAAATTTTGGTGAGCTCATTTTTTCAAACATCTCTTCAATTTCTGAAAATTTGGCTGCACCTACCCTCAGTTTCAATTTCGTAGGGTCTTGCTCGTACATGTTACTTAATCCCTGAAGTTTCCAGAAGAGATTAAATTGACCGTCGATCGCTCCTCTTTGACCAATAATAACTCTATCGGCATTAGGGATGTGTTCAAATTGTTCTGTTAGTTTTGCGGCCATCCTTTCGTGAAAGTCTTGGACATCTCCGTGAACAACTACTTTGTTTTGTAAGTTCCCGCCGTTGAGATTACTTAAGGCCAAAGAATGGATCATGTGTTCGAGTCTGTCTGCTCCACCAATGTTTGTAATGGCATAGCGATAGGTATCTTCACCAGGATACTTAACAACAAACTGCTTATTATAATTTGCCGCCATTGGATTAATTTCAGCAATGACTTCTCCTCCAGATTGCTGAATATGCTTCATAAATTCACGACTATCGCCTAAATGAAATTCAACAGTCTTTCCAGTTTCAGCTGCTTCCCAAAACATGGCCCGAGTTGTCCTATTAGAAATATAGTGTCCTGAATCTAGTGTTAACTTTTTTGGATTTATATTTGTTATTGTTAATGTTTGAGGTCGAACAGGTGTAGGAGCGAAGTCTGGATTAACTAAGTCTCCCTTTAGCTTAGTCCCCTTTACAGAGAAAGCTTCATTTAATTTATTTTTTAAAAAATTATATCCCCATTTCATTTCAGTCTGAGTAAAAGATAAATCAGGATGATATTTCTTGAGGTAATCTATGATCATGGCATCGTAGTTATGCGCATTTTTTAATTTGGCGATAGGATAACCCTCTCCAAACAATTCTTTCGGTGTAATTTTTTTAATAGCATCCATAACATTTTCAGGAATTTTTCCATCCATGTTGTGTGAATATTCAGTTATGTAATAGTGGAATCTATCTACACCTAAATAGTAATCGAGATCGTCTTCGATTCCGGCCACTGTTCTATAGTTGAAAAGGTCAATGCCTCGACTTTGCCAACTTGAACATGAAGATAAAAATAAACTAAGGACGATTATCTGGATGATGATCGATTTCACTCTCATTACTGATTCTCCTGGTCTCACTAATTCTCAGTAACTTATCGGTATAAAAGGCTAAGTTATAAAACAAAATCACATGATATTTAAAAGCAATTTCAATTAGTTAGCGGCTTTCCAGAGCGATTCAATCAAATAAGTACATGTCTGTTTCTCTGGAACAGGTGGAGGTGGTGGAGGCGTAACTGCCTCACCTTTCTTAAAGAGCTTATCGAAAAAGCTCCTAATCGATTTAAAAAATCTCTTGAATGCAGTCTCTGGCTCTGGCTTAACAGTAAGTTCAGCGACACTTGCGGCCTTATTGTGTTTATTAAATATTTTTTTAATAGTGGTGAAATGTTCATCTCCAACTTCTTCACCGTATTCTTTTACTAGTTTTTCTTTTGTTTTTTCAAGAAAGAGTTTCTCTCTACCACTGGCTCCAAGTTGCCCATGAATTTTTTGATCATGAATGGCAACCATTTCGTCAGGAAATGTAATCAAAGGAGTAAGAAGCTCTAGCTCGTTTGTAAATACAGAAGCATAGTTTGCCATCATGAGTCTAGGGTCCATAAGAAAGGCAGAAGCTCTCTCTTTCCCAAACATATGTGCGGTTTCTATTTTTGGTGTCCAACTGAGAAATGGACTCCCTTGAGGATTCATCGCGTGCTGATGAAACATCGTTGTCATCCTAGCACCTTTTGAAAATTCATTAGTTCCAGTTTCAATATTTTGATTCAAAACTTTATCATACATCGTTTGTAATGAACGCATTCTTCTATTCCAAGTACCTTGATTTTTTGTCATCACAGACGACATAAAAATCCCCTTACTTTCTTTAATTGCAACTTCACGCTCTAGCTCTATTCCATTTTCAATAAAGGGATAAACCATGTCATCATCAATACCTCTAAAAACAAGAACGCGATCTTTTAATTCTAGGGGATTTCTCATTACATCTAATATTGTTTCCCAATACTGTTTTTCAGCAGGAGTCATATGCTCTTTAGGTAAATATGTTGATATCAAATCTGCGACTTCCTTTCTTTTGCCAGCGGCAGCTAAAGACTTAAGCTGTTCCATATCTCCAGCTCTATCTAATTCCTTCAGTAGGGTTTTTCTTGTTTTCTCTAGTGCCTTCCGCTCTCGTTTTTGACTAGTTAAAAGTGGCGCTAATTTCTGCTGATCTTGTTGAAGCGCCTCTAACACTGGTTGGTTAAACCTTCGAAGCAATTCTGCTCCTTCTTCGTTAACTGCTTTTTTCCCTAATTTAGTCTCTGTGAAAGAAGCCTGATCTAATGTTTTTCCAAAGCCGACATTAGTAACGTTGTACTTTTTATAAGTAAAAGTCATATTATTTGGATCGAGACTGGCCTGCTTAATTTTCATTAAATTGTTTAATGATTCAAGATCACCCAGTCTGGCATTAAAAACTAACTCAAAAAAATCATGATAAAGATTGAAGTACTTTCGATTCGCAATTTGTTGTAAAAAGTTTGCAAGATTTAATGATGCGACCTTGTCATCAAAGGCTCCCTTTGCATGAAATATTTTCACAAGATATTTGCCATCGTTTGTGACTTCTGGAAAAACTCTAAAAGCTTTTCCTTCTGCCATTTCCTCTGTTTCTTCGAAGACAAAACTAAGATACTTATTTTTTGCTAAGCTAGATTTTATATCACTTTCAATATAGCTTTTTGGATTGATTGAGAGATGTGAAGAGTCAATTTTATCTGAACTCGAGTTTATAGAGAGAAGTTCACTCGCCTTTACGGGAAGATCATTTATTTCATCAGCAGCAGGTAATCGCCAAGGACTATTACTCGCACAGGATGAATATAAAAATAATAATGACAGAAAAAGTGTATGCACTTTTCTCAGTATATTTTCTCTCATACCCTCTTTTCGGATACCTGAGTAAAACACTTTAGAGGAGTTTAACTATCTGAAATCACCAAATTTTATCACTGACAGCACGACGGATACCATTCAGGCCCAACTTATCGTACCAGTAGTTTTGAGTGGCATTTGAAAGAATGACAACTCCCTTAGAGGTTTTTAAGTCAATCCAAATAGAAGTTCCAGTAAACCCAAGATGGCCAAATGTTAAGTCAGATGCCTTATTGCCAGCTACAGAGTCTCCAGGATTTTGAACTCTATCCCAACCTAGAATAAATCTTCTTTTAGGGTCTTGTTCTTTAAAAGCTTGTTGAAGTTTTGATCTCATCTGTGACTTATTTTCTAAGTTTAAGATTGTTTTGCAGACTCCATTTATGGTTCCAAACAGACCTGCATGGGAAATCTTATCTTTAATAACCCAGGCATTGGGATCATGAACTTCACCTCGAACAGAGTGTCCATTTCTAAAACCAGTAGGTGGGCATAACGAAGGATCTTTAAGTTCACTCCAGTGACAAACTTCTTTATCCCATACTGGAGAACAATTTTCATAGAACGGTTTCTTACCTACTTTTTCAATTTCAAGCATTAGCCTAAGAGCTGAAAAGTCAGAATAGAGATCTTCTTTGGCCAAACTTATAGGGTAAGAGCTGACTTGCTCTCTCCAAGTTTCCCTATCGAGAAGGCCCCAGGAAGGAAGTGATCCCCTATGACAAAGAAGCCATTTCATTTCCTCTGAAAAAATATTTGGATTTAATAAGTAACTTGTTGCCAAGGTTAAAGGCTTAGTTAGACTGGCAAGATCAAAAAACAAATTTGGAGTTTTTGAAAAGCCGAGTTCTCTAGAGTATTCAAAAGATTCAAACTTAGAGGAATCAAAATCAAGCACTCCAACTGCTATCGAGTCAAAGTGCTGATCTTTCATTTTTGTAGAAATAATATCTTTAATTTCTTTCACTATTATTTAGCAAACTTCAAAGCTGCTTGAGCAGCCGCAAGTCTCGCAATTGGAACTCTAAATGGAGAACAACTGACATAATCAAGACCTATCTTATGACAAAACTCAATTGATCTTGGCTCGCCACCATGTTCTCCACAAATCCCCATATGCATTTCAGGGTTCGTTTTCTTTCCTTCAACCAGAGCATGATTTACGAGAAATCCGACTCCTTCTTGATCGAGTGAAACGAATGGATCATATTGAAGAAGTTTACCTACATATTCAGGCAAAAACTTTCCACCATCATCCCTTGAGAGACCATATGTTGTTTGAGTCAGATCGTTTGTCCCAAAAGAAAAGAAATCAGCATGTTCAGCAATTTTAGCAGCAGTAATTGCGGCGCGAGGCAATTCAATCATTGTCCCTATTTTAAATTCTATCTTCTTACCTTTCTCTTCAAAAACTGTTGCTATTGTTTTTTCTGTAAGATCCCTTAATGTACTTAGCTCTCCTTCTAGAGAAACTAATGGAATCATAATCTCTGGAGAAACCTTCGCTCCTGATTCAGAAGCATCAATAGCTGCTTCCATAATGGCCCGAACTTGCATACTGTAAATTTCTGGATATGTAATTCCAAGTCGACAACCTCTATGCCCAAGCATAGGGTTAAACTCTTCGAGCTGTTCTTTTCTATCCTCAATGGCCCTAACTTCAAGCCCTAAGCTGTCTGCAAGTTGTTTGATATCTTCTTCAGAATGCGGAAGGAATTCATGTAAAGGAGGATCGAGCAATCTAATATTTACAGGTTTACCTGTCATTGCTTTAAAAATTCCTAGAAAGTCTTCTCTTTGAAATGGAAGAATTTTAAATAGAGCTTTTTCTCTTTCTTCTCTACTCTTAGCAAAAATCATTTCTCTTACGGCAAGAATTCTTTCTGCTTCAAAAAACATATGTTCAGTTCGACAAAGACCAATCCCTTCAGCACCGAAGTTTAATGCTGTTTCACAATCTTCAGGATTATCGGCATTTGTTCTAATTCGAAGAGTTCTAATCTCATCTGCCCAGTTCATAAAAGTCGCAAAATCATCTGAGATTGAAGCAGCAATGGTAGGAACAACTCCCTCAATAACTTCACCTGTACCACCATCAATTGTGAGAAAGTCGCCTTCAGAATAGGATTTCCCATTCACAGTAAGTGTTTCTGCTTTTGAATCAATAAGTAGAGCTGTACAGCCGGCAACACATGGCTTTCCCATTCCTCTCGCAACTACTGCCGCATGAGAAGTCATTCCCCCTCTTGCCGTTAAGATTCCTTGAGAAGCAACCATCCCACCAATATCCTCAGGAGAAGTTTCTTGTCTTACGAGTAAAACCTTTTTCCCTGTTTCATGTAATGCATGTGCTTTTTCAGATGTAAATACAACTTCTCCACAAGCAGCACCAGGACTCGCAGGTAGACCCACTGCAATTAAGTTTTTCTTGGCGTCAGGATCTAACCTTGGGTGTAACAATTGGTTAAGATCTTCTGGTTTCATTCTAGTGACGGCCTCAGCCTTTGAAAGTAAGCCTTCTTCAACAAAGTCCACAGCGATCTTTAAACCAGCAGCTGCAGTTCTTTTCCCATTTCTCGTTTGAAGAATAAAAAGTTTATTGTTTTCAATTGTAAACTCTATATCCTGCATATCGCGATAGTGGTGTTCAAGCTTAGTATAGACTTCGACTAGTTCCTTAAAAGCTTCAGGCATAATTTCTTCTAAAGTCTTAAGGTTTTTATTTGAATCATTTTTTGAACATTCATTTATTGGAGCAGGAGTTCTAATTCCAGCGACGACATCTTCACCTTGAGCATTAACAAGATACTCACCGAAAAATCTCCTTTCACCAGTACTAGGATCTCTTGTGAAACAAACACCTGTAGCACAATCGTTACCCATGTTTCCGAAAACCATACTTTGAACATTTACAGCTGTTCCCCAGTCGTGGCTAAAATCATTTAGCTCTCTATACTTATGAGCACGAGGATTGTTCCATGAACCAAAGACTGCAGCAATAGATTCCCACATTTGATCAATTGGATCTTGAGGAAAGCTCTTTCCTGTTTCTTCTAAAATTATTTTTTTATAAACTCGAACAAGTTCTTCTAAGTCACTTCCAGAAAGTTCGGTATCTTCGCTAACACCTCTGGCCTCTTTTAAGTCTTCTAATGTTGCCTCAAGAAGAGAAGTGTTAAATCCCATAACCACATTGGCATACATTTGTATGAAACGACGATAACTGTCCCAGGCAAAACGTGGGTTTCCAGTTAACTCAGCAACACCAAGTACAGTTTGATCATTCATCCCTAAATTAAGAACAGTATCCATCATTCCAGGCATCGAAACTCTGGCTCCAGAACGAACAGAGAAGAGTAATGGATCTTTCGAATCTCCAAACTTTTTTCCAAAGATTTTTTCAGTCTCTTCGATTGATTTTTTTACTTGTGATCGGATTTCTTCACTAATTTTTGATCCATTTTTTTCATAATCAATACAAGCTTCTGTTGTAACAGTGAAGCCAGGAGGAACCGCAAGTCCAAGAGACGACATCTCTGCAAGATTAGCCCCTTTACCTCCAAGCAAATTTTTCATGCTCTGGTTGCCTTCAGTGTTTTTAGAATTGAAACTATAAACCCATTTTGTATCAGCCATGACAATCTCCCCCCCGGGATTAGAAGTTCATTTTTTCTTTTAAATAATCTTTTACTTTATCAATTGCGATTCTTTCTTGAACCATAGTGTCTCTATTCCTGATAGTGACGGCATTATCGTCGAGTGAATCAAAATCAAATGTTAAACAAAATGGAGTTCCGATCTCATCTTGTCTTCTATATCTTTTTCCAATCGAACCAGCGACATCATATTCAGCCTTATAATCTTTTTGTAAATCTTCAAAAAGTTTTCTGGCAGGAGTATCTAACTTTTCTTTTTTAACGAGTGGGAGAACTGCAACTTTGATCGGTGCAAGTTTAGGATGTAATCGAAGTACCGTTCTTTCTTTTTCTTTATCACCTTCATTTTCAAGTCTGTAAGCATCACACAGAACTGCAAGCAGAGACCTGTCACAACCAACAGATGTTTCAACGACATATGGAATATATTTTTTATTTCCATCTTCTTGGTCAACATACTCTAGTTTTTTTCCTGAAAATTCTTGGTGTTGTTTTAAATCGAAATCAGTTCGAGAGTGAATACCTTCCATCTCTCCCCACCCATGAGGAAATTCATATTCAATATCCATAGCTGCGTCTGCATAATGGGCAAGCTCATCTGGACCGTGGGGAAGCCATCTCAGTTTCTCTGGTCTCAGCCCATTATCTAAATGCCATTGCCAACGAATCTCTTTCCACTTTTCCATGAAGTCTTTTTGAGTTCCTGGTTTGCAAAAGAATTGCATTTCCATTTGTTCAAATTCTCTTGTTCTAAAAATAAAATTCCCAGGAGTAATTTCGTTACGAAAGGCCTTTCCAATCTGGCAAATTCCAAATGGAAGCTTTTTTCTCATTGTACTTTGAACATTTAAAAAATTTACGAAAATACCTTGAGCAGTTTCAGGTCTCATATAAACAATGGCCGAAGAGTCTTGAACTGGACCAAAGTGAGTTTTAAACATGAGGTTAAAGTCTTTTGCTTCTGTAAAGGAATCAGACTCACCACATTTTGGACATGGCTTAGAAGTATCAACTTTGTCTTCTCTGTATCTTTCCTTACAGTTTTTACAATCGATCATTGGATCGTTAAAACCATCAACGTGTCCGGATGCTTTCCACACAGTTGGATGCATAAAAATTGAAGCATCAATTCCGACAACGTCATCTCGATAAGTCATGGACTTCCACCATGTTTGCTTTAAATTATTTTTAAGTTCAATTCCAAGTGGTCCGTAATCCCAGCAAGACTGAAGGCCACCATAAACTTCTGAACTTTGAAAAATAAATCCACGTCTTTTGCATAAGCTTACTAGCTCGGCCATATCTTTGAGATTTGTCTCTGACACGTTGCACTCCTTCTTCTGTAGCAGGTCTGAATTTTCAAACGGATATTACATCAGCGAAAGGCCACTTAAAAGTAGGAAAAGGGAGTTTTGAAGGTATTAAATTTTTTGTGAGAGGTCATAAAGCTTGGCGTACTCACCGGCTTTTTGCATCAATTCTGAGTGAGTCCCAGATTCTACCAATTGCCCCTCGTGGAGAACAAAAATATTATCGAAATCTTGAATACTTGAAAGTCTATGGGCCACTGCGATAACAGTTTTATTTCCGGCCAAGCGCTCAAGCGCTTTTTGAACAACTTTTTCCGACTCATTGTCCAATGCACTTGTCGCCTCATCAAAAAGTAAAATATCTGTATTCTGTAAGAAGGCCCTAGCAATTGTAACCCTCTGCTGTTGCCCACCAGAAAGTCTCGTTCCTCGGTCACCAATAACTGTATTCACCCCTTCTGGAAGCTTAGTCACAAACTCATCAGCATAAGCAACTTCTAAGGCCTTATTTACTTTCTCCTCTGAGAAGTCTTTTCCAAGGCAAAGGTTTTCTTTAATAGTGTCATGAAAAAGAAAAATGTCCTGACTAACCAGACCTGATAAATTCCGAAGTGATTGGAGTTTTATATCTTGAATGTCTTTTCCATCAATCTTTATTTTATCTCTTTCAACTCTGTAGAGTCCCAAAAGTAAATTTACGAGAGTTGATTTTCCAGAACCGGATAATCCAACCAATGCTACTTTTTGACCTTTGTTGATCGTCATATTCAGGTTTTTAATGACGTTGCCTTCACCATAACTAAAGGTTAAATCTTTAACTTCGATTTTTTCATTCAATGAATTGAGTTCAACTTTTCCGTTATCAATTTCTTCAGGTAAATTTAAAAGATTAAAAATTCTCTCTCCCGCAGCAAGGGCCTGATTAATTTTCACGTTGGCCTGACTGAACTTTCGTATAGGATCCATAAGTAGAGCAAGAGCTGTAATAAAACTTATAAAGTCTCCAGTCGTCATCCCACCAACATGAATTCTATGATGAGCAAAAAGTATGACTCCTGAAAAGGCCAAGGCCCCGACGAGTTCGACAAAGGGATGTGCCATCTCTTCTACAAATGTTGTTCGCATTAAGGCATTAAAGAAACGCTCTTGAGCCTGACCAAATCTAGTGTTTTGAAATTTTTCTAAATTGAAGGCCTTGGTAATTTTATACCCACTAATTCCCTCTCCAATTGTATGAGTGAGAAGTGAAGCTTCTTCTTGAACGTCTCCTTGATTTTTACGTACTTTTCTTCCTGACTTAGAAAAAATAATAATAAAAAGAGGAGCAACAACTATGATAATTAATGTGAGTTGCCAGTCTCGATAAAGGGCCAGTCCAAACATAAAAACAGCAGTCAAAGGCTCTCTGATAATATCTACACTTCCTCTAAATCCTTGAGAGAAAGTTCCCGTATCATTTAATAGGTTTGAAATGAGTTTCCCTTGTTTGCTCTTTCCATAGAAAGTCATAGGGAGTCTTTGAAGTTTTGTAAAAATCTCTGACCGAACTGAACAAGTTGCTTTATCGACAACATATCTAATCCAATAGAAATGAAAAAAGCGACAAGGAAAATTGATTAGTCCTAGTCCAAGTAATATTCCAGACAACAGTAAGGCATCATTGAAAGTTGCACTTTCACTTAGCCCATTATCAAAAATAGGCTTTACCAAATAGGCCTGTAGAAACTTGATTCCAGCAAGAGCAAAGGAAAATATAACGGAACCAATAACCTTACCCTTATGAGGTTTCACATAAGGGATTAGTCTCTTAACAAGAGTTTTAATCATTTCCCCAGTTTAGCAAGATGCATTGAGATTTAGAATAACATTTTATAAGTTTTAAAATCACTGGTTTGAAATTGATACTGATAGCAAAAATAGGTAAATAATGGGTGAGAAAATGGCTTCTCCCAAGGAGAGAAGGGAATATCGGTGTATTTCGAGGTTGAGGCCATCATTAACATATCCCTAATCTGATTTCCGCCTTGCCCATATGAGAATTTCCTGTCTTCAACATGTAATTCAGAAATTTTTGCAAAACCTCCATGCTGAGCGTCTAAATGAACGGGGTCACCTTTTCCAATATTTTGCCCAGAAATGACACAATCACTCGTTTCAGGAAAAATTCCTATTTCGACGAAAAGCTTTGCGAGAAAAACAGCAAAGTGCCAAGACCATTCAAAATTGTCTTGCTCGAGACTTTTCTCCAAATAAACTTCTGCATTACTCAATACTCTAAATAAACCTGTGGAGTGATCATCGTATTCTTGAAGATCATCATGAAGATCACCTTTTTGAGAGAGCTTCGACAATATCTCTAAATACATACACAAAAGAGAAAATGCTCTATGGTTCAGCCTAATTTTTTTATGACTCCAAAGAGGTAGCCATTCTTTTGCACTATAAGAATCTGAAGTTGTTCGACTTTTGTTGAGTTCAACTTTCAACATATAACCAAGTTCTAACTCAGAAGATTTTTTTTTCTTTCCTCCACCTTGGCCACCATAAAAACAAACAGGTACTTCTTTCCCTGAACGAAGTAAGAGATGTCCCATGAGGTGGCGATCTTGAAAAGGTGTTTTAGAAAGAAGAATACCTTCAATTTTGGTTTGCATTTGATGTTTATACCAAAAAGTAGACACGAAGACGACTCCATACAGTTTTCAATAAGATAGCGATAAAAAACTCTGCTTTTGTAGCAATTTTAAATTTTTCAAAAGAGTACAATTCGAAAGAATTATTCATCCTTCCACCTCTTGAAACCATTTGCACCCAAATATCCTTTTCCAATACTTTGTAACCAATAAAGACCTCAGAAATCTCCCCTAGGTTTACCCCGTGAGAAAGAGCAGAAGTTGCAAATATAGCTCTGACTGACTTTTTTTGTTTATATGATTCAAGAAATGCATTTGTTTCTCCCCCGACACAGCCAAGACAGTCTATTTGTAACCATTCAAATAACTCAACCCAATTAAATACTTCAGTTCTTGTTCGACAAAAAAAGAGAGCAATACCGTTCGTATTTTTCATTTTATAAATAAAGTATTGATGAAAAATCTTTTTGGCCCAATTTGGAAAATAATAATTATTCTTTGGGGAATACTTAATCCCCATATTGCCGAAGTCTACAATTCTTGCCAAAAAACCTAAATTCAATTGCTCATTTATCCAATTTTTAGATCTTTCATCTAAGGTTGCTGTTAGCCCCAAGCATGGAAATGTCATAACTCCTAGGGCTTCAATAAAGTCCAAAAGCCTAGGTCTAAAACTACTTCCCCACTTAAGGAAGAGGTGAATTTCATCGAGTATGACGACAGGTTTGGGCACCATCATTGATAAAGACTCTAGCTCACGGGAGCCAAGGGATTCAGGAGTAGCAACTAAGAAGTCCCATTTTTCTTTCAACTTCTCTCCCTTGTTCTTCTCTCCACAAAGAAGAAGTGACCTCTTTTTCGATTTCTCATAAAATTCGAGTGCCAAGGCCTTTAAGGGGGACACAAAGACAATTCGCCTACCACCTTTTGAGAGTGAGTTTAAGATAAAGTGGGTTTTTCCAGATCCCGTAGGAGCGAGAAATACCAATAACTCTCCGTCATCAATAACATCGATGAAATTCACCATATACGTGTTGATCCAAGTTTCTATTCATAGTAAGACTAGGTATCTATTTAGGATTAGGTAAGGCTTATGAATTTCCTTTGGGTTTTTGAAAATGAAATTTCAGAAAAAGATCGTGTTGAAATAACTGATAGTGTTCGCTTGGAACATCTTCATAATATTTTAAAGTCCAAGGAAAATGATGAATTAAAAGTCGTCTTATTAAATCAAGGTATAGGCAAGGCGAAGATCAATAGTCTCTCAACCGAAAAAGTTCAATTGGAAATTCAAAATTCAAATGAGGGAGAGAAAAGATCTATCAAAGTTTTAGTGGGACTCTCAAGGCCTCAAACAATGAAAAAGGTTTTGGAACTTGCCTCAAGCTTTCCTGTTTCGGATCTCTATTTTCATCGAAGTGAGCTTGGGGAGAAAAGTTATGAAACAAGTAAAATTCTTGAAGCGAACCAAATTGAAAAGCATCTCCTATTGGGACTTTCTCAGGTCGGAAGATTCCACACATTACCAAACATTCATATCTCCAAACATATTCCTTTTAATTCGATAAAAGATATTGAAACTAAAATTATTTTTCACCCAGGGTCCTCTAAGTCTCTAAAAGACTTTCCCCATAACGATATCGTTCTCGCTTTTGGATCCGAACGAGGCTACACAAAGGCGGAATTGGCCTTATTTGAAGAAAATAACTTTCAAAAGGCATGGCTCTCACCTTCTATACTTAGGGTTGAGACTGCACTCACATCTGCACTTTCCGGACTTGATCTCCTCAGTTTTTAACTTTGTATTTTTTATTTTCTATTAATTCTAAAACTTTTTGACGCGGACTACATTAGCGTAAATGTAATCTGCGTTAAGTGATTAAAATAAAACAAGGATGCAATGTGACTTCTATCAATAGTGATAATTTTTTTCTGGGGAGAGGGGAAGTCTTTTTAAAAGATAGAGAGAGATTCATCATGTGGCTGGCCCAGGCCTTATATTATGGAGATGAAGAAGAAATGTTTAAGCTTATTCGCTCTAGCCTAAAGCTGGTTAACAAAGAAGAGTTATCAAAAAAATCGAATGTTCCAATTGCTACTATTTACAGAATGATGAACTCAGAAAATTTTAGAATCAAATCCTTGCTAAGGGTTCTCAAAACAATTTCTACTCATTATTGACGACTCTCAGCAAAATAAGAGATAACTAGTCCATGACAAATATGGTTTCAGGCTTCACATTCATTAAAAATGGACTCACACTTGGCTATCCCATAAAAGAAAGTATCCAAAGTATTGACCCACTTTGCGACGAAGTTGTTATTAACGTGGGGTTCGATAACCCAGAACTTAAAGACGATGATGGAACTTACGAATACCTAAGAGATTCATTCCCTGAAGATAAATATATTTTTACTAAATCCTGGTGGGACCCTGAAATTTCAGCCCATGGCCTTATCCTCTCACAACAAACAAATATTGCTCTCGAAAAATGTAAAGGTAAATACTGCCAATACATTCAAGGTGACGAGGCCCTTCACGAAGACGATCTTATCCATATTGAAAATGGAATTCGTCAAATGGAAGAAAACCAACTCATCGATGGACTTATTTTTAACTATATTCATTTTTATGGAAATGTAGATATTTATAAATACACTCGAAATGTTTATCGTCGCGAAGTGAGATTAATTCGAAATCACAAAGGTATTAAAAGCTGGCTCGATGCTCAGGGCTTTAGAAGTGCAGAAGATACAAAAATTAATGCACGCCTGATTCCGGCCAGAGTTTTTCACTATGGTTGGGCCAGAAAAGAAAATGTCATGAATCAAAAGGTAAATGCATTTGAAAAGCTCTACCACGGAAAAGGATATGAGAATCCTCATTTTAAATATGAAAATATTTGGGGATTAAAACCCTTTCAAGAGACTCACCCCAAAATAATGCAAGAATGGATCGAAAATCATCGAAATGATGTAGATATTCTTAAGATGACTTCCTCTTTTGAGTGGAAAAACGTTGGACTTGCCATTTCTGATGCCCTAGAAAGCTTGACTGGGTATAGAATGGGGGAATACAAGAACTATAGAAAAATATAGTGGAGACATATTATGATTCGCCAATTAGAAAAATTATTTGATGACCAAGTTAGACCGGCCTTAGCTGCTCATGGCGGAAATGTTGAAATTGTAGATTATGACAACGATAAGCTGTACCTAAAACTTTCTGGAGGATGCCAGGGATGTTCTAGTTCAACAGCTACTTTAAAAGATGGAATTGAAAAGTTAGTAAAAGAGCAATATCCAGATATCATTGAAGTCATTGATCTAACTGATCACGACTCAGGAAATAATCCCTACTTTAAATAATTAAAAAACTTTGACCTTTTTTCTTACTTCCTGAACATAATCTAAATCGAGTTCAGCCGTTATAAGTTTTTCGCCTTCTTCAGCGTCGGCTAAAACTTCTCCCCATGGATCAACAACTAGAGAGTGACCATAAGTTGATATACGTTCATTATTTTTTCCCCATTGAGCAGCCGCTACAACATAACACTGATTTTCAATGGCCCTGGCCTTTATTAACGTGTGCCAGTGAGCTTTCCCTGTTGGTACAGTAAAAGCAGAGGAAGCCGTTATTAAGTTGGCCCCTTTTCTAGAGTAGTCGCGATACATTTCGGGATAGCGAAGATCAAAACAGATTCCTAAACCAATTTTCAGAGGCCCTGCAGTAATCATTTTTGGATCTTCACCTGGAGAATAAATATCGTTTTCGTCTATAACCTTATCTTTTAGCTCACAAGAAAAGAGATGAATCTTGTCATAAGTTCCAAGATCTTTTCCACTGGGATCAAAGTTATAGGCCCTATTTTTAACTTCACCACCACCATAAGCAGCGGCGGTTCCACCCAAGACATAAATTTTATTATCTAGAGCGAGGTTTTGGATATTTTTGTAGTGATCATCAACTCCATTAACAACGTAAGGAGTGCTTTTTGTTCCATCACTTAATGAATAAAAACATTCTGGTAAAAAGACAGCTTCACAGCCTGCTGATTTAGCTTCATCAATAAACTTTCTTATTTTGATGAGGTTCTCTTCGTACTCTAACCCAGAGGTTATTTGGATAACTCCAATTTTCATTTATTGATCCTCTTTCCAATCGCAAAATAATCAAAACCATGTTCTAAAACTTTTTCTGTTTTATAAAGGTTCCTTCCATCAAAGATGACAGGAGATTTTAATCTGCTTTTAATTTCTGGAAAATCTGGAAATGAAAACTCTCTCCACTCTGTCATGGTTATCAAAGCATCACACTCATTAAGACTGTCATATTTATTTTCGTACATGGTAATAGAATCTTTTTCATCCTCAACCATCTTAAGAAAGTTTTCTCCTGCAACAGGATCAAAGAAGTTTACTTTTGCTCCGGCCTTAACTAAGGCCTTTGCCATATAAATAGCAGAAGATTCTCTTACGTCATCAGTATTGGCTTTAAAGGCGACTCCCCAAAAAGCGAATGTTCGACCAGAAAGATCTTTAAAGTGAGATTTCATTTTATCATAGAGATACATTTTCTGAATATCATTTACGTCTTCAGTAGCTCCAACAATGCTTAAGTCCATTCCATACTCTTTTGCAGTATGCATAAGTGCTTTCACATCTTTTGGAAAACAACTTCCGCCATAACCTGGCCCTGGATAAAAGAAATGTTTTCCAATTCTCTCATCACTAGAGATTCCTTTTCGAACTTCATTAATGTCTGCACCCACAAGATCACAAAGTTTAGCGATTTCATTTATAAAAGAAATTTTTGTCGCTAAGAAACAGTTCGCTGCATATTTTGTCATTTCCGCAGAAAGGTTACTCATCATGAAAATAGGGTTCCCTTGCCTAACGAGAGGAGTATAAAGCTCTTCCATTACCTTCGCCGCAACTTCTTCTTGATAACCTATCACTACTCGATCAGGTCTCATAAAGTCTTCAACAGCAGAGCCCTCTTTTAAAAACTCAGGGTTATTAACTACATGAAATTTTTTATTCGTAAATTTTGAAATATGTTCTTTAATTTTATTTCCAGTTCCAACAGGAACTGTTGACTTGATAACAACGATGGCATCATCACTTAGCTCTTTAGCTACAGATTCAGCTGCAGAAAAAAGATATTCAAGGTTAGCTTGCCCATCATCACTTGAAGGTGTTCCAACAGCTAAGAAAATGGCCTTCGCTTCACCGACAGAAGAATAATCGGTAGAGAAGAGGAGCCTTCCCGATTTTATATTTCTAGAAAGAAGGTCAGTTAGACCCGGTTCGTATATTGGGCTCTTTCCCTCTTTGAGTGTTTGAATTTTATTTTCATCAATATCAATACAAGTGACATCGTGTCCGATTTCAGAAAAACATGTTCCTGAAACTAATCCCACATAACCTGTTCCAATGACGCTAACCTTCATAAATTGATCCTTTTACCTTGTTTTAAAAACAATCAGCATTAGGTAAGATACTTGAACTGTACTTATTGCGCCACTTTTTCAACCTTATGAGAGAAGAAGGCAGCGCACAATTGGACAATTTTAATGATTAAGAACTTATTAAAATTCGTATTTGCTGCGGGAATCATTTATTGGCTCCTTAAAAGTGGAAAGCTTGATCTCACTCTCGTGAAAAAGTCTTTTTCAGCTGGTTATTATTGGCTTGGCTGTCTTGGGATTCTCGTTGTTCAAGATATTATCTCTGCTTTTCGCTGGAAAATTCTTCTTGAGATTAAAACCGGTAAGAAGCTTCCCGTTCTCGCTATGATCAAACTCACTTGGATTGGCCTCTTTTTTAATTCCTTTTTACCAGGTGCCGTTACTGGGGATTTTATTAAACTCCTTTACGCAAAAGACCTCGATCCAAAACTCACCAAAACATTTTTAGTCACCTCAGTATTACTGGACAGAATTATAGGGTTGATTGGACTTCTTTTTTTACTGGGATTGTTCTCTGTTGTTTACTTCTCAGAGATCACAGGAATTTCCCCCCAGTTAAACAAACTTCTCTATGTAAACTCACTACTCTTTTTGGGAGTTATCTTCTTTTTCATTTCTCTCTTTTTACCAGAGAAAATTCAGCTAACTCTAAGAGGTTTTGCTATTAGAATTCCTGTGATTGGAAACAAAATCGATAATACACTTGAGCAAGTTTGGCTTATTGGAAAAAATAAGAAAGCGGTTCTTTCCTGTGCTCTTATAAGTATGGTCCTTCAGTTTATGAATGTCTGTGCTCTCTACACTGTTTCATACCCTTTCATTGAAGGTAGCCTTCCACTTGCCTACGCCTTTACCTTCATCCCTATCGGGTTTATCGCTGTGGCAATTCCTATTTCTCCAGCTGGGCTTGGAGTAGGACATATGGCCTTTGATTCACTCTTTGGATATTTCAATATCTCGGGTGGTGCAAACTTTTTTAATCTCTATTTTATAAGTTTGGTTTTCATTAATCTTTTTGGTTTTATTCCTTATATTTTGAGTGGAAGAAAGCACTCTCTCAAGGAAGCAGAAGAGTTTGGCCAAGAGGTCACTCCGACCAATTCTTAATCATTCTTAAGATTTTAGACAAAACCGACGCCCTAAGTGATTGAAATCACAACAGTGTTTTGGCCTTTTATTTGAATATAGAAGCCTATGAAATTACTCGTTTTATGTCTTTTCTTACTAAGCTCACCTCTATCCTTTTCAAAGGAAAGAGAGCTAAGTAAGAGTGAGAAAATTAAAATTCATGAAATTATTCATGAGTTGATTCAATCAACTCACACATCTCTCGATGTTCCAAAACTTAAAATTAAATTACATACAATTAATAATCCTGCTTATTTTTTTGAATCTAATTTTGGGGCAGCAAGAGCGATTCTAGGAAAAAAGAATTATAGAATTGGAGTCAATCCACTTGTCTTTGATAAAAGTATTCCAGACGATGCCCTCAAGGGAGTTCTCGCTCATGAACTCATTCATACTGAAGATTACGCTTCAGGGAATACTTTTAATACGCTCATCCCTATCGGGTTTGCTGTTTTAAGAAAGAAATCTAAAATTCAATATGAAAGAAAAAGTGATTTGAAAGTAATATTAAAAGGCTTACACCAAGAGCTTTTGGCCTATAAGAAATGGCAATATCCTCTACTTTCGGCTTCGGATCTTAAAACAAAAAAATTAGAATACTTAAGTCCAAAAGAGATTGAACTTATTCTCCTTATTAAAAAATCTCATCCAGAAGTTTTGAATGATTGGTTTAATTATAAAATTCCAACCAATATCGATGGGGTGTTATTAAGTAAGTCTAAAGCTGATAACCAGTTTGATAATGATAAATTCAAGTTACTCTTCGAAAAAAAGAAATATCGAAATAAAAGAAACAAAAGGTTTGTTTTAAAATTAAAAGCTAAATCCGAACCAATGTCTGAATGTACGCTAAAGGCAATACCATATAGAAAGAAAGGATATGATTTTACTCAAGAGAAAATTTTCTTCATTAAAGAGCTTTCAAACAAGGCCTATTCAAAAATAAACTTGAAGTTTTCAAAACGTATGAAGAGTGTCGATTTTATTTTGAGTGGATGTAAAAATAATACAGATGTTTTCTTTCTTAAGGGTGGTTCTTAACCTTTTA
>JAGSHI010000079.1 GCA_023954635.1 Bacteriovoracaceae bacterium
AATTGAAGGCACATTTTTATTTAGAATCTGTTGCCCCCTTTCTGAAATAAAAACACCTAATGAGTGCTTAAGAACTTGCTTACCAAAAGCTGAATAGCTTCCAAAAAGTAAGAAAAATATGAGAAAAAGTGTACGAGTCATTTTCATAAAGTTTTATCCATTTTTGAATTTGATGAGAAAATACACTAACGCGCAGCGTTGTGCAGTAATTATTACCAGACCTTGTAATAGTTTCAACAAAATGGTTTGATATATCAAACTTTAGTTTCACACAGGAGACTCTGAAATGACTATTCAATTACTTAACACAACATTAAAAGAACTCATTTCAATCGAAGAGAGAATTAAGGCCTTTGAGGCCATGGCGCTTGAGCAAGAAGTTAACTTACCAAATATAGAGTTAATCATTAGAAATTATATTTTATCAGATAAAGAGCAAGTAAATTAAACCCAATCCTTTGGTTTATAGTACTCCATCATTTTGGCATGAGGTCCGTCAGGTTTGGGAGCATACTTGTAGCTATACATGCACCTCTTAGGTAGAGAAACTAAAATTGAGTCCGTTCTTCCATTAGACTCTAGTCCAAACTTCGTTCCCCTATCATGAAGGAGATTAAACTCAACGTATCTTCCTCTTCTGTGCAATTGAAATTCTTCATCTTCTGGAGTCCATTCAGTTTCAATTCTTCTCTTAGCAAGGGGGAAGTAGCTAGGAATAAATTCTTCAGATAATTTTGACACCATTTCAAAGTCTTTTTCTAGATCACCTGAATTGAAGTGATCATAAAAAATTCCTCCGATCCCCCTCATTTCATTATCTCTATGAGTATTAGTAAAGTAAGTGTCACATGTCTCTTTCATAGACTTATAATGACCATAAGGTCTCAAGACCTTTTCCCAAACTGAATGAAACTCCAAGAAATCTTCTTCAATAGGATAATAAGGAGTCAGGTCTGCTCCTCCTCCAAACCAATGTTTATCGCCGATTTGGATCATTCTAAAGTTTGCATGTGTCGTTGGAACTTTTGGGTTTCGTGGATGAATTATTAAGGAGACGCCAGTGGCCCACATTTGATCAGCATTACCGCCAAATTTCTTGGCAAATTCGGGAGAAATTTTTCCGTATACTAAAGAAGTATTAACCCCTGCATTTTCAACTTTATCACCTGTGAATACACGTGTAATTCCTCCCCCACCAGGATTCCCTTCAAAATCTTCTCGCTCCCAAATATCTTCGATTAACTCTACTTCTGGATCTAAGTCTTGAATCTTACGACAAACTTGATCTTGTACTTTTCTTACTTGCTCATGAAATAGGTCTTTGTATTTGTTTAATTCTTGCATAGTTCATCCAAAGGAATTTGTTGTAAGTATAAGGCCAGTCATGATAACAAAGCAGTTAGATTGATACAATGAATTCAAATAACTTAACTCTATGAAAATATTTAGCTTTTTAATCATATTCGTTTCTTTTACTTGCCTAGCGCAAGGCACAAAGGATCGCTCTCACGACTTCCCTAAGTTTACACCTTTGGATGAGATTTTAGAGTCACCTGAGAGTTCAAGCGGACTAGATGATCCCAACAAAAATAGACGTATTCCAAAATACATTTATGGCTATAAGCAAAGAGATCATACACTCAGGGAAAACTTCAACCAGATTGCTGGAATTTATGGAGTTACCTGGGTCCTCTACCCTCTAACTCAGCCCTCGGTAGTAAAAGAAAATGGTAGTTTCAAAAATTATCGAAACAATTTTGGAAAGCTTGTCTTTGATAAAGATGAACCTTTTTGGAATTGGTTTGTTCACCCAATGAGTGGCTCACAGCTGTTTCTCTATTATCGAGCTAATGGATATAGCCGTATTGACTCACTTGCGATGGCCTTTGTCTCATCAACTCTATTTGAATTTACAGTTGAGATTTATACAGAACCGGCCAGTGTACAGGACCTTTATCAAACACCTATTCTGGGTTCAATCCTAGGAGTAGGAATAGAAAACTTATCTATGTATTTATTGAATTCAGGAAATTCTGTCGGTCGGTTTTTTGGACACCTTATTAATCCTTCTACTCTATTTTGGTTCTATGAAGGAAAAGTTCGATTTATTCCTCAATTTGATAACAAACAAACTTCTGCCACTTTTGTTTTTGAGTTTTAGCAATGAAATACTTATTTTTAGTTTTATTATTCATTAACTCTTTTTATGCCTTAGCTGATTCTGGGATAAAAAAGTCTGCAAAAAAAACGGCTGAAAAAGTTGAAGAGAAAATTTCTTCAAAGGGTAAAGAGCTCGTTGATAAAATTGGCGATGAAAGAATAAAAAAATTAGACGAGGGAATCCATAAAGTTTCGAGGATTCTACACAAGAACCATCTTGCCCTAAAAGCAGGAGCCAACTTTTCAGCAAACAGACTTGAAACAAAGGCCAACACAGATGATCACTATACTGGGTATGGTTTTAATACCCATTTTGGTTATCATTGGAGTCAGTTAGAAATTTCGGGGTCAAGTTATATACATTACGGTAAAGCAGAAGAGCTTCAATATATCGTCAATGATAATGTTATATCAGGGGAAGGAACTGTTCAGTTTGTTTCAATTTCTCCAATGATTCGCTTTCATACTAATTGGGAACCAAAACAGAACTATCGATTTTACATCGGTGGAGGACCTATCTGGTCTATAGAGACTGTTAAACTTCAAGATTACAATAATTCAGTTGGAGCCTTCCAAGAAGAGACAAAAATTACATATGAATCAAGTGGAGGAATTCTCGTATTTGGTGTTGAGGAACAAACCCCATTTAAAGAAATGCATCCCGTTTTTATTGAAGTTGCCTTTGTTTATCAGTCATCTTTCAGAGTTAGCACTGTTGATATAAGTAAAGTTGCAGAAACAAATATTTTAACAACTCAAAGATCTTTTGATGATTTAGAAACTTATAATATTATGTTCAGTCTAGGAATTACTGTTTTCTAAAAGGAGTTAGTCATGATTTATTACCATAACCCACGATGTTCAAAGAGTAGACAAGCACTGGCCTTACTCGAAGAAAATAATGTCACTCCTAAAGTTAAAGAGTATTTAAAAGAAGGTCTTAAAACTTCTGAGCTAGACGGCCTATTCAAAAGATTAAATAAGGAACCACTTGAAGGCATGAGAACAAAAGAAACAGTTTTCAAAGAGTTAGGTTTGAAAGGTAAAGAGCTTACTAGAAAAGAGTGGCTCAAAGTCATTTCTGAAAACCCAGTACTCCTAGAGCGTCCTATTCTTGATAATGGCAAAAAGGCCGTTATAGGACGACCTCCAGAGGATATCCTTACGGTCATCTAAGTTATTGATTCATGGTTAACTAACTGATTTTTAGTTAAGAACCGCCATCAATTCATTGCGTCTGCAAATTTACCTCTATTTTTGAGTCTATTATTTCAATAGCTTACGAGGTTAGTTTTCCAAATTAATCTCTTTTAAAGAAGTCTTCTATAATTGACGAATAGAAGAGGATGTTAATCCTTTTAGGGGTGGATTATGCCAAAATTTAAATATTATTTATTTTCGATACTGCTGCTTCCAG
This sequence comes from Bacteriovoracaceae bacterium, assembly GCA_023954635.1. Lineage (GTDB taxonomy): Bacteria > Bdellovibrionota > Bacteriovoracia > Bacteriovoracales > Bacteriovoracaceae > M0603. Next base: position 3,578 of record JAGSHI010000079.1, read on the forward strand.
CAATATCATTTGGGGCACCTGACAAAGTTGCCAAGGTCATTATTATGCGTGGGAAGGTTCAGGCCAAGACCGGCGCTAACGACTCAAAACAGCTTAAAAAAGGTATGTGGTTATCAGAAGGAACCATTGTTAAGACTTCCCCTAAAAGTTTTGTCAAACTCATCTTCATCGATAAGTCACAAATGAACCTAGGCCCTAAATCACAAATGAAGATTACAGCCTTCCCTAAGAAAAAGGCCGGAATCATTACTCTTATGAAAGGTCAGTTAAGATCCAAAGTGACAAAAGACTATATGGGTATTCAAAATAAGAATAAGTCTAAACTCTTTATTAAAACCAAAACTGCTGCCATGGGTGTGAGAGGTACAGATTTTCAGGTTAACTTTAATCCGAAAAACCTTACGACTGCACTTGTTACTTTCGAAGGAGCAGTTGCCATGGCCCAACTTGGGGACACCATGAAAAACCTTAGAGCATCTCAAGGTGCTCTAGAAAGAATGGTATCAAGTGACCAGGCCGTCATGGTTAAAAGAGGTCAGTACTCTGGTGCTTCTCCTAAACAACTACGAGCAACAACACCTGTAAAAATCAATCCTGCTCAATTAAAAGTAATGGAAAAAAATGATGGTTCCCAGGCCAAAGCAAGCAATAAGTCAAAAGGCCAAGGGAAGAAACTTGGACACAACAAAAAGAAATTTAGAAATATTGTTCCTCCTGGTATGGATGCAAAAATGGCAGCGAATACAGATAATTCTGTAGATAAAGTTGTGACATCTGCAGTAGGAAGTTCAATGGTCAAACGAATGGATGCCGAGGTGAAGGCTGAACAATCTCCAACAGGGACCACTCCTCCACCTGAAGGGATGCATAATAGAATTACTGGAGAAATGGCACCAACTGCAGGAGGATATGTAGATATGGCCACGGCCCTCTATATTCCACCACCACCAGGCTCGGCCTTTGACCCAACAACTGAAACTTATATTCCACCACCAGAGTTCGGAGGTTTTGATGCCGGAACTGGAGAATATGTGAATTCAACTATGACTCTGACTGACGAAGGTACATTTGTCATGAAGGAGCAACCTCTCATCGACGATGGTAGGGCCCCAGCGAGTGAAGGTGGAGACCTTGGAGAACCTGCTCCTACAGGTGAGCCTGTTATGGAGTTAGCAACTTGTTTTGATTGTGCACCATCGGGAGAAATTCAATACGATGAGTTTGGAAATCCTATGCCACCGCCCGATCAGCAATACCAAGAACTTGCTGATGAAGCTATTCACGATTTTAATAACGATCATGAGAATTCATTAGAGCAAAACATAATTGACAACCGGACACGGGTAAAATTTATCTTTAATGCCAATTAATGACTTAAATCGAAAAATCGTTCATAATTAAATGAAATCATTGAACTAGGAGTACCAAAAGGTACTCCTTTTTATTGCTTTAAATGAGCAAAAGGACAAATGGATTTGCCCTTATTATTAAACTTAAAAAAGTTAGCTTTAATCTCTACACTCTTTTTCTTCAGCGTTGGAGTCTTTGCCCAGTCATATCAAATGGCCGAATCATATAAATACTTTAAAACTGGAGATTATGTTCAGGCCATTGAAACTCTAAGTAAAATAAAGGGCGATAGGAAAATGATGGGGACCAAACATTACCTCATGGGAGTTTCCTATAATAAGATCCAAGAGTACGACCTAGCTTCAAAATCATTTAAATTAGCTATAAAAAGTGGAAACAAATCACGTGACCTCTACTACGAATACGGTCAGGCCCTTTATGCTGCTAATGAGTTATCGAAGGCCAGAAAAATATTTAATGAGTCAGCTAAAAGAAACTTTAAAAAGTGGACTTCTCTTTATTATGTTGCCCATATCAGTCAAATCCTAGAAGAGTGGAAGTCTGCAAAGAAGTATTATCAAAAGATTATTGATTCTGACTCAGCTGAAGGAAATATTCTACAAGTTGCAAGATTTCAAATGGGTGAAACCCTACTCTCTATGACTCGTACACGTCACGGAGATGATAAAGACAAACAAAGAGAAATGGTTGGAAAGTTTGTTCTTAGGCAGTTTGATAGAGCGATCAATGTAGATCAAAATAGTAGTCTCTCAAGAGATATCAGAGAGAGAAAAACTGAAGTTCAAAGAGAGTTTGGACTAGATCCTGACAAATTTACAAATGGAAGAGATATTCCAAAAGAAAACTGGGATCTCTATGTTGCTCAAGAGTTTAGATATGATAATAACATCACATTTTCAAGTGATACTCCAAGCGTTCAAGCAACTCAAAAAGATAGCAATATTGTAGAGACAGAAGCTTATGTTCAAAGGAAATTCATTCTTGGACGACGTTGGCAAATTGCTCCTGAGTTTCAATTCAATCTCCTCTACCACCAGGATAGAGACTCTAGCGAAGTCTTTTCCAACGACCAGTACAGACTTTCTCCAGCGATTCGCTTAAAGTATGAACATAAGGCCTTTGGAAGTCCTGCTACAATTCTTTTAGATTATGATTATTCATATACTGCAAGAGATAAAGACGCCATTAAAGACATGGGTTTCTACGCAAGCTCAAATACAGTAACTCTTGGTTGGCGATTCAAATACTTCTCTTCAGGTGAAACAACTTTTAAAGTTAAACAAAAATCTTACGCTGCTTATCTAAATACTCTTAATAATACAACAAGTTCTGTTTCATTTGACCATGTTGCCATTTTATCAACTCAAAGAATAATCGTTTTCTTTCTTAGTTATGATGACGTCGCAGTTGAACAAAAATCAGATTCCTCAAAGTCTTATTTAATGAGGATGGATTATATAATTCCAGGTATCTCTGATATGTATACTTTAGATATTGCTTTAACTGTAAATATGGTTGATGAGTACCTCAATACATCTAAGACCAGTGCTGATATTTCCTATGCCCCTTCAATCAAGTTAACAAAAAATATTAATAAACATTTCAAACTTGATCTGTTCTACGATTACACGATGAATACTTCCGAAGATACTGCAAATAGTGAGTACACAAAACACGTATCAGGAATGAAGATAAAATATAGTTTTTAAGAAGGTAAGTGACTTATGATCTCCAAGATTATTCAGTACACAGGAATATCCATAATTGTACTTTTTAGTGCATTGTCTATTTTCTTTTCTTTGGCCCAAAGAGAGATTGAAGATCCTAAGATTAGAAAAATTATGTCATATACATCTTTTTTTGAAGATCGATTTTATGACCTTAGAATGTCTCTTACATTAAACAAAGAAAAAGTTGATGACAGAATTGTTCTCGCTGCAATAGATGATAATAGTCTTACAAAAATTGGAAGATGGCCTTGGTCTAGATCTATTTGGAAAGATGTTATTGATAAAATGCAACACTTTGGTGCAAAAGTTGTTGGCTTTGACGTTTTTTTCTCAGAACCAGAAAAAGCATGTAATGCAGAATCTCCAGATATTATCATGGCGAAAACCTTACAAAGTTTTCAAGAAGTTCCTGGAAATAAAATTATTATCCCCTATTCCCTAACTTCTTATCCAAGCGATGGCTTTGCTGAAGTTCCAGATACTTTATACAACTTCATTATGGATACGAAACAAGCTCAAGGAATGAACCTAAAGCAAAAGTGGGTTGGTAAAAATGTTTTTCCTATAGAGCCCCTAGCGAATACAGAAGCGGCACTAGGACATATTGGGGTTGAAGAAGATCCAGATGGAATCTTTAGACATTATCCTGTTGTTGCCAACGTAGATACACTATATTTTCCTTCCTTTGCGATGTCGGCTTACCAGCTATACACAGGAGACTCTCCTGTTCTAGAAATGCTCACGATAGGAGAACATAAGCTTAAATTAAAATCAGGAACGCTTTCACTGAACTATAAAGGTGAAGCAAAAGTTCGATGGTTTGGCGCCAGAGAAAATTTTCCTAGCACAAGTATCTACGATATCCTTCAAGCCAAAGAAAGCGACAAAAAAATGCACGGTCTTTTAAATGGAAAGATTGTATTTATCGGGTCTACTGCATTTGCGGCCCACGACCTTAGGCACACTCCAGTCGATCCCATGCTTCCAGGGATCTACTTTCACATGAATATGGTTCACATGCTTTTAGAAGGTCTCTTCTATGTTCCTGAGGCCGACTCAACACTATATTCTTGGATAATGCTACTTTCAGGAACATTGATCATTATTCTCGTTATGCTTCTTGGAAATGCTGTTCTCGATTTATTTACGATCAATGCTATAGCAATTGGTTTTTTCTTTTTAGATTCTTACTACCTTCTTCCTAAGGGTTATGAGATTAAACTCTTCTTTGCTTTATTCTCCCCTGTCGCATGCTACTCCTGGTCAACATTTTTACATTTCTACTTGGCCTCTAAAGAGAAAAAATATATTAAAGGAACATTTTCAAGGTTTGTTGCACCAGCAATTGTGAATCAGATGCTTGATAATCCAGACAAAGTTAAAATTGGTGGTGAAAAGAAAAATATTACAGTTTTCTTTTCTGATGTTCGAGATTTTACTTCCATATCAGAAAAGTTGACCCCTGAGGAGTTATCAATTTGTCTCAACCAATATATGGGAGTCATGACTGATATTCTTTTCGAAAACTATGGAACGCTAGATAAGTATATTGGAGATGCAATTGTAGCCTACTGGGGTGCTCCACTGGAAGTTGAGAACCACGCTTACCATGCCATCCAATCTTCCTTAAAAATGATTGATGCCTTACCTGCTATTAATAAGAGGTTTGAAGAGCAAGGATTCCCTCAGTTTTCCCATGGAATTGGACTTAATACGGGAGATTGTTCTGTTGGAAACATGGGGTCTGACAAAATCTTCTCATACACAGCACTTGGCGATAATATGAACTTAGGTGCTAGAGCAGAGGCCCTTTGTAAGTTCTATGGAGTTCAACTAAATATTACAGAATATACCAAAGATGCAATTTCACCTGAACTTCAAAAGGAGTTTAAGTTTAGACTTCTCGATAAAGTACGTGTGAAAGGTAAAGAGATCCCCGTTACTCTTTGGGAAGTTCTAGATAAGGCCCATTGCCTTTATGATGACCAACAAGGTTTTGATGATTATATGGAGGCCTTTGGGGCCTATCAAAATCAAGAGTTTGAAAGAGCGGTTGGTTTATTGAAACCACTCCATGAAAAATATCCACATGACAAATCCTGTAAAAGAGTTCTCGAAGCATGTGAAGATTTCCTTAAAACACCTCCCCCACCAGATTGGGACGGTGTGTTCACTCATACTACTAAAGGTTAAATTGGAGCGTCTCTACGACGCTTCGCAAACCTCCTTTGGAACTATGCATGGCAAGGTGCCAGAAAGCTACACTTTTTGTTATTGTTCTCTCTCATTTTAGAGACCATTTAAGGAGTGTAGTATGCCAGTTGCAAATTATGATCAGTATTGCCAAATGTTAGATAAGGCCGCAAAAGAAAATTTCGCTTTTCCAGCAATTAATGTCACATCTACTTCAACTGCCAATGCTGCCATAAAGGCCTTTGCTGACATGAAATCAGATGGCATTATTCAAGTCTCTACAGGTGGTGGAAAATTTGCTTCAGGCCAAGGTGTAAACGATATGGTCGTTGGAGCTATTTCATTGGCCCAACATGTTCATCTCGTTGCTGAAAAATATAATGTCTGTATTGCTCTTCACACAGACCATTGTCACCCACAATATGTAGATTCATTCATGATTCCTTTAATTGAAGAGTCTGAGAAAAGAGTATCGAGAGGGGAAAAACCACTTTTTAATTCACATATGTATGATGGATCAGAACTTCCACTTGAAGAGAATCTTAAAGTTTCCAAAATGCTTCTCGAAAGATGTGCCAAGTCTCAAATTATTCTAGAAATCGAAACAGGTGTAGTTGGTGGAGAAGAAGATGGTGTCTGCAATGAAGATGTTCCAGCTGACAAACTATACACAACTCCAGAAGAAATGGTTCAGGTCGCCAAAGAGCTTAGACCACTTGGTCGTTATATGTATGCAGCGACATTTGGAAATGTTCATGGAGTCCATAAGCCTGGTAACGTTAAACTGCGACCAGAAATTCTTAAAAATGGACAAGATGCTACAACTAAAGAGTTTGGAGCAGAGGCACAACATCTTCTCGTTTTTCACGGTGGCTCAGGATCTGAATTGTCTGAAATTCATGAGACTCTCGGTTATGGTGTCATAAAAATGAATATTGATACTGACACTCAATATGCTTATACCAGACCAGTTGTTGAACATATGTTTAAAAACTACGACGAAGTTTTGAAAGTTGAAGGTGAAGTTGGAAATAAGAAGCAATATGACCCAAGAGCATGGATGAAAAAAGCTGAAAATGCGATGACGGATCGAATTTGCCAGGCGGTTAAAGATCTAAAGGCCGAAGGGAAAACAATCTTAAATTAAAAACGATATAGCGAGATACAACTTTCAAATTTGTATCTCGCTTCTATTATACGACCTGCGCCTTTCTTATCATTTTCGAAAATAAACCAGGTAGGAATCTCTTAATAACAACACCTACCGTTTCTTTACCTCCAATACTAATTTCTTCTTTAGAGGCCTCAATAGCTGAAATCATCTTTTTTGCAAAGACTTGCGCTTCCATCCCATTTTGTTGTGCCTTATCCATAGAACCTTGGGAGGATCCATCCCCAATAAATGCATTTACTGATACATTAGTTCTAATGAACCCAGGGCACACGAGAAGCACTTCTATTCCATTATCGTGAAGCTCAGCCCTAAGAGAATCAAAAAAACCATGGAGAGCATGTTTTGAGGCCGAGTACCCGGACCTTAAAGGTGTTCCAAATTTTCCAACGAGAGATGTTATTGCTATCACCTGACCAGATTTTCTTTCTAACATTTTAGGAAGAACTGCTTTCGTTAAAGCAACGGCCCCTAGATAATTTATAGACATAAGACGGGAGTAAACATCCATATTAGTGTCCATCACTTTTGAACGCTGACTTATTCCCCCATTATTAACGAGAATATCGATTTGCCCAAAGATCTCTTCTGCTTGCTTGGATTTTTCTTCTAGCTCATTAGTTTTTTCTAGATCAAGAGGTAAGATTGCAATGTGTGATGGATCTCCAGAACACTTGGCCATCGTTTTCTGTAAGGCCTCTTCTCGTCTCGAAGACAAAATAAGTTTACAATTCTGCTTACTAAGTTCGAGGGCCAGTGCCTCTCCAATTCCAGAGCTGGCCCCTGTAATCCATATTACTTTTCCAATAACTTTCATGTCTCTCTCCTCATAGGGTAATTATTACACTAGGGGCATCTTTAAATTTATAACGGGTGTAGATAACGCCCAATTATTTTTTAAGGGGTAACAAAATGAATTTTCAAAACAAAAAAACAAATTATCTGGTGTTGGCATTCCTAAGTTGTCTCACTCTCTCAGTTCTCATATCTCCAAAAGAGATCATGTCAGTAGGATCCGTCATTCTCGGTGCCATGACTCTTTCGTCAACTGTCAGAATTTGAAAGCAATCCCGTCAGGTGAAGCCTGGCGGGTTTCAATTGAATTAATCAAGTTCGAACACAATTCCTTGGGCAAGTGGTAATTCAGTTCCGTAGTTAATAGTATTAGTTTGTCTTCGCATATAGGCCTTCCAGGCGTCAGATCCTGACTCACGTCCACCACCAGTTTCTTTTTCTCCACCGAAAGCACCACCAATTTCGGCCCCACTAGTTCCAATATTTACGTTAGCAATTCCACAATCTGAGCCAGCATTTGAGAGAAATCTTTCGGCCTCAAGCAAGTTTTGAGTAAAGATGGCAGAAGAGAGTCCTTGCTTTACACCATTTTGAAGTTCGATGGCATTCTCAAGGTCCCCTGACCATTTAATAAGATATAGGATTGGAGCAAAGGTTTCATCTTGAACAATTTGCATATCATTATGAGCTACACAGACAGCAGGTTTTACATAACAACCACTTTCAAACCCTTCACCCTCTAAAATATCTCCACCATAAATGACTTCTCCACCTTCAGATTGAAGTTTTGAGAGAGCATTTTGCATCTGATTTACCGAATCTTTGTCGATTAATGGACCAACATGATTATTCTGATCAAGTGGATCTCCAATCTTAAGACCTTTATAGGCCTTAACAATCACATTTTTTACTTCATCAAAAATATTTTCATGGATGAGTAGTCTTCGAGTCGAAGTACAACGTTGACCACAAGTCCCAACAGCACCAAAAACCATCGCTGGGAGCGCCATTTTTAAGTCAGTCTGTTCAGTTAAGATAATAGCGTTATTTCCACCCAATTCTAGGATGGTTTTTCCAAGTCTAGCGCCAACAACCTCTCCAACTCTTTTTCCCATTCGAGTGGATCCAGTTGCCGAAATTAAAGGGATTCGACCATCATTAATAAATTTCTCACCAAGATTAGGCCCGTCACCCAGAATTAAGTTAAAAGTACCTTCCTCAACATTATTATCTCTTAAGACTGACTCCATTATTTTAAAACAAGCGATCCCTGTTAATGGAGTTTTTTCACTTGGCTTCCATATACTCACATCACCACATACTGCTGCGATCATTGAGTTCCAGGCCCAAACGGCCACAGGAAAATTAAAGGCTGAGATAATTCCAACAATACCAACAGGGTGCCACTGCTCATACATCCTGTGTTCAGGGCGCTCAGAATGCATAGTGAGTCCATACAGCTGCCGTGAGAGTCCTACTGCAAAGTCACAGATATCAATCATCTCTTGAACTTCCCCGTATCCCTCTTGAAGACTTTTTCCCATTTCTAAACTGACTAGTGACCCCAGTGCTTCTTTTTTTTCTCTCAGTCTATTTCCAATTTGCCGTACAATTTCCCCTCGTTTAGGGGCCGGCAACTTTGCCCAACTTTTCTTAGCAGTTTGGGCCTTTAAAACTATTTCTTCATACGTTTTAAAGTCAGAATATTGAACTGAAGCCAGAATTGAACCATCAATTGGTGTAATTGATTCAATCCAATCTCCATTTCCTTCTAGCCATTTAGTTCCAGTAGAAGATGAAAGTGTCTTACTCTCAAGGCCTAGTTCTTCAAAAATTTTATCTTTATTCATAAATACCTCTTCTAAAAATTATTGAGCGTAAACACACCAGTTACGAGTCGAGAGAACCCACAATTGATGTATGGCCCTTGTCGATGCAAGATGAAGCCTCTTCCTTGCGCGGGGTTCATCAGGATAGTTTTCACGATCAGCATCAGGAATGACAACATAGTCAAACTCTAGTCCCCTAATTTGTTCAACTGTAGTTACATCAACTCCAGGGTGAAAAGAAAACTCACTATCTTCAACATAACGAACTTTACCAAGTTCCTTAATTTCTTCATAAAAGAGTTTTGCTGTTTCTTCCTTATTACAAATTATGGCTATAGAAGCTTTTGGTTCTCTTCGCATAAGCTCATCTAAAGTTGATTGCAAGACCATACTGCCATGGGCCCGGTGTTGAATCGTAGTTCTTTTTACAGGTGCACCTCTTCTCGTACATTCAGGCTTACCACCTGGGGCATAAGGCCCAAGTACATCATGACTGAAATCTACAATACTTTGAGGTGATCTATAGGATATTTTTAACTCGTGTGCGCCAGTATTATTTATTCCCATATGAGATAATGTTTTTTCCCATGATTCAAATGAGATTGTGGCATCTACTTGTTGAGCGGCATCCCCAGCGACAGTTAAGTTCCCATCATTTGATATTGAATGTGAAAGTATACTTAACTCGACAGGACTTAGTTCTTGAGCTTCATCTAAGACCACATGCTTAAACCTCTTCAGTGGTCCGTTTAATCCGACAACTTCTCCTGTTTTTTTCTCTAACATTTTTAAAAGTAGAGGAAAGTCTTCTTGGTCAATTGTTCCTTGAACTTCAAACTGAGTTCCTTCATTAACACTTCGCCCATCGAGAGTATTGTTTTGATAACCATCGTTATCCTCTCTCATTTTAATTTGCCAAGACGTATGCTTAAAAAGCTCTTCAATCATAGTATGAGAAACAACATTATTACTTGTCTCTTTTAAGGTTTGAAGAAGCTCTTTATCTGTATAAATTTCGAGGAGATCGTGTCTCACATTAAACATGTCTTGCTTAATTTTTGTGAATTCCAGTTTTTGAATAGGTGTTAACTCAATCTCAGTCTCAATTTTAATTAGTCTTTTCATCATTGGAATATTTAATGATAAAAACTTCTCATCTAATGAAATCGATTCTGAGAATTCTTCTAGCCTATCAGCTATTTTCTGTTCTAGTTTTTGAATATACTTATCAATGACTCCAGAAAAAGAAAGATGTCGTTTGATAATACTAGCCCCAAGAGGTGTGCTTGAACAAACTTGTTTCGGAATATCCTGAAGAAGCCGACGTGACTCAGATTCAAAATATTCGCTTCCCTCTCTCACCCGAACTTTATGAAGTCCAATTTTTGCTAATAAGATTTTGCTTAATCTGATAAGTCCCTTATGAGGAACGACGACCATAACTTGATTAGGGTAAAACTTTCGTTTCGTGCATAAGCTAGCAATACGGTGAAGTGCAACAGTCGTTTTTCCAGACCCGGCCCCTCCAATGACAAGTAATGGGCCATGTAAATTTTTGTGAAGAAGTGAGTATTGTTCTTTATCAAGTAGGCCAAGAACTTCTGCATTTTTAAAAGATGTATGCCCAGTTCCCATTGGAATTTCTCTAGTTGCCGAGCCTTCACCACCTTCTAGTGTGACATCATCAACTTCAAGAGAGAACCAGCCTTCCTCACCTTTTGCATAAGATTTTCCATTACGATCAACTCTGATTAATTTTCCTCTTTCTATCGTAAGGATTGCATGGGTAAGAACTTTCCCTTCTCTCATCTCATTGGGAAGTTCAAGTTCGTACTCTTCACCTTCTTCATAATTATAAAAAACAGACGAAACCGGAGCCTTTTTCCAGTCTACAATTCGATAACCATTTTTATGATCTAAAAAGCCAGTATGCCCAAGGAAAACATGTTTTTCCTTCCCTTTCTCCTCAAGCTTCATATAGCCAAAGTACGGAGCCGAGACATCAGGTAACTCTAATGGTTTTGAAAATCTTTCTGCTAAAGTTTGCTGGATATTAAGCTGATAAAAGAGTCCGCCAAGATCATCTTCTTTACCAACTTTAATTTCTTCCTTAAGAGTTTCGATACTTTTTTGTATTTCATGAAGATCAACCCTCTCTTTTTTGGGATAATTTAATACAGAGTCTAAAATGAGTCCTAAAAAAGATTCCTGTTCTTTTAGAAAGAATTGATCTTCTTCAGATAGAATGGGACGAGTACAATTTTCCGTCATTAAATAAGCCTCCTTATGGCAAAACCAAAAATGATGATCTTATTTATAATGAATTTGTACAATTGACTCAAGGCGCACCTCGGATTGTGAATCCACAGATTTACTGTATTATAGTTAAAGTAATGAAGAGCAGTCGCTCAATTCTTTGTTATTAATGTAAAATTTTCGAGACTATCTCAAAAGTATTTTTTGAAATACCATCTGTCTCTTTAACTCTCTCTAACTCAACTTTCATCAAATCCTTTCTCGATTTCAAAAGCTTTTTATAATCTTTGAAAACTCCAGAAAGTCCTGCTGCGATTTGAGGGTTTAACTTATCTAATTCTATAATTTTGTTGGCGACAAACTTATAACCATTCCCATTTTCATGATGAAAATGGATATAGTTTCTAGCAAATGAACCGACGAGACTTCTAAAGAGATTTGGTACC
>JAGSHI010000203.1 GCA_023954635.1 Bacteriovoracaceae bacterium
AAAACAGGGGATATCTCGCATATTAAAGATATTCGTTGGCATCAGAAGAAAATTGAAGAATTTGGATTTAAAAGAGTTGAAACGGTCTTGCTTCCTTCTCACCGCAGAGAGTTTATGATTCTAGGAATGAACTTTTAACTTCTTCATACCAAGTTTCAAATTGATCAATAATAAAATTCGCAGACTTCTCTTTTTTTCTTAATTCCATTAAGGATTGTGCTCCACTACTCTTTGATAGTTTTGATCCATCTGGACTTGAGAGTAGAGGGTGATGAAGGAAACGGGTTTCAGTTAGAAATGTAGGGTCAATCATATTAGCTAAGTGTAGCTGAGCTTTTGTTGAATCTATCAAATCAACGCCTCTAATAATGTAATTAACTTCTAACGATAGGTCATCAACAAGACTTGCTAGTTGATAGGATGGGATATCATCTTTTCTCCAGACGACAAAATCTTTCATATTATTCTTTGAATTGTACTCAACCCTAATATTATTTTCTCTAGGGATAAACTTAAGTTTCTTATCGCGACAGGTTCCGGAGTAAATCCCCTCAGCGGATAATTTCTTGATCATGGATCTACTACATTCACAGACGAATAGCTTACTTAACTTATTTAAGCTTTGTTTATAGCTATCCTTTTTGTTTGCCTGGGAATAATTGTTTTTAAAGTCATCTAGACCACTTGGACCATCTTGATAGTCTAAATCCAACCATTCTAAAGATTCAAAAATATCAATCAAATACTCGTCTCTTGTTCGTAAAGAGTCTAAGTCGTCTATTCTAAGCTTTACAGTGCCATTATTTAGTTTTGTTATCTTTTGTATTAAAAGAAAATTAAAGGCATTCCCGATGTGGAGGAAACCACTCGGAGTGGGAGCATATCTTGATATTATATTTTTAGAAGTCATTTGAACGGGAAAGGAGAGTCGTCAGAATGAATTTTGTCGAGCCAATCTTGCCACTTTACACCTTTGTGTGAAATTTTAAAAAGGGCTGACTGTTCAAACTCATCTCTACGAATCTTGTAAGTGTTTGAAGACTTTGGTACCCAGACAGATAGACCTTTGAAAAAGCCAAGAAGGTAATTTTTGTTCTGACTGTCTTGTCTAGAGTAATACATTGTTCCATATGCATAGTTCATCGTCGCTCTATTGATACCTTGTAGGATATCGTTGGCCGCTCTTCTTAAACGAGTCGAGGCACGAGAGCTTAGTCCATTCCGATCAGCTTCTTCATGTAAGAGCATTAATATAGAACCCATAAAAAGCCCTAAATCTCTTCCCTCTCCTTGAAACGAAGGAGTTTTTTCTAGAATAAATCCTAATTCAAGTTTTCTAATTGGCTTCTCGTCAATATAGTCGATCATCGCTTTAGAAAAATCGCTTAGAGTTGGAAGTAAAATAAACTCCATCTCTGTTAAATTGATAGATGAAACAGTAAATGTTCTTATTCCTTCTGGATCAACATTTCCTTGATATCCTGTTTTTCCAAAACTTTCCTCTACTATTGTAGGGATCTCTCCTGCCAGTTCATAAGGTGAAAGAGTTGTAGAGTTTAACTTTGAGAGGATCATTTTATAAGGTAGGCCCAAGTAGTTTTGAATTTGATCAGAACCCACTAGAAACTCTACTGAATCTTTAACTTCAATAGCGACCTCTAGAGACTGCATAAGACAGGCATCAAAGGCTAATAAGTCTAACTTTTCTCCCTCAAGAACTTCGTCACGAACTTCGCCTAGTATTTTTGAGATAGTAGGAAGGTCTAAGTATTCTAGTTCAGAGTAGTCTAGAGCAACTCCACCAAAAGGTTTAGGTGAAGGAAAAGTACTTTGTGGGATATCATAATCAAAGTTTAATGAGAGGTCACCTTCACTTAGAAAGAGACTATTAGATTCTGCTGGAGTCGGGAAAAGATCTGCCGTTGAATCCGGAGAGGTTTTCTTTCCAATGTAACCTTCTCCATGACCCCAAATGACAACCATATAATTCTTAGACGGATACTTCTTTACTCCCCACTTTAAGAAATGAGATAAACGCTCACTAATGTTGTGGTCTCTTTCACCGATCGTTTTTAATATAGGTGATTTTATTATTGAAGCATCCGCTTCTTTGAAGAAGTTTAAATCTACACTTCTATTATATTCTTCTTTAACTTCTTGCATATGGAGTCTTCTTACTCCATCAGCGGTGTCATCATCCCATTCGACAAGCACATCTGAGGTTAGTGAACTTGCTCCATGTGGGAAGCGTTTCATTTTTCTCTCCATTTCATATAGATCCCAATATGAATAAGGAGAGAGGTCATTATCAGCTTCCATGAAAACTAATACTGTCCATTGCTTATAGCAACTTTCTCTTTTCTCTTTTGTTTCTTTGGTATTTTTTAGTAAGGATTCTTTACATTTTTTTTCAGGGAACCATGAAGGTTGCCCAGCTCCAAGGGCAACCTTCATAGTAAGTAATATAGGGACTAGAATGAGAACGAATCGCATCTAGATACTATCTTCTAGTTTTTTCAATCAGCTTCTCAAGAATTTCTGCAAGAGGCTGACCTGATTTAGAGGCATAAGGTGCTACATACTGGAGTTTTTCTCCAACAACACCATCAGTATCATAATCACTTATATATTGTGGATATTGAGCTTCAACCCAAGATTTTGCCTTAGTTCCTACTGGTGGAGTCCAAAGGAAATCAGGGTGCTTGTTTGAATACCATTCACCACCAACGATATTTCCTTCAGCATCAACTTCAAGGTCATATCTATAAGTAACTCTAGATTCCAAGTCATAGCTGTCATTATCGAAAGTTCTATGAGTCGGTTGAGTTTCAGCGATATAAGAAACATTCATTTCAACACCAACAACATAAACAGCTTTTCCACCTCTGTATTTCTTGAACTTATCTTTCTTGAAATCTTTCATTTCAATTTTTGCAGCTTCAAAAGTATTGGCTGACTCAAAAGATTCTACGTTGAAGTATCTATAAGAATAAGAATAAACAGGTTGGTTCCAAACTTCATAATCAAAAGTAGCATCCATTACAAAAGATCTATCAGCAATTGCAATTTGATTTACAACTGACTTGTGCCAAGTTCCTGGGTTTGTATCGAAACATTTCTGATCGATAACTCTTCCGTTTTCAGAGTCTCTCTCAGGATCTTTTTCATTACATCTACCACCAACAAATTTAGAAGGAGTAGAGGCCTTTGCCCAAAGAAGTGAAGCAAGAGATTTGATATCTGATGGAAAGAAAGTGAGTTCAGTTTCACCATCAGCAGCTTTTACTTTTATGGCCTTTTGAGGTCTGTCGAGCATGTAAGCTGCAGGGGCCCAACCGTGACAAATTCCCATCCAAGTTTCAACTTTTCCGTCTCTGTCATAGTAAGGTTTCCCTTCTTCCCACATGGCCTTTGTAAGACTGAAGTCTTTGTCACCTACAAGTAGGTCATATTTCTCTGAAGGAGAAAGGTAATCCTGAAGACCTTCTGTAAGATAAGCACTTACTGGGTTCTCAAGAACGTAATTTTGGTTATCATTCCAGTCAAAAGTTTTCTTGGCATTTGGATCTTCATATCTTGCACCAAGTACACCTTTTGCAATTGCCCAGTAGTCATCAGACCAAGGCTTGATAGTTAAAGAAGCCTTTTGAAGTCCTTTCTGATCCATCTTGTTCAAGTTTTTAATATGATCTATACCAGAGTCGACTAAGTTTTCAGTTCTATCTGAAGACCTGATACCTGCACGACCAGCTAACTGAATCATTTGTTGTCTGGCTTCATCTTTGGCCGTCACGGCATTGTCAGCATTTTGAAAAGGCATGTTTGCATTTGCAGAAATGTCTTTAACTGGAAGTTGTTGCATAACTTCAGCTGTGTTTTGATGAAAATTTTGTAAGAATTGGGCCAAGTCTGCGTCCTGGTGAGTTTTGCTGGCGGCATTTGCAAAACCTGAAATTAGGACAGAAGAAATAGCTAGTGATTTAAATGTACGCCATGCACACATAATTTACCCCTCTGATTAACGATTTTTAAGTTAAAAACTTTATATATCTGATGTCTGGCCAAAGGAATGATTTGATCCATAGCATGTAATAATTACTGTCTAGAAAATGAGGCAAATGTAAGAAATCACCTAGATTTTATCTACTTGAATGTGCAGGAGACCTTGCTTCATGGAGAGGATAGGATAAAATAATATTTATAGAAATGAGGTGTAATTGAAAAATGTAAGGATTTTCCTATTATTGAGTCTGCTGCTGACTTTGTCGGGCTGCTTTGGAAGTTCGCCATGCGAGATCAAGCAGGAAGATATGGGGAGGTTTGTGTTGGTTAACATTACAAATACCAGCTCTAAACCTGTTAAAATTGAAGCTCAGTCTGGAAAAGTAGCTCTTACTGTCCAAAAA
>JAGSHI010000009.1 GCA_023954635.1 Bacteriovoracaceae bacterium
CAACCCTGAAAGATTTGAAAACCTAAAAATTATTAATCCAAAAAAATGGGGTAGTTTTTCTGTAGAAGGAGTTGATGCTCTTTCATTTTTGCAAGGGCAGACAACTTCTGATTTGTCGAAATTGCATGATGGTGAAGCAAGATTAAATGCCCGAGTGGATAGAAATGGAAAAACTCAGGCCTTGTTTTTCGTTGGAAAAACAAATACATCTTGGATGGTTTTTATTGAGTTAGACTTCTTGGCTCCTCTTATGGAGGAGCTTGAAAAATTTATTATAATGGAAGATGTTGTCCTCAATAAAACAGATAATGACGTAACTTTTTATACTTACCCAACGTCAAAAAAGCCCAATCTAAAAGATTATTTTACGACTACTATTTGTGGAGTACCTGGTTTAATAAGTCTTCAGAAACCAAATACTGAATTTGAAAGTTTAGACTTTGCTTCTGCTCTCTTATTAGGGTTTCCTTATAGTGAAATTTCCTGGAATAAAGGCGAGCTTTTAACAAACTCTCATCACTGTCATGAAGCGGTTAGTTTAGATAAAGGCTGTTTTCTAGGACAAGAAACAGTGGCTAAAGTTCTTACAAATCGTGGCGCATCCATTAATAATGCCATTGTTGAAATAGATACAGACATCGTAACTCCTGATGAGGGCGATTCGTTTGCTATTGAAGGAAAGAATGCAGGACAATTTGTTAAGAGTCTTGATGAAAAGAATTGGCTAATTCAAGTTAAGAGAGCTTATTCAATTAAAAATAAAAAAGTTATAATGGTGTGTAAAGAAAAAGAAATTGAGGTTACTCCATGCTTCTTACCAAAATATGAGGAAGCAAATAGACATAAACTCTCAGAAGAATCCTATGAATATGCGATGAGTTTATTCACCAAAGACGAAAAGTCGGCGGAAGAATACTTCTTAAAAAGCTTAGATATTGATCCTTCAAATCAAGCGGCTTGTGAAGCTTATGGAGTATATCTTGGTCGAATGGGAAAATACTCAGAGGGAATTCAGTTTATGGATAAACTTCTTGAGCTTGATACAACCAGTGTTATGGCCCATACAAATAAATCTTTATTTCTAATGAAGTTGGGCAAGATCGAAGAGGCCGAAGAGGAAAAAAGTTTGGCGACTGTTGCTACGTTTAAAAAGCTTGGTGATGAGTCAAAAAAGAAAAGAGAAACTGAACAAGTTGAGCGTCAGGCGCTTCAGGATTTAGAAAAGAAGAAAGAAATGTTTCTTCAGGTTTTAGAGATAGATGCTGACGATCTGATCGCTAACTTTGGGTTGGCTGAATATAATTTCAAAACGAAAAATTTTGAGAAAGCTGTAACGCTAATGGAAAAGGTAATTGGTCTCGACGAGGGATATTCAAGGGCCTATCTAATACTTGGGAAGTCTTTAATTGAACTTAAAGAAAAAGAAAAAGCGAGTAATGTTTTTTCAATTGGTATAGAAAAAGCATCTCAAAAGGGTGAACTTATGCCTGCAAATGAAATGCAACAATTACTTATTTCTATTCAGTAATTAGACTTTGCATTCTCTTCCTTCAAAGTAACTTCTAGCGCAGATATAACTTTTAACTCAGGTGACTTTAGTTCACTTTTAAGTCTTTCCACATATGCCATAGATTCATCTAGAATATCTTTGACCAAGGTCATAACTTCGAGACCTTCAGGAGTGACTTTACCCATTTCATGAGCAATATTGAGGTCATTGAAAGAGTAATTAAGCATTAAGAATTCTTCAACACATCTTCTTTTAATAACTTCAATATCAGAGTCTAAGATTCCATCAAGTTTGTTATTTTCTAAAAAAAGAGAGAGGTCATGAAATAGTTGAAAGGCCCAGTAGAATGTGAAAAAAGCATGGTAGATCCCTCTGATGGGTCTTCTTGCTTTTCTCCATGGACTATAAAAAATTTGTTCATCATCCTCTAGAATAAGATCTTTAGTGTTGAGAAGGGCATTCATGTAGTGATGACCATTTTCATGCAAAAGATCATCGTGTAATTCAAGAAAACTTCTCTCTTGAATGTTAATACTGCTATAGCCTGGAAGAGATTGTGTGCTGTAGCTCACAATTCCTTCCTCTGTCATTGGGACAATCACTTTGGAGAAATTTAAAAAACAATCAAAAAGGCTTGGCGAAGCTTTTTCTATGTTTTTAAGTGCTTTTTGAATATTCGTTTTAATTTCTTGAGACTTGTCTTTTAGATCGCTTGAAATATTTATTGTTATCTGAGAGTTCCCTAGATCAATTGACTCAACACTCTGATCAATCGGATAAGAGGAGACTTCGTCATTGGAATCAACTTCAAGTGAAATTCTTTGATTTGTTACTAAATGAATTGGAATAATTCCTTCATTAAAAAGGTTCTCTTTTGAAACTCTATATCCAGAGTCTGAAATAAAGATATCACTTGCAGAGTCACCAATGTTTGTTTGCATACAGTAGCTCAGTGTCCCCGGTTGAGTTTCGGGGCTTGTGGATATGTGTATAAAATAAAAACATAAAATTTGATTTTCTAAAAGAGGGACGAGACCTTCAGAGGTGTTGGCAATTTGTTCACCTGACTCAGATTGATTCATCTCAAGAAAAGTCTCTGAATAATCACTATCTTTCCAAAAATCAAAAATTTCATCTTCAACTGTTTGATCGTTTTTTAACTCAAAATGTAGATGAGATAAAAAGAGAAGATCTTCAAGTTGTTTTGAAAAATAAAATCTCAGAGGCGAATAAGAATAAAGAGCATCGTCAGAAATAACTTTGTTAATGGTGCTAATAAATTCTTTTGAAAGAAACTTCGTTACATAGGTTTCTGAAAACTCTTCGAATAACTCTTCAAGGAAACTAGAGTACCCATCACTAATCTCTTTTATGAGATCGAATTGGAACTTGCTTTGAAGTAATTTATTTTTTTTGGATGTCATGATTATTAAACGGCAAAAAAATGGCTGGGGTGGCCGGATTCGAACCGGCGACCAATAGATTAACAGTCTACTGCGCTACCGCTGCGCCACACCCCAATCCATGTCGGTAGACTAGAATTTATAATAAGTTACAGTTCTTTTGTAAATAGAATTTTTCAGGCTAACTGGCTGTAATTATTTAAGAAGGATAAAATCTGAGAATGGTGTAAAATAGTTGATTAACGGGGTCAAGTTTTACCTGCTTTGAACCGATAGGAATAAGTAAACTATCGACCAGAATAGAGGTTTTATTTGGTAGCTAAAAGAAACTTTCTTATTAAGTCACTCATTAGAGTTCTGACTCCAGAGGAGATCAGCGAGCTCACAACCACCTATTGTGGCGAGAGAAGGGTGTCTTTAACATCTTTGTTGGACCAAGAATTTGTCGGCATAGAGCCGGAAGTAGGGCCCAAGAAGGACCCAGAAGAAGTGGCCACTCAATCTAAGGCAAAAATTTTGCCATTTGGGAAAGCTGCAGATGACGCGGTCCTCGGCGATAGCTCCAAAGATTCGCCAGCTTTAGCTAAAGGATATGAGTTTAAAGTTGGGCCTAAAGTGCTTGTCTTGTTTAAGAAACTCTATGGAATTAGTGAAAATAGCTTTAATAGTATGGAAACTGATGAAGTCGAAGTTTCTATGGAAAAAACCAAAAAGGGTACAAGCCTTTTTATATTAGACGAAAAAGAAAAGTTGGATTCAAGTCAGAAAAAACTAAAATCAAAAGAAGTTCTAGGAACTTATAAAAAAGTGGCTTCGATGGACATCGAAACCGAGAAAAGCCATAAAGATGACCTTTCTTGGTCTTCGTGTAGCGGACTACTTATCAATAAAAAACAATATTAGTTTTTAATTCCTTTAATCGTATCAAGCGAAACCGGATCATCTTTATGGAGCTCAAGACTCGCCATTTGATAAACACAAGCGTCAACCGTCGAGACAGCTGCAGGTCTATAGTTCCCGGAGTTTTTAACTCCTCCAAATGGAAGTTTACTACTTGCTCCGACAGTAGATCTATTAAGGTTCACTAAACCAATATCAAGGTCTCTTATCGCAGTTTGATAAAGTGATTGGTCTTTTGTGAATAGTCCTGCTGCAAGTCCGTATTCAGTTTTGTTACTGATAGCAATGGCCTCGTCAAAATCTGAATATGGAATTATTGTACAATTAGGTCCAAAAATTTCACTTGAGAGAAAATGACTTTCATCGCTCCAACCTTTGGCTAAATGAATTGAAGGGGTAACATAATAACCTCTTCGTTTCTTTTCGAGTTGTTTACCTCTCATAATTTCTTCAAGGCCTTCTCTTTTGGCCATTCCCATAAAAAGTAAGTAGCTATCAACAGCTCTTTTATCTACAAGAGGTCCCATGAAGGGTTCTTCATCATGAATGATTGGATGATCAATAATAAGTTTCTTAGAAAGTTTATGAAATCTATCTACGAATTCATCTACAAGAGTGTCGTGAATGACAACTAAACTAGTACTAGTACATCGTTGACCAGTCGTCATGAAACTTCCCTTGAGAAGTTCATGGAGTGCATTTTCAAGATTTGCATCGCTATGAACGATGGCAGGGTTTTTTCCACCTAGTTCAAGAGAGACTAACTTAGAAAGGTCTTGATGAGTTTCGTTAAGAATCTTTAGGCCTACCTCTTTTGAACCAGTAAAGAATACACCTTTAACAGATTTGTCTCGAATAATTCTTCGAGCAGATTCTCCATCACCTTGTACAAGGTTAATAACACCTTTTGGGAAACCGGCTTGATGAAAACATTCAATAAGGATTTGTCCAGAGTATGCAGTCTTTTCACTTGGTTTGAAAATAATACTATTGCCTGAAATTAAAGCACTGAGTATCTGTCCATTTGCTAAATGGCATGGAAAGTTAAATGGGCCAATGATGGCACATGGTCCGAGTGGCTTATAAAAAATATGTCCCTGTGTTCCAGGCATAATTTCGTCGAAGTGTTTGTCCTTGATTCTAGGGAGAGAGTCGTTAATCGTTACGTCAACTTTTGCAACGAGTGCACCAGCTTCGGTATAAGCTTCCCACAGGGGCTTCCCGGATTCCATGCTGATGGCCTCTGCAATATCATCTTTTTTTGCAATTAGCTCTTCTTGATATCGTTTAAGAAAATTAATTCTTTCTTCTGTTGAGAGTTTTCTCCAAAAAGAAAAACCGTGGCTTGCACTTTCCAAAACCTCTGGGATGTCACGATATTCAATGGGCATACTCCACAACATTGTTTCAATGTCTGCGGGACACTCTCTTTTAATATAATGTTCAACAGCTTGGGGGCCTGATGTTATTGGGTAGTGAAATTCACCATTAAAATAATTACCTTTGATTTCGTATTTCATCATTACTCCTGGAATGGAATGGAGGAAGCTTGAAACTTTCCATCCATATTGAGTTTAGTAAAAAACTCAGATTCACATTCAATATTATTATCTTGGTTATTGGTTTTACATACAAATGCTTTAAACCCTTGATCATCTTGAAATCCAACAAGATGAGTTTTGTCGGTTTCTGCTACAGAGGAAACAGGTTTAAAGTCACCACTTTTCATGTTTTTAATTAATGTGATTTCTCTTAATGGACATCGATAATGAGGACCACCATCAAAAGGGTCTACTTCATTAATATAATGAAACCCTATGCTTTCGAGCATTTTCTTTACTGGTAGCGTATCTTTACCAACTTTTCCAAGTGCATTTCTGGCCTGCATGGGCAGTAAACATTCATAAATGTTTTCAGAAGGGAAAAGTGAAAGAATAAATTCTTTGTTATTCCTCGAAAGAAGATCGGCTTCAGGATAATTCATATTCATAAAGCGTCTGCCTATGGCTTCCCAAAGGGGACTCTTTCCTTCATCGTCAAAAGGAGGCATAAGTTCAGAGTGAATTTCTTCTTTAAATTTCTCTCTATTCATTCCCATATAAAGAAATCGAACAAAGGAAAGCTGTTTCCCTAGCTTTTGATTATTTCCCCTGAGCTCAGGGTGTAAAATCAAACCACCAATTTCAGTTGGACCATCAGTTTCCAGTCCTAGCTTCAATGTTCCGTGAATAAATCCAGTATTAATTGTTTTACTAAATTTGTGCTCTTGTCCGACTCTTAAATAAAAGTGCGGTTCGTCCTCTGTTCCATGTTGGGCATGAATCATTGAGGCACCGATAACTTTATTACTTTCAACTTCTTCTAAAACAAATAGATAGTGATCCTTAGAAAAATCTTTAGAAGGACCTTTATTAGAAAAACTTTTTGTACTTGATTTAATTAAATACTCAATAACTTTTCTGTCTGAAGGCAAGTTAATAAAGTTGACTAACTGGCTTAGCGTATAAAGGTCATCTAGGTCGTCTAATTTTGCTTCTCTAATTAGATACATCTTAACTCTCTACTTCTAAAATTGTTTTTTCCACAATGGAAAAGATTTCATCTAAATGATCTTCATCAAGACAGAGGGGGGGGAGGAACCTAACTCTAACGGGATCCTTTCCTGCAGAAAACGCAATAATTCCATTCTGAAATAACTTCTTTAAAAATTTCGAAGTTGATTCTTTTGAGCCTTCACCAACTTGAAAAGCAACCATAACTCCAGTCGCTTCGAATCGTCCGATTTTTCCTTTGCAACTTCCATTTGAAAGCTTCTCTATTCTCGTAAGGAACGCTTGCTCAAGTTGAGCTATTCGACCACTGTCGCCAAAGAAATTTCCCTCGGTAAGGTATCGCACGATTTTTTTTCCAGCGAGTACAGCACTTAGTGAACCATTAAATGTTCCTGATACGAGTCCTGGTTTGGGATTTAATTCATTTGAGAAAAGTACGCCACAAACTTGGAGGGCCTTCCCGACAGTTACGATATCTACATATTCTTCTAGATTAAAATGTTGAAAAGCAAAAAGCTTATGAGTTCTTGCAAAGCTTTGAACTTCATCAATCCAAATGTATAGACCGTGACTTTTTGCGAGCTCAAAAATTTCTACATAGAAGTCTCGTGAGCCTGCAACAATTCCTGCTTCACCCTGAACAATTTCAATCATCATTGCAGAGTATTCACCCTCGTTTTCTTCAAGTAAATTACGTAAAACTTCTAATGTTCTTTTTTTGCTTCCTTCGGGGTCATTAATATCAAAGTGGGGAATATGATCGACTTCAACTTTTTTAGGCATTCCATCACGGTAAGCAGCATTATAGGTAATATCTTGAGTGGCAACACTTCTACCAGCAAATGCATCCTCAAAAGCGATGAGCTTGTATGCTGGGGCCCTTTTTTGCCACACCATTTTTAAAGCTGTGTCATTGGCGAATGAACCACTACCGGCGTACCAAAAATGTTTTAACTTAGAATCACTGACAGCATTAATCAGTAATTCAGAAAGTTCAAAAGTTTGTGGATATGGTTGTAAATTCCCACACATGACTGAATCAAGAGCAGCAGCTTCAAGGTGTGATTTAATATAAAGTGGATGGGAATGTCCCAATAGGTTTGGTCCAATTCCGCCGATCAAATCATACTTAATAGAACCGTCTGTGCACTCGGTAAAGGGACCATGTCCGCGACCAGTTGCAAGGTAAGGGTAAAAGAATCCTCTTCCTCGTAGTTGACCATAGCTCTCCAGCAATTGTGATGTTTCTTCTACTTTTTGTGGATCCGCACTTTTCAGTGTCATGAACTTCGATTGCTCAACTAATATGGCAGTGAAAGCTTCATCGAGTTTGTTTTGTAGTTCAGGATTGGTTGCACCATAAGTCATTTTCATCTCCATATAATCAACCAAATTCAAGAGGTTAAAATGATCAGCCTTGCTTTTAAATAGGCCTCAGCAGATAATATTTTCATGGCTGATATTAACACGAATGGCATCTTGAAGTCATTAGAGGACATGTACACAAAGAAGAACTTCGAAGAGGCATCTAGCCTTTTGATCAAGAATAAAGATTCTCTTGAAACGGGGCTTTTTCATTACAATTTAGGAACCGTCTATGCAAAGTGGGGTAACCTTGCTGCCGGGCGCTATCACTTAGAAAAATCGATAAAGAATGGATATATTAATTCCCAGTCAGTAAACAACTTGGAGTATGTAAAAGAAAAGTTGGCCGTAGATGATTTAGGAACTTCTGGAAAATATTATGATCAATTTATGGATACTGGCCTAGGTCTTCCTGTTTCTGCTTTTGGGTTATTTGCTTTGTCGACAATGGTGGTTGTTTTAGTTTTAACAAAACTTAACAAGATAAAAAATCTAGGACTTTCCTTTTTAATTATTGCTCTAGGGTTTTCACCACTAATCTACAAAAAGTATCACTTAGAAAATATAAACTATGCTGTTCTTCTTGAAGATGGAATTGTGAGAGAGGGTCCTTCTCGAATATTCGACAAGAAAGCGAGTTTAAACTCTGGTACAAAAATTATTATCACAACATACGATGATGGTTGGTACTTTATTTCAAATCCAGTTCATCTGACCGGATGGATAGAAAGAAAAAACCTTGGAATTTATTAGATGGAAAGTTACGAAAAAGGTATTAATACCAAGGTTGAAAGTGGACAGGCTCTTCCTGAAAAACTAGATATTTCACTACTTAAATATTTCTGGCAAGCCAGCCCAATAGCTGGATCGCGAATTGATACTATTCCTAAGTTTTTAAGAAAAATTGATGTGTTGAAAAACTTTTCTGATAATGAACTCCGGGTTCTTTCCCAGTGGTTACATTTAAGAGTTTTTAGCGATAGCGAAATAATCTTTAAACAAAAAGATATCGGTGTCGGACTTTATTTTATTTATAGTGGGCAAGTCGATGTGAAGGTCGAAAACGATGACACAGCTGAAGAAAATATTGTTTTAACTCTTGATAAAAACGATTATTTTGGTGAACTTGCTTTACTTCAGGAAGGCTCAATTCGAAATGCAACAGCAGTCTCTCGTGATACAACTCAACTGTTAGGTATATTTAAACCAGATGTTGAAAACTTAATTGAAAGTTACCCTGTCGTTGCAACAAAACTTCTTCAATCTATCTCTGTCATTGTTGCAAATAGATTATTTTCTGTAACTCAAGAACTTAAGCGTGCAAAACATAAGTTACATCAAATGGAAGTAGATAGTGCCAAAACAACCAAAAACTAGAGTACAGGGAGAGGTCGCAAGGCTTATTTTCTTTTTCTCTGTCATCTTTTTATCTGCCATTGCTCTTATGAGTATGCCTCGGATTGCTGCGCCATTAACTTTTGCTTATGTGCTTTATCTCATATTAAGTCCCCTTATTCCTCGTTTGATGAAACTTGGGTTTGGTAGAAATACTTCTCTTGGGATTTTGTTCATTGGCTTGATGTTTTCGATGACTTATCCAATTGTGAAACTTGTTCCAATGATTACTGCAGATTCACAAAACTTTCGTTACTACATACCTAAAATGGAGAAGTATGTTGTCGAAAAATATCAAGATATAAAAGTAGAAGTAGAGAAGCGAAGTGGTATTCAATTAAAAGATAGTTATGCTACCGATGCTATTTATGGTGCGAGAAAAGCAGTTACTAGTTTTCTTTTATATCTACCTCAGTACCTTGCTTCGACATTGGAGTGGATTTTCCTAGTTCCACTCTTTATCTTCTTTCTATTGAAAGACGGCTATCGACTAAAAAAGATGATCTTGGGGCTTACGCCAAACTCTATATTTGAAAGGTTCTATTATCTAGGACATCAGTTTAACAAAAAATTAGGTGATTATATTTTTGCAAAATTTGTTGAGGCGAGTATTGTGGGAATCATAATTACAACCGGACTTTGGGCGTTAGATATAAGGTTCGCCTTACTGCTTGGTTTAATTTCATCTATTACAAATATTATTCCGTATGTCGGACCAATTATTGGTGCAGTGCCAGCTCTTATTATGGTTGTTGCTGAATATGGAGTTGGTGCATCGTTTGGTGGAGTTTTAACTTTATATATTGTGGCCAATGCAATCGATATAGCACTTGTGTTTCCAATTCTTGTTTCAAAAATTGTTGATATTCATCCCATTATGGTTGTTATAAGTGTCATTTTAGGGTCCCAATATTTTGGGCTAATTGGCATGATTATCTCAATCCCTTTTGCTGCTGCTGTAAAACTTGTTGGTGCAGAGATATATCGGGAGCTTTACGCAACACGCGCAAGCCGGGGCGCCTGATAATCACTTTGACGTTACTTGTCGCAAAATGCTAAAATTAATTCAGTTAAATCAGTTGGAGTGACCATGTTACGTCTTCTTGTCGTTGTATCCTTTTTATTTTTTATTGTCTCATGTTCTACCGATAGACCAACGGGAAAAACAGAAGCAGAAGTTCTCTTTAAAGAGGCCCAAGATCTGATGAAGGAAGAGAGATACCTTCTAGCAACAGAGCGATTAAATACTTTAAGGCAACAATACCCATACAGTTATTACGCAACTCATGCCGAGCTTATGCAAGCTGATATTTTGTTTGCCCAAGAGAACTTTGTTGAAGCAGCAGCTTCTTATGTTCTTTTTAAAGACTTCCACCCAAAACATAAAAAAACAGCTTATGTTCTCTGGAGAATTGCTGAGTCATATTACTTTCAACTTCCGGAAACTTTTGACAGAGATTTAGGTCCTGGTCATGAGGCCATTAAATATTATGAAGAGTTAAAACGTGTTTATGGAAAATACGAGAAAGCTAATAGTGCAAAAGAAAAAATTGTTGAAATAAGAAAAATGATTGAAGAGAAAGAAAAGTATATTGCAGACTTCTATTACAAGACAGAAGTTTACGTAGCTGCTAGGTTTCGCTATCTCGATATTCTTAAGAACTTCAACAATCAAACTTTGCGTGATCATTCTATGATTAGAATTGTTCGCTCGAGTGGATACTTGAATGAGCAGAAAAGATGTAAAAGACATTTTAAAATATTCAAAACAAAGATCTCTAAAGAACAAAGAAATCAGCTCGAGCGCGCCCTGAAGGCCTGTTTGAACTAGCGGAGGCTTAATTGATTACACTACCCACAGAAGAGCTTATTAATAAGGGAATTGATTGTTACACTCAAGGTGATTTAAAAAAGGCACAGGCTTTTTTTAATGAAGTTGTAGAAGTAGATGGACGTTCTATAGATGCTTTCTTTCACTTGGCAAATATTTTTCATGTGAAAGGTGAGATTGGTAAAGCAATTAAGGCCTTCAATAAAGTGTTATCTCTAGATCCTGGTCACACAGATGCAGCGATAAGCCTTTCAGTCTTATACAATGATATTGGAAAATATGAAGAAGCGAAAAAGGTTTTTAATATTGCCAATGAAAGAGTCAAGACTGGTGGCCCTACTGGTGAACTTCTTGAAGATTCACATGTTAATAAAAAGTTTTCTTTAAAACATTTCGAAATTGCAGAAATGTATATGTCATACAACAGATATGATGAAGCCTTGTTTGAATATAATAAGTCGGCAGCTCTCGATATAGAAAACTATGAAATCAGAGTTAAGATTGCAAAAGTTTACGCCAAAAAAGGATTTATCTCAAAAGCATTTGAAGAGCTTAGAAAACTTAAAAATGAACAACCGTCTTATATTCCTGCTAGACTTGCTCTTGGAATCCTTCACTATGGAAACGGTAATATTATTGAGGCCCAAGCAGAGTGGGAAAAAGTATTAGTCAAAGAGCCTAAAAATGATGAGGCCAAGATGTATTTAAACCTAGCTAAAACTGCAACTGAAACAACACTGTAATAATCTTTTAAGATATATTTAGACAAAAAAAAAGCCTCATTAAATGAGGCTTTTTTTATATGAATTTTTTTAAATTTAGGCTTCGAGGTTTTTAGTTTTTTCTGCAGTCTCTGTTGTTGTAGTTGGTGTTGATACAACTTCTGGAGTAGTAGCTTTTGGAGCTTCAACAGTTGTTCTTTTTGAATCATCTGAACTGAAGTTAACAATGTATGTTTTTAGTTCACGATACATTGGCCACTTAACTTCAAGCTTGCTGTCTTGAAGAACAATTTGTCTGGCATTTTTAGTTTTATTATTGATGACGAGAGGTGCTTTAAGGTTGGCAGACATTTCAGTTACATTCTTTGGAATTGTAAGAATTGTATAAATGCTTGCGTCACTTAGACTTTGAAGATCTAGGCTGTTTAGTTCTGCAGGTAAAAGTTTTACAGAATACTCAGGCTTGAAAATTTTAGGTTCTATGATTGGAAAAGCTGTCGCTTCATCTTCAACAGATTGTAGCCAAAGAATTAAAGTCTGATCGCCCGGGTCAACTATGAAGAACTTTTTTAGAGCTTCAAACCCTAAAGGACCTTCTTTTAATGATAGGATATCTTTTTTGTCGACTTCTAATTCACCAAATCTAGTGGTCTTAATTTTCACCTACGGCCTCCTCGAATGAGCCTGTTTGCTCGTCAATTGATTCTAGCAGTCGTAGGGGCAAATAAGCAAGTTGGAATTTATTTCTTACTCAGTTCGTCAGCAAGCGTTGAGATGCTACTCATATCTGCTTGTGATGCCTCTTCGTTTTGATCTTGTATGGCGCGGTATACTTCTTCTCTGTGTATTTTCGTCTCTTTAGGAGCCTTAATACCCAACCGAACTTGTTTACCTTTAATCTGGACAACAACGATTTTGATGTGATCGTCGATGGCGATGCTCTCTCCAAGCTTCCGTGTTAATACCAGCATATTTTCCTCTAACTATCCAGAACCTTCCTGTTCTGAATTACAGGTGATTCATATATTATCAGTTCTTACAAATTGCAAGCAAAAAGGGTGTTGAGCCATAAATATCTATATAAATCTTATCTATAAAGGAAAAATGGAACACCGTGTAGAGATTATAGTTAACGCAAGAAGTCTAAAAGGTTCGTGTTTATTAGGTTTTGGCCAGACTTATAAGTTGTCGTAAGAATCGCCTGCTCTTTTTGAATATCGGAAAATAGCTTCGCAACATCAGCATCAGCAATCTTAGATTTTCTTTCGGCAGCATTTATATCCTCAATTTCAATCCCAGATTTTGCACTTTCTATTGAATTACTAATGGATCCAACTTTTGCACGAAGTGTAATTAGTCTGCCTGCTACTTTATCAATCTTTGGTAAAAGGTCTTGGATAAGGTCAGTATCATCATTTTGCATGGCCGCAATTAAGCTATCAAGAATAGAGAAAATATTCTGTCTATCTTGGTAGGGGTTCGCCTTCTCTTTAGTGCTGGCTAACTCTCTGCTCGCATTATTTTCGTCAACAGGGTCAACAGTTTCTTCACCAGGTTTAGCATTGTGGTTGGGCGAACTTTTCATATCCGGAAAACGATTAAGTGGATGGGGAGCAGAAGCCGCTGAATCATCTTGAACATAAAAAACTTCTTCACCGTGCATATTAATTGGTACAAAGAAATCTTTACTTACTTCAAGTGTAATATGTCCCTTGTCTCCGTTATAAGTTCCATCGTTATTGAATGGTTGCTGAAGTGTATTGTAACCAGCAAAAATATACTTTTGACCAACCCGCTTGTTTGCAATGGCCATGGCATGGTTACGAAGTTGCTTTATTTCTGTTGAAACACCTGCACGAATTTCAGGGTTATAAAAATCAGAAGATTGTTGAATTGCAAGCTCTTTGGCTTTGTTCATAACTTCCGATAGTTGATCAAGAGATTGCTCAACAATATTTAAATTCATGAGTCCATATTGAATATTACGAGTGAATTGCTTGTTGTCACTGGCTTGAGAAGAAAGCGTTAAAACTTCAATATTTCCTACCGGATCGTCAGATGGTTTTGTAAGTTTCTTAAGAGTTGAACCTTGAGTCTGAAGGTTTTCAAGGCGCGCTTTAGCCTTGTTCAGTGCAAACTGAAGAGCATGTGTTTGTGAATTTTCAGATACTCTGGTCATTCATTATCTCTTTATATTTAACACAGTTGAAAACATTTCATCTGCAGCTTGCATTACTTTAGCTGAGGCCTCATATGCATGTTGATACCTCACCATATTTGACGTTTCTTCATCAATTGAAACACCTGATATACGTTCTTTTACACCCTTGATCTGAGCAAGAATCCCAGACGATTGTTCAGCATCAATTCGAGCTTTACTCGTTTCAAGACCAATATTCCCAATTGTTTGAAGGTAACTTTCTTCAAGGGTAGCGGTTCCACCTTCCATTACTCTTTCATGTTGTAATTTAGAAATTGCAATAGCAATTCTGTTATCACCAGCACTATTTGGCTTTAGAGATGTTGCGATGTTTGAGAGATCTGATCTTACCTCGTCACTCAACATCATGTTTTCGGCAGCACCCTTTACACTTGTAGGTTCTCTAAAAAAGTTAATTCCTGTGACAGGTCCTTTCGCGTCGTAAAGAGGTGTCAAACCTTCTGCATCAACAGGGATCTGACGACCAACAAAACCTCTTCTGTGAATTGCATTGGTTGTGTTCATAAACTCATGAGCAATTGAGTCGACTCTACTTTTTAATTCATATATAGATTGATTTCTAACTGTTACAAGAGCGCTTAGCTTTCCACCTTTAAACTTATCTGTGATTGGTCTTCCTGGTTTTCCCTCAAAATAAATCTCACTTGAGCCAGCCATGTCGTTTGAACTATCTTCTTTTGACATAGAGGAAGCAACGAGTTCTTGATGGTGACCACCACTAACAAGAGTCCCAATACCTACGGCATTAACGACAAAGCTTCCTTTGCCATCAACATAAGTCTTAACCTTGAAAGATTCACTTAGGTCTCTTACCCTTGCATCTCTTTGGTCTCTTAGGTCACCCGTTTGGTCTCCAACAGCTTCTAGATAGGCTATTTTCTTATTGAGGTCAGCTAGACTTTTTGTAATTTGATTTATGTCAATTACCTGGGACTTGATTCTATTATCAATTCCGTGGCTTAAGGAATCTAGCGTTCCGTTGATTCTTTTAAAGTCTTTAACAACAAGGTTGGCCTGATCTCTTACGATAGATCTAATCGTTTCATTTTCTGGTTGATTACCAAGCTCTCTAAATGAATTGTAAAACTTATTTAAAACTTTGTTTAAACCATCATTTTCGATTTCATTAAAAATATTCTCAACTTGAGTTAGCTGAGTTGCCGTTTCGGAATATAGTGAATTGTCAGTTATTGTTTTCCCAAGCCTTCTTTCAATATTCTCGTCATGAACCCTTTCAATGGATCTGATTCTTGTACCAGTACCTTCAATATTTCCATAACGAACAACGGGTGGGTTAGTGGTTTGATTAACTCTTTGCCTTGAAAAACCTTCAGTACTGGAATTGGCGATATTGTGCCCCGTAGTCTCAAGAGACTTTTTCGAGGCCATTAAGCCAGTTTTTCCAATATTGAGAAGATCAGCCAAATCTAATTCCTATCTATGCTCTAGTGGCTTCGCGCTACTTTTGCCACTGGATGTGTAAGTCGAATATGACTTCTCTCCAAGGGCCTCTTCTCGTATCGCTTTTAAGTTTAAAAGAGCTTTGTTTATAAAAAGTTGGTTTCTTTTATTTTGTGTTTGTATCTTTTCGATCATATCAATCAATAAAGCGTTGAACCTAAAAAGGTGTCGTTCGTTATTCTTACTTTCGAATTCTTGCATCTCGATGATGAGCTCATTAACAGATTCAACTTTCTTTTCACGAGTATTGTTAAGTTCATCAATAAGAGCGGCACGTAGTTTTTCTAATTTGCCGATTCTTAAAATGGTTTCCTTTTTTTGTTCAATTTTCTCTTCAAGTTCTTCTAATTTACTTGATAGTAAAAGGGCATACTCATCACATGTCTGATCAAGTAACGTATTGTGCTCATCGCAGAGTCTTCTCCAAACATCTGCTACTCGAAAATAAAAAAGTTCTTTTTCATCATGCTTCATTCTTAATTCCTATTAAAATTCTGATGCTAGAATTTTATCTGCTAGAGCTTCGTAATCTACTTTGTAGGTCCCGTTGTTGATTTGACTCTTGAGTTTTGCAATCTTGTCAGAGTTATCTACTTCTGGACTGGCATCAACAGCTTTTTTAATTCTTGAAAAATCTCTTATCGCGTCTGGTATATTAACCTTGGCATCAGTCTTACTGGCCTCAAGTTCTTTGATTCTGTCTAGACCATTTCTTTTAAGGGCCGCTCTTTGAAGTTCCGTTTTCTTATTCGTAACTTTTGTTTGACGACTGTGCGGAAAGAAGCCTGCACGTGAAGCCGAATCAACATTACTCATTACTTTCCCCCTGTTGGGATTTTGGAGTCATCTGTATTCCTGAAACTCCATTTTGCTGTTCATTTTGGTATAGCTTAATTTTATTCTTTGCTTGGTTTTGTGCTGCTAGTTGTGCTTTGTAACTATTGTAACCAAGCTCTGTTCTTTTATATTTAGGATAGATCTGATCGAGAATCATTCCTTTAAGGCCAAGACCTTCACCTGTTTCGGCCATAGTCTTTGCTCTCTCTGCAGTTGTAATAGACTTGTAATAACTTGTGGCCTGGCTATCAGGAGATTCACTTGGAACAGTTTTTTCCATTTGATCAATCATGAACCTTGCAAATTCTTGTTCAAAACCTGAAGCAACTTTTTTATATGGCTCTGGAATAAAGCGAGTATCGTCTTGGATTACTTTTTTAGCATCCTTGAGATTCAGTCCGTGTGAATTAGACTGACTTTTTTGAATGTTGAGATCAATTCCCTTGGTTTTCAAATCAACTCTTCCTAAGTTTTTACTGACCTTTCAATCCTTGAATGGCCCTTAACCCCTTTATTTTAGCACTTCCCGGCAATATTATCCAATAGAGGGGCGTCCTCGGACATTATTACCTATTAAATTAGTTCAATATCAGCGATCAGGCTTCCGTTGTTCTTAAGTGCCTGAAATATTGAAATTAAATCTTCTGGTGTTGCGCCAAAAGCGTTAAGGCTTTTGACCAAATCGTTTAATGTAGTCTTTTTGTCGACAAAGTAGAGAGCTTGACCGTTTTGCTTAGCTCCTCCTCCGCCATCTCCCTTAACTTCAATTGTTAAGTCACCGTGACTAATGGCCACTGGTTGGAGTGAAATCTCACCACCGGCGACAATTGTTCCAGTCCTTTCGTTAATAACAATTTTAGCTTTGTTGTCTTGATTAACTCTGAAGTTTTCGATTATTGCCATCAGATGAACAACTTTTCTCTGGTAGTGAACAGGAATAACAAGATCAACAGTTGTTGAATCTTTTGCAGAAGCATACTTGCCACCAAGCTCTTCATTAATAATCTTTTCAATTCTAGCAGCTGTCGTGAAATCAGCAGTATTTAAACTTAAACGTAATGATTTCTTCTTTTCAAATTCTAAGTTAACTTCTCGCTCAACTGTCGCACCACCTGGAATTTTAGCAGTCGTTGCAAACTTCTTACCTTGCTCTAGTCCACCAATTGAAAGTTGACCGCTGGTGATACCGTATATTTTTCCATCACCGGCCTTGAGTGGGGTCACGAGTAAAGTTCCTCCGGCTAAACTTGAAGCATCTCCGATAGAGCTGACTGTAACATCAAGCTTTTGACCAATTCTTGCGAAAGGAGGAAGTTTGGCCGTCACAATTACTGCAGCAACATTTTTTGAACTGATTTCATTTTGAGGATTTAGCCCAAGTTTTTGAAACATTCTTTTGAGAGAAGTGTTCGTAATTTCACCTCCACCATCTCCTGTTCCATTAAGTCCAATAACTAACCCATATCCAATAACGGGGTTTTCTCTTACACCTTTAACACTAACGAGATCTTTTATTCTGCTTGGTTTAGCAACAGCAGCGGAAGAAATCAGTAAGAGAGCAATAACAAGTTTTTTCATTTTCTACCTCAACACATTAACGGAACTTTCTAAAATATTATCTGAGTGAATAGAGTTTTCATCGTCGATATCTTTACGTGATATTAACGCCTGAATCTCTATTAAACGTTTTCTGTTTTTATATAAGAGATGCTTACGACCTCTAAGTAAAAGGTGATCGCTATTAATTTCCTCAATCACGACACTTGAGATTTTATCGTGAACTTTCTTACCATCTGGAGAAGGTTCAGCGGCTTCAGCTGTTTTTGCATCAGGTTTTTCTTCTTTACCTTTTTCGCCCTTAGCTCCACGTTTCTTTCTTCTCTTGGGTGGATCTGGAAAGGCCCTTTTTAGCTCCATTGTAATATCGCCCTTTAGTCTTCCAAGGACATTAATTAAGATAATGTCACCATTTCTTTTCTTTTCGATTTTTTGAAAGAGTTGGTTGTCATCTGAGGCCCAAAGCGATGCTTGGTTACCATTGTCATTTAAATCTTCAGCGGTATATCTCTTTTTAGCCGCAGTCTCGGGCTTATATTGTCTTCTTGTTGAAGGGGGAGCGTAACGATTTTGAGCAGAGGAGACTCGTTTTTTTCGATTTCCAGAAATAAACTCACGACCACCCTGACGGTAAAGGTCAAAATTATCATTCTTTTTATTTCGATATTTACTCGGTTTTACTCGACCTTGTCTTCTGTCTTCTCTATCGAGTTGTTTGTGAACTCGATTGATATAAGATGAGCAACTAGTAAAAAATAAAAGTCCTACAATTACTGAGATTCTAATCATAACTCTATCACCACTTTGTTGTAATCAACCACTTTTCCAACTAACACTTTTTTGGAACGAGGGTTTCTAAGTTGAATCATTTCACCAAACTTTCCATTACCAAGAGGAATTGCTTTACCTGATAAATTCATGGTTTTGTTTTTAAGAATCACTGTCGCTGCTCTTCCCTGTCTTACAAGGTTAGACGGAGTTATGTGATTGAACTTTAACGGCTCTCCTTTAGGGAGAGGTCTCGTCAACTTATAGAAAACGAGCTTTTCTTTATTCGTAAAATAACTTTCTGGTTTTGTTGTTAGAACTCTTGTCGATTCAAACTGAGAGGGGGTGATTCCATCGTTGCTAATTTGAAGGTCTGTCTTTGGAACAATGGCCATCGTTTCAACCTTTAAACTGGCCTTGAACCATTCAGTTCTATTAGATGACTTAATTGGATCAACAATAATGAGATTAATGCTTTTTGATCCGAGCGTTTTACAAAAATCACAACTAAATTCAAGTCTTTCATTTTGATTCATTTTTATAGCTGACTTGCCTGCTAAAAACTTGATATCAGTCCAGACCCACTTATTAAAAGTTTCAAAATGGTTTCCAAGAGTCTGTCTCATTGTTGAAATTTGAATTCTTCTAGGAGTAATTTTTATATTCTCTGGAAACTCTTTTTTTACCATTGAGCTTCGAAGTGTTCCATTTGAAGAGCTGATAACTTCTAAAAACTTAATTTTAGATTTATCTTTGCAGTTTTCAGCTGTCGCAATGTCATTAAAGCTTAATCTGTCACCATCAACGATAACAATTTTAGCTGAGCTCTTAATGTGACAAATCCCAGCAGCATTGGCCGGGACGACAACGAATAAAAACATGAAAAATAAAGTTATCTTCATTTATTTACCTTATGTTATTCACAGTCTGTAGCATTTGATCTGCAACACCCATGACTTTTGAATTCATTTCATATGCCCTTTGGGCCTTAATTAAATTTGTCATTTCATTCATCACACTGACGTTTGAAGTTTCAAGTGATCCTTGCATAATACTTCCGGCATTATTTTGTCCGGCTATATTTTGAATAGGCTGACCACTTGATCTCGTCACTTGATATAGGTTCCCCCCAGCGCTTCGAAGGCCAACAGGGTTAACAAAAGTAAATACTGGGATCTGACCGGTATTCGTCGGATCAGTTTGTCCATTTAAGTAAACTTCTACTGTCCCATCTTCTGCGACGTGAACACTTTTTGTAGCTGGTGGTAGAGCAAGTGAAGGAAAGACTTTGTAACCGTGTTTAGTGACAAGGTTTCCTCCGGCATCCACGTTAAAAGCACCGTCTCTAGAGTAGCGAACTTCACCGTTCGGAAGAATGACACCGAAAAAACCATCTCCAGTAATCATCATGTCGAAAGGACGATTCGTAATTTGAGCACTTCCGGGAGTAAACTCTTTTCGTGTTGCAGAGACTTTCGCACCAGAACCAATTTGAACTCCAACATTATAAAGAGAGTTGTTACTTGATCTTGATCCAGCATCTTGGACTGTTTCGTATAAAAGGTCTTCAAACTCTGTTCGAGACTTTTTATAGCCAACAGTATTTACGTTGGCGATATTTTGAGAAATCGTATTGACGTTCACTTCTTGTGCCGTCATCCCTGTTGCTGCAGTATTAAGAGCTTTCAGCATTGAAAAAGATTTCGATGCATGAAAGAGAAACAGACAAATGATAAGGGCCCTTGCAGTTCTAAAACTAATTCTCACACTCACTCCTATTAAAATCTTGAAATTTCATTTACTGACTTTCCACTAATTTGATCGTAGGCCTTAATTACTTTTTGAATACTTTCAAAGTGTCTATTGGCCTTAATCAATGCCGACATTTCTTGAACGGCATTCACATTCGATTGTTCAACAAACCCTTGATGAACAGCAGTTTTCGGTGGATCGACTTTTATATTTTTAAAATCTTTATTTATAAAATGAGATTGCCCTTCTTTTGTAAGAGCATGGATATCGTTGAACTCAACGAGAGATAGGTCTGAAACTTTTTGGCCTTTGGCAAAAATTTCACCTTGTAGATTAATTGATGGCCTCGCTGAATCGAGAGGCATCGTTATTATTCTATTCGTTGGATCCGTCACTTGAGCTGGAGCATTTTCTCCGGCATTTTCTATTGCTGCTAAATCTAGCTTAGATAAGACTGGAAAGCCTTGAGAAGTGACAAGTTGCCCTTGATTATTAAGAGTAAAAGTTCCACGACGTGTATAGCGTATTCCATTCGGGGTAAGGACTTCAAAAAATCCTTTTCCATGAAGAGCAAAGTCTAGATGATTTCCTGTTGGAGCCAGCTGACCTTGTTGATGATTTGTATATGATCCATCAATTTTGACTTGTGCTTTTTCTGCGCCCTGAGATTGGTAAAAATCATCAGGTGACCATTCTTTTCTCGGCAGGTTTATGTCTTCTAAACCTTTCTCGAGAACCTTCAGGTATTCCTTGAAGGCGAGCTGGTCCTTCTTGAAGCCTGGTGTATTGGCATTTGCAACATTGTTAGCAATAGTCTCAACATTCCTTTGTTGAGCAATTGCTCCTGAAAGTGGTACCCAGAGATCTTTCAAACACCCTCCTGGTGCTTTTGTTCACTACCTCTATGTTACCTTTGAGGGTGCCAAAAACTCCACATGGGCAATTTTGTCCACTGCGGCTAATCTGTTGAAAACTCTACACTTTTACTGTTAAAACTGAGTAAAATAGACAGAAGTAAGGCCCTTTGGGGGAGAAATAATTTCATGCCGAGACGTAGATTGATTCAATTTTTTGACGCGTCTCTTAAATTTAAGGACTAATTATGGCAGAGAAAAAAAGTCAGACATTTGAAAAGCAATTAGAGTCTCTTGAAGAAATTGTAGACCTTCTCGAATCAGGAGATTTGAACTTAGATGATTCTCTTAAGAAGTTTGAGGAAGGTGTTAAACTATTCAAGACCTGTAAAGACAAACTGTCGAAGGCAGAGAAAAAAATTGCAGTACTTAATGAAGCTTTAAGTGAAGAAGAGATTGATTAAAAAATTACCTATCATTATATCTATTTTAATTTTGTCCTCGTGTGGTCAGATGAATCCAAAGCCAGAAGCTCCAAGCTCCTTGGGCGTAGATGCATTTAAGACAGACAATAGATTAGTTCCAGATATCAAAGGAAAGACAGAGCCTATAAATGCATTGGGGCCTATACCAACTGATAACATTTCTGGCGACAAGAGTAAGAATAAAAATAAAATCCCTGCAGTATCGCTTGTTCTTGGACCAGGCCTTAACCGAGTAAGATGCTATATACCGATTTTAAAATTTCTAGAAAAGGAAGAAGTCAAAATCCATATCATCTCCGGAAGTGGAATGGGCGCGATTATGGCCAGTATGTACGCTCTAGGAATAACACCGGATAAAATGGAATGGTTATTTCATAAATTTAGTAGAAAGGTCAGAAAACTCAAACCATACAGAAAAGAGTGGTTGAAACTAGTTGATGAAATTTTTCTTAAAAAGCTTAAAGGAAAAAAGATTCAAAATGGAAATAGACGCTTAATCCTTTCATTGTACAACGCAGAAAAAGGTAAATTAGTTTACCTTTCTAGAGGGGATCTCTATTGGACATTGAAGCATCACATGAAATTAATTCCTCAAGGGAAAAAATCGATTTATATGGCGCCTTTTCACAAGGAGATTTACAATCAAATGGAGATGAAAAGACTTGGCGCAGACATAGTTGCCGGTTTAGATGTGTTAACACATTCTGTTGAGTTTAGCCGTGTCGATCACTTTCTTCTTGGTACATATGGAAAGGCATCAGCAATTGCCAAAAAAGAATTAGAGGCCTTAGATATATTTGAAAATATAAATAAAAAGTCTCCTGATCTAGATTCTTTCGAGGGGATGCCAGAATACCTTCAAGGGTGTGCATCTTTTGGTGTTGCTTTTGCAAAACGTTTAAAGAGTCATATATTGACGTGGAAAAAAGAGTAAATGATTGGATAAAAAACGATTAGTTAAATTAATTTTAATAGGTTTGGGAGGTGCTTCCCTTATCGGTGTGATTGTTGTCACGAGTGTTATCGCCTATTTTTCCTTTGGTCTCCCTAAAATTTCATCACTGGCTGATTACAACCCTCCAGTGTCTAGCCAAATTCTTTCAAAAGACGGAACAGTACTAGCCGATATAGGAAAAGAAAAAAGAGAAATTGCGACGATGGAAGAGATTCCTGCAAAAGTTGTAGATGCTTTTCTTTCAGCGGAAGATGATAAGTTTTATGAACACAAGGGTGTAGATTATATGGGTGTTCTTAGGGCACTCGTTGTTAATATAAGGGCCGGTCGAGTTGTTCAGGGTGGTTCAACTATTACTCAACAGGTAGCGAAGTCACTGTTACTTAGTCGTGAACGATCTATTGCTAGAAAAATTAAAGACTTTCTTTTGGCTCAAAGAATTGAAGAAAAATTTAGTAAAGAAGAAATTTTATTCTTATATCTTAATCAAGTTTACTTGGGCGGTGGTTACTACGGAGTAAAGTCTGCGTTTCATGGTTATTTTGATAAAGAGTTATCAGAATCGACCATTGCTGAAGCGGCTATGATTGCCGGTCTTCTTGTGGCCCCAGGGAAATATAGTCCCTATATAAACCCAGCTTATGCTAAGAGACGTCAAGGTTATGTTCTTAAAAGACTTTACGCTACGAAAAAGATAACTCGCGAAGAGTACGAAGCTGCTCTTCTCGAAAAGACTAAATTTAGAATTAGAAAACCTGGAAAGTTTAAAGCAGGATATTTTACTGATTGGGTTAGGCAAAGAGTTATCAGTTTAGTTGGTGAGGAAAATTTTCTTGTTAACGGATATAAAGTTGAAACAACTTTAGACTGGAAGTTACAACAAGTAGCCGAAAAAGCAGTAAAAGATGGAGTAAAGGGAATTGATAAGAGGCAAGGCTTTTCTGGACCGATTGGTAGGATTGAAAGCGAAGACGATTTAACTGCTCATGAGATCGAATTTAGAAAAAATATTTATTCTGGAACATCAACTTATTTCACAATTAACGAAAACAATATCAAAGAATACGAGATTTCTTTTAGTCGTGATGAATTCGATAAAATAAAGTTAAAAGAATCTGAAATTCGTGAGGAAATGAAATCTAAGAATTTCCGAGCCGGATTAAATTCAAATGATCCTCTTTATCCATTTATTAAAAAAGATGAAATGTATAAAGCGGTTGTCCTAGATACGAATAGAAAAGGACGAATAATTTATGTTTCCATCGGAGGTGTTATAGGTATTATCCCTTACTCTGGATTTCGATGGGCCCATGAAAGATCAATTACAGGAGAGAGACAATTTTATCCATATATAAAAGACCCCAATCAAGTAGTAAAAAAGGGCGATGTTGTTTGGGTAACTGTTGAAAAGAGAAGTGCGAATTATAAAATGCTCGCCGATAAGTCACTCATTGAAAGACTGAATAAGATTAAAAATAAAAAACTGAAAGCATTAATTAAAAAGCAAAAGTTTATACATTGTAAATTAGATCAAGATCCCATCGCACAAGGGGCCTTGGTTTCAATTGATCCATTTACTGGTGATGTCCATGCCTTTGTCGGTGGAGCCGATTTTGCTAAGTCTCAATTTAATAGGGCCATTCAATCTAAGAGACAACCTGGATCCTCCTTCAAGCCTATTTTGTTTGCAGCCGGATTAGAGAAAAGCTTTACTCCAGCTTCAGTCATTATTGATAGCCCAGAGGCCCTCGGTGGAGTTGATTCTAGTTTAAACTGGAAGCCTCGAAATTATGATGGAAAGTTTAAAGGTCCAATCACGTTTAGAAACTCTCTAGAGCAATCTCGAAATGTTCCGACCATTAAAATTGCAGACAGAATCACAGTTCCTGGAATATTTGAATTTTCTAAAAGAATTGGTTTCAATGCTGAGTTGGATCCGGACCTAAGTGTGTCTCTCGGTTCATTTGGTGTGACTCTAATGGATATTGTCGCAACTTATTCAATTTTTCCTAATGGTGGAAAGAGGGTTTATCCAAAAACAATTACAAAAATTACTGATAGAAATGGAAAGCAGTATTTCATTGAAGAAATCCCAACACAAAAAGAAGAAGGTGAGGAGATAGTAGAAGGACAGGCCGATGTCACACCTTCTCCAACACCTGAAGAAACTCAAAAAGTTGAAGAGGGATCTGAAATAGTCGCGCAAGAGGAAGTGAAGGAAGAAAATCCTTTTACCAAAGATTTAACTGGTGATCAGGTTTACGATGAAAGGTTAGCCTATATTATGACTAATCTTTTAAGGGGAGTTGTTCTTCACGGAACAGGTCGAGGCGCTAGATCCGTTAGTACATTTCTTGGTGGCAAGACTGGTACAACGAACTCGTATGTAGACGCCTGGTTCTTAGGCTTTAGTTCAAACCTTGTTACCGGTGTGTGGACGGGTTTTGATGACAATAAAACTCTAGGTTGGGGAGAAACTGGAGCAAAGTCTGCTCTTCCTATCTGGAAAGATTTTATGTCGGCAGGACTTAAAAAGTTTGGCGAATACGACTTTAAAATCCCTCGCGGAATCATAAATGTTTTAATCGACAAGGAAACTGGAGATCTCGCGAGATCAAGCCAGAAAAATGCCTTTATGGAGGCCTTCGTTGAAGGAACTGAGCCTGGATTAGAAAAAAATACGAATATCTTACCAAATCAGTCTGACTCGAATGACACAAGTACCCAAATATTCGAGGAAGATGATTATTTTAATAATCAATAATCCCTTTAATAAAATCCTTAAAATGCCGATGAGTTCTTGAGTACGAATTGAATCTCAAGGATGGATACCAGTTTGAAAACAGTTAACCCAGTCGGGCTAAATTTCAAAACTATATATAAACACTTACCATGGGTGGCCCTGGTTGTGTCGTTCTTCGTCCATATCCTAATGCTTCCAGTTAAATTTAAGATCAATACAGTATTTGATCTCCAGGAAAGAAAGGCCCCTGAGGTTCTCAGGATTAAACTTCGTTCAAAACCGGCC
Source organism: Bacteriovoracaceae bacterium (assembly GCA_023954635.1). GTDB lineage: Bacteria > Bdellovibrionota > Bacteriovoracia > Bacteriovoracales > Bacteriovoracaceae > M0603. The sequence goes on from JAGSHI010000009.1 coordinate 25,597, forward strand.
ATAAATGAAAATGCTAAGCAAATTGTAAATACTGAGCAAAAGGGCAAGAAAATTAAGCCAAAGGATGCCAAGTTTCTTGGTAAAGCTAACCAAACATTTGATCGCCAAACAGTTGCTAAATCTAACGGTTCTTTTAAGGTTGCCGGGATGGGGATTAGAAAGGGTGCTGAGATACAGAAAACTTCTGTGAAGAAGGGATTGGAAAAACAGCTCGAGAAGGCCCGCAAAGTGGCTAAGAAAAAAGTAAAGAAAACGCCTGTTACTATGAAGAGGGCTAAAATCAACTTTCAAGACCTAGCTAAGGCCCAAAAACACTCTATGAAGGAGATGATGAATCCTTCAAGACAATTGGCCTCTAAGGGGCTCATGAATGGAGCGAGAGGTAAGACTGGTCTTGCTAAGAACAACGACTTTATTGAAGACCTACCATTAGGTGATATGACGAACCTGAATACTATTGAATATAAGTATTACGGTTTTTATCACAGAATAAGACAAAAGCTTGAGCAGTACTGGGGAAGAAACCTTCAACAAAAAGCGCGAGCTATTTACAGTACAGGAAGAAGACTTCCGGCCAGTGAAAACAAAATAACCTCTCTTCGTATTACTCTCGATAACATGGGTAACATTGTTGATGTTTGGGTTAAAAGTACAAGTGGTATTAAAGAACTAGATGATGCCGCTATTGAGGCCTTTAATGAGGCTGGTCCTTTCCCTAACCCTCCTAAGGGTATGATGAAAAATGGACAGGCCATGATCGAATGGGGCTTCGTCGTAAAAGGTTAACCTTATAATTCCCTAAATTGATTTTGAAGTCGTCGAGCTTCATTATATAACCTGCGACGTAATAGCTGAAAAAATTTGAGTTTGTTTTTAGTGATTCGTTTGAGTCTTAAGAAGTTCTTTGAGTTTTCCAATACCTTCCATCATTACATAATCAGTCCAAACAGAGTCGAGTTCTCTAACTGTTTCTATGAGTTGCATTGCCGCTTGATCGTTGCTGATGTTTTGTGTTTCAGCAAGATGATTAATGGCAACTGTAAGTGCATTGATTGCAGGATTGTTACACGCCTTAGAAAGTCGTTGCTCGTAAGAGCTATCGATTTTTTTCTCTTTGCTTTTAATTATAGCAGTGTTGAGAAGTTGAACAGATTCCTGATTGTCAGTCATCATCGTTGGTTTATTTCCTATTGGATTAGATGTTTGAACGAAGGGCAGTATGCGTCCTTAAATGTTTTTCGTAAAGTAAAATTATTCGAATGAGACCAAAAAATTATTATATTTTTCACATAAAAAAAAACCAAAAAAAGTTTTTTTAAAAAAGTTTGTAAGTGCCTATTGAATCATAAAAAAAAAGTTTGACTTCCAAAAAAGATTTTTTTTTTCAGGGTTTGAACTTTTTGCTTGCAATGGTGGAAGTGTATTTAAAGCCCGCCAAGTAAGGATTTAACGGGCTTTCAAGTGTTTCGTTAAAAGAATGTAATAATTTTATTCTTGATTGGCACAAACTTCTAGATAAGCTGGTGCGTCTAAAAGTTCGGATAACTCATCCGTATTTTTTATTTTTATTTTGATCATCCATGAATCATAAGGAGCTTGGTTACATAACTCAGGTTGATCAACCAGCTCTTGATTGGCCTCGACAATTGTTCCACTTAGAGGGGTGTATAAATCACTCACAGACTTAATTGATTCAACGACTCCAAACGGAGATTCTTTGTCTAAATCAGTGTCAATTTCAGGGAGCTCAACAAATACGATGTCACCAAGGCTTTCCTGAGCAAAATCTGTGATGCCTACCGTTGCAATATCTCCATCTACTTTGATCCACTCATGTTCTTTTGTGTACTTAAGCTCTTCTGGTGTATTTGCCATTATTTATGTCCTCCACTTACGAAGGCCTTAGTCGTTCTTTCGGCTTCGTATTTTCTGTTTCGTATATTAACGAATAGCTTCGTTTGCTTTAAATCAATTGCGTGATTGATATGGGCCAGCGCGATTCCTTTGCCTAGAACTACTGACATAGTGCCGGAGGTTACGTGCCCAATTGCTTCACCAGCTTCATTTTCAACTACATAGCCTTCTCTGGGAATACCTTTATCTAGAATAATCTTGGCGAGTTTAAATTTTGGGCTGTAATTTTCTAGTGCGGCCTTTCCAATGAAATTTTGTTTAGACATTTTCACGGTCCATTTTAGCGCGCTGTCTAGTGGAGTGACTTCATCGTGAATTTCATGGCCGTAAAGAGGATAGCAAACTTCAAGCCTAAGAACATCTCTGGCGGCAAGACCGCAAGGAGTAACATTTTTTTCGAGAAGTCTGTCCCAAAGTTGTTCAACAAATTCGTGATTGCAAAAAATTTCAAATCCATCTTCACCAGTGTAACCAGTTCGGGCCAAGATAATATGTTCAGAATTTAAATTGGTTTCTTTAATTGAGTAATAAGGAAACTCATCAGAATCTAAAAGTTCAAGAGACCGTAAGACTTCTTCTGTCTTTGGACCTTGAACTGCCAAGAGCGACCAATTGTCAGAATCATTTTTGAGGGAAACATTGAAGCCTTCAGTCTTTGATGAAATCCAGTTCCAGTCTTTTTCAATATTTGCAGCATTGACGCAAATGAGAACTCTTTCATCTCCAAGCTTGTAGGCAATGAGATCATCAATAACAGTTCCATTGTCTCGGCAAAGTGGAGAGTAAACTGCTTTTAGCGCTCCAGCTCCAGAAAAATCATTAGTCATTATATGATCAACAAACTTGTGAGCATCTGGACCTTCAACGAAAAACTCGCCCATATGGCTCACATCAAAAACACCGACATTTTCTCTAACAGCAATAACTTCTTCTTTGACCGAAGTGTACTGAATTGGCATTTCAAATCCAGCAAAGGGTGCCATTTTAGCTTTTAGTTCAAGGTGTTTTGCATGAAGTGAGGTAGTAAGATTGCTCATCTCTATGATCTCCAAAAATTTGCGAATTACTTGTATAAGCTCTTTTCAGCTGCTTGTAAAAGGTTTTGGGCCAAGGAGAGAATTGTCATTGGACCCACTCCTCCAGGCACTGGGGTTATTGCTTTGCAGTGTTCGAGTACGTCTTCGCGGTCAATATCTCCGCAAAGTTTTCCGTCACTGTCGTGGTTCATGCCAACGTCGATAAGAACTTGGTTACCATCTTGGTTTAAAAATTCTTTATTTAAAAATTTGGCCTTGCCCACCGCGGAAACAATAATATCGGCTCCCATTGTGTGGGCCTTAAGATCTTTGGTTCTGCTGTGGCAAATCGTTGCGGTGGCATTTTTGTTGATCATCATCAATGTCATGGGCTTTCCAACGATCATACTTCTGCCAATAACCACGACATTCTTTCCTTCAAGGCTTTCCCCGTAATGTTCAAGCATCGTAATAATGCCTTTGGGTGTGCAGGGAAGAAGTGCATTTTCCTCATCTCCGTGAAGGAGCATATTGAGATTGTCTTTATGAAATCCGTCGACATCTTTTTCTGGTGGGATGAGATTTCCAACATCTATATGCTTTAATTGAGAAGGAAGTGGGAGTTGAATAAAGCAGCCGTGAACAGATTGGTCATTTGAAATTTCTTTGACCTGCTCCAAAAACTCTTTTTCAGTAATCCCCTCATCCAAGTGGATGATTTCACATAGGGCCTCAAATTTTTCACAGAATTTTTTCTTATTTCTGGTGTAGATCAGGCTGGCCGGATTATTTCCCACGAGAATAACTTTCATCGAAGGCTCGACACCTTTTTTCTTTAATTCAAGACACTTGTCTTTTAAATAGAGAAGTTGTTTTTCAACGACAGGCTTGGATTTATAAAGTTCTGTCATAGTCAGAATCCTATGTGATGGTTTGATCCATACTATATAAAGAGGAAGACTTTGCTAAGGACTTTTCAGAAGACTTTTTAATTGATACACAACGTCTATGATGTTTTACACAGGCTTCGGCCTCCAACTTATAGGTCTCACCGCTGTCACTCTCTGTATGTTCAGTGGGATGGATAAGGGCCAGTATGGTCAACTCGAGTTTTTACAACTGGTTGGCGGATCCCTCATTTTTTATGTGGGACATTTCTTTCGTGGGAAGGCCAAAGGTCTTTGACTAATTGGGCGTAGACACTCCTTTTCATCTCGCGTTATTATTTCTTATGATTATTTTGGGTATCGATCCCGGTTCATTAAAAGCAGGTTATGGAGTCATTGAACTTCAGGGCCGAAAAATGACTTACATTGATTCGGGAACACTTAAGTACGATTCGAAGCTCGATCTAATGGATAGGCTTGGGCCGATTCATGCCAGTGGTATTGAGCTTATCGAAAAATATTCTCCCGAAGAGATATCTATTGAATCTTTAATCTATGTAAAAAGTGTAACTTCATTAGCTAAGCTTGCTCAGGCAAGGGGTGCGATGATGGCAGCTTTTATGGAAAATTATCAGAGAAGAGTTTTTGAATACTCACCTAATCTGGTAAAGTCATCAGTAACTGGGCACGGGCACGCCAATAAAGAAAGTATAGATAAGGCCATATCTATGATGTTTGGAAAAAGGGAATTTACTTCTCACGACGAAACAGATGCTCTGGCCATTGCCGTTTGTCATGCATTGAACAGGAACGTTCAAAAGAAAACAGCAAACAACACACACAAAGCTTTTAGTGGGGGCCGCTCACTAAAACAAGTATTTTCGAGAGGGTTTGAAAAATGATTGGATTTTTAAACGGTACTGTTGTTTTTAGTGATGGTTACGATCTTATTTTAAACACCAGCACTGGTGTTGGTTATCAAATATTTTGTCAGCAAGTTTTGGCCGAAGGTTCAAAGGCGAGTCTTTTTATTTCTCACGTTATTAAAGAAGCTTCTCAAGAGCTTTATGGATTTTCTAACCTTAGAGAGAAAAAACTTTTTGAACTTTTAACAAAAGTAAAAGGTGTTGGTCCTAAGTCTGCTTATTCAATGTTGATGAATCTTGGCGGTGAAAATATTATCAATGCTGTCATGATGGAAAATAAAGCTCTACTTAAAAAAGCTCCAGGAGTTGGTGAAAAAGCTGCGAGCCAGTTGATCTTAGATTTGAAAGGAAAAATTGCTAAGGCCAAAATGTATTCTGATGCCATGACAAAATGGGAAGAGGTCACATCTCCTGTTATGACAGAACAAGTAGAATTAACTGTAGCTGAGCCATTAGAAAAATCTGAAGTTCAGGTGAACGATAATCAAATCATTCAAGATGCATTGATGGCCTGTAAAGAGTTGGGATTTAGCGAAGATAAAATAATTCCAATCGCTCAAAAAGTTTTAGCTGAAGCGCAAATTCAAAGAGCTGAACAATTGGTACACCTCGTACTGAAGGAAGTGTAAGCATGGAAGAAACCAGACTTGTAAATCCAGAGGAAACTGAAAAAGAAAGGCATCAAGAAAATCGTCTACGTCCACAGAACTTTTCTGAATATATAGGACAAGAAAAAGTCGTTAAGAATATTGAAGTCATGGTTGAGTCTGCAAAAATTAGAAAACAGGCAATGGATCATGCACTTTTGTCTGGGCCTCCTGGCCTTGGAAAAACTTCACTCGCCATGATTATAGCCAATGCACTTGGAAGTGAACTTCATGTCATTTCTGGTCCGGCCATCGAGAGAAAAGGTGACTTGGCGGCCATCCTAACAAATCTTCAAGCAGGTGATGTTCTCTTTATTGATGAAATTCATCGAATGCATATTTCTGTAGAGGAAATTCTCTACTCGGCAATGGAAGACTACCGTCTCGATATTGTCATTGGTCAGGGCCCAGCTGCTCGAACGATGCAAATTGAAATTGCTCCGTTTACACTTATTGGAGCAACAACAAGGTCCGGACTACTCTCTAACCCTCTTAGGGATAGATTTATGGCCAATCTTCATTTTGATTTCTATCATCCACATGAGTTGGCCCAAATTGTAGAGAATAATGCCGCAAAATTAAAAATTAAAATTGAATCAGATGCTAAAAATATGATTGCTTCATGCTCTAGAGGAACACCTCGGATTGCTAATAGAATTCTAAGGAGAGTTCGAGATTTTTCTCTAGTTCGAGGAAAAGATTCTATTTGTCCTAACGAAGTCTCAACATCTTTAAACCTTATGGAAATTGATAACTCTGGACTCGATCGAATGGATCGAAAAATTCTAACAGTTATTCAAGATTATTATGGTGGAGGACCTGTTGGGATTGAAGCTCTCTGTGCAACTTTAAGTGAAGATAGAAGTACAATCGAAGATGTCTTTGAACCCTATCTTTTAAAAGAAGGTTTTGTGCTTAGAACTCCAAGAGGGCGACAGATTTCAGATAAAGCGATTGGGCATTTAGATGAGTTTAAGGAATTCTAAAGTTTAGAGTTATCCCAACCAGATTACCTTTCTCGGTATTTTTATAAGTATCATTCTTTAACGTTTTAAAGGCCTCTGTTTGCGTCCAAACTTTTTCATAAACAGAAAAGAAAATTCCAGGTTTAAAAATTTTTGAATAGTGATAAAGAGCACCAAGGTAGAACCACTTTTCATAAATGGTTTCTTCCCCGTAATTTAGGGGAATATAAAGTTCAGCTTGTGCAAACAAGTTCATAAAGGGGCCTGAGTCTCCCATCCAAAAATAAGTAAGGCCAGGTTTCAACTTTACTGTATTGTTGTCATTGAAAAAATTTCTCTCAATTTTTACTCGAGTTTCTCCCACCCAAGTTCCTGGTAGGAAATGAACTAAAAATCTTGGAATCAACTCAAGACCGACAAAGTTTTCAGATCTTTTTGAAGTGTCTATCCAAATCCAGTGAGGAGGATTTGGTCCTGAGATCCAGTCTTCATCGTGGCGTTGACCATAGCGAAGGCTATAATAAAGTCCGGCCTTAAAGTTTTTCATAAATCGGTAGCGAACACCGAGAGTGTATCGCTTATCAACCCTGTTATTTATTTTATCTGTTTGTTCGTAATCGAAGTGATAGAGAACTTTATTCTTTTTATGGTGAACTCTAATTGTTGCAGCAGCATTTGTGCCTGCTTCAATATTATCTGGAACGTGGTGGTCCGCGATTACTGGAAAAGTGAATAAAAACAGCAGAAAAAACTTAGTCATAGTCTTCATCCAAGACATCAGTATAAGCACTTTCTATTGACGCTTTATTGACTAGGTCACCTTTACTTTCTTCCATATTCCAATTGAGTTTCTTGGTCCACTCAAGTGGTTTTGGCTCACTTATCTTATTTCCTTTTTCGACTTTAATTCCTTCGCCGGCCTTAACACTAACTTTCTGTTTGGATTTGTTACTAGTTACTTCGACAAGTCCTGTATTTACACACATCCATAAATCTCTTCTCTGCTTTTTCTTTTTGGCCTTCTCTCCAAATGAGGCAAAAAAGCTAGTTCCTCGAACTCCCATAGAAACAGTTTTTGTTTTAAGCCTGAATCTAGGTTTTGTTTTTTTATTAAGTTTGCTTTTAAAAACGTTAATAAAAACACTTCCTCTATTTAACCTTACTTCTTCATCATTTTTTTTCGCTTTTTTAATAGTAACAGCACTAGCAGAGTTTAGTTTGAGTTTAGAACCACCTGCTAATTCTAAGATGGCAAGAGCACCCTTTTTTGTTCTAATAATATCTCCAGCATTAAAAGTTGCACCTTTTTTAATTCGCTGGAACATTTTCTTATTTTTCTTCTTGTCGAGAACTTGAACTACGCCTTTAGCGTAAATAAGCTTTCCTTCCGAAGCGGATGAGAAATTATTAAATAAGACGAAAAGAAAAAAGATAAAGACAGCAGTTCGCATTTAATCCTCCATGAATGCACGTGAACTCATTAATTCTATAAATTTATTTTAATTACGGCAATTATTGGCCGGGTTTCTCTATTACCGCCATAGTTAGTCGTGAGACACAAACGATCTTGTTATCCTCATTGAAAATCTCAATTTCCCAAACGTGACTTGATTTACCCAAATGAACTGGCTTCGTAATGGCATTGACAAATTTTCCATAGGGAACTGGCCTTATATGATTGGCATTAATACTTTGACCGACAGCAACCTTGCCAGATTCTTGAAGAACTAAGTTTGAGGCCATGGAGCCAATACTTTCGGCCAAGGCAACTGAAGCACCTCCGTGAAGTAACTTAAAAGGTTGGATGGTATTTTCAAAAACTGGCATCGAGGCCTTAATGAAGTTATTTCCAACTTCCTCAATTTTAATTTTTAAGGCTTCCATCATGGTTCCAGGAAAACGTGTATGACAAATTTCTGGAGTGAGTTCTTTATTGGCCCAAATTGTACTCATCTTAATCCCATCCAATAATTTTATAACCTTTCTTATGAAGGCAATGATTTACATAATTTCTTTCAAGTTGGTCTGGAGAAATTGCTTCCCCAACACCGCCGGCGGTACCTCCAATAACGGCTCCTGAGGTTGCTCCTCTCAACACATCCCCAGTCAAAAGACCTGTAACAGCTCCGACTGCTGAACCAAAAATGGAACCTTTTCCAGCTGACTTTAAAATTCTTTTGGCGTCACTACTTTCCATATATTCATCGGCCTCGGCCATACAGAGTTTGATATCTGATTGGGACTTCTTTTTTCCTACCTTTTTTAAGTGTCCATTGGGATAGAGCACAGGTTTAGAAGCGCAGGAGGAGATAAGGAATAAGATGAGGACAGTTGAGATGATTTTCATGGTGCTTAAGCCCCTTATTTCAGTCGATATTCAAGTCAATTTAGATAAAATCAAATAATTTTATATAGTTATACTATCCTTGGAGGGTGTTCCTGTAAAAGAGAATACACCCGTGAAATCAAAAACTTGCTCCAAACTTGGATCAAAAAGTGGGCAGTTTTGAAAATAACTTCAAATTATGGGCGATAAGGAAAGGATTAAAGCGTTTGAAATCATACTCTTTTTTACAATTTAAGTATTTCACCTCGCTGAACGGAGTAGAATTTGTTACAAGCGGTAAACTTTGAATTTCGCTTTATGGGCAAAAGTTGCAGTGTTTAGTCGGATTTTTAAACGTCCGATTATACTAGACTTAGATATTGCCAAAAACTTATGAGACAGATTAGTATAAATAACTCACTGAAATTCTAGGACAAATTGATGCTTTATCAACGAACTATAGCCAAAAAAGTCAGTATTACCGGGATAGGAATTCACTCCGGTAAAAAAGTGACAATGACACTTCACCCAGCTGAAGCGAATTTTGGTATCCAGTTTAAAAGAATCGATCTTCCTTCTGCAGAAACTCTAAAAGCTGACGCCACAACAGTTGGGGCGACAGAAAATAATACGACATTAGGTGGTGGAGTAAACAGTGTTCACACTGTTGAACACCTTCTTTCAGTTCTTTATGGCCTGGGAGTTAATAATGTTTTTTGTGAAATCGACGGACCGGAAGTTCCAATTATGGACGGATCTGGTGCTTCGTTTGTCTTTGTCCTTAAGGACACAGGTATTGCTACACTAAATACTTCAAAAAAGTTTCTTGTGGTTCTCGAACCAGTCGAAGTTAGAGTTGAAGATAAGTGGGCAAGAATCGAGCCTGCTAATAGACTTATCATTGACTCAACAATTGATTTCATTCACCCATTAATTAAGACTCAAAATAAAGTTTTCGAATTTAGCTGTGAAAATTTCATCAAAGAAATTGGACGAGCGAGAACTTTTGGTATGCTTCGTGATGTCGACATGCTCAAGAGACGTGGACTTATTAAAGGTGGATCTCTTGATAACGCCATCGTTCTCGATGACTTCAAAGTGATGAACCCAGAAGGTCTAAGATTTAAAGACGAATTCGTAAGACATAAAATTCTCGATACTCTCGGTGACATTAGTTTACTTGGGTATGAGATTGCCGGAAAAATCACAACTTTTAAATCCGGTCATAATCTTCACAATCTTTTGTGTAGAAAATTGCTTGAGACTCAATCTGCTTATCAAATCGTTTCGGCCTCATCTCTTCAAAAAGAAGCTGTTGAAGCATTTGAACTTCCACTTGGTCTCTCTCCAAACTTTCACTAAAATCACCGACATTTGTACTTAATGTGGCCAGAACCTCGAAAATTGGGTAATTCTAACTCATTGCTATAACGATTAAGGAATGGTTATGAAATTATCTCGTGCTTTTTGGCAAACCTATAAGGAAGTTCCAGCCGACGCTGAAGTTCCTTCCCATCAACTCATGATGAGAGCAGGGCTTATCCATAAAAGTGGAGCTGGTCTCTATAATTATTTACCTTTTGGTCTTAAAAGCATTCAAAAAGTAGAAAGAATTGTTCGCGAAGAAATGAACCGAGCTGGCTCTCAAGAGCTACTCATGACAATGGTTACTCCAGGTGAACTTTGGAAGTCTTCTGGTCGATGGGATCTGATGACTGAAATGTTAAAGTTTAAAGACAAAAGAGATAGCGACGTTTGCCTTTCACCAACTAACGAAGAGGCCATTGTTGATATTTTTTCAAAGGGAGTGAAGTCTTACAAAGAACTTCCTTGCAACCTCTATCAAGTAAATACGAAATTTAGAGATGAAATTCGACCACGTTTTGGTCTCTTGCGTTCTCGTGAATTTATTATGAAAGACGCTTATACGTTTCATACGGATAAGGCTTGCCTCGATAATATTTACGACGAAATGTTTAAGGCCTACGAAAGAATTTTAATGAGAATTGGTCTCGAGTTTGTGGCGGTTAAAGCTGATGCTGGTGCCATGGCCTCTTCCGACTCTAAAACCCATGAATTTCAAGTTATTGCTGACACTGGCGAAGACGATCTTATCCTCTCCGAGAGCGGTTATGCTGCTAATATTGAGAAGGCCGAAACGAAACGATCACCACTCGATTGGAACAAAGATCAAAAAGAAATCTCAAGTGTCGACACGCCAAACATGGCCACCATTGAAGACGTTTGTAACTTTCTAAAGTCTCCACAACATCACTCTTTAAAATCTCTTGTGTATAAGGGAGTTTCTGGGGATGAGGAAACTTTTGTTCTCGCGATGCTACTTGGAGACGATGAACTTAATGAATTAAAACTAAATTCATACCTTGGAACAGATCATATCCTTGCCGCGACTGATAATGAGCTCAAAGAATTACAGTTGGAAAAAGGCTTTATTGGACCTTACGGTTTAAAGAAAGAACTTAAAGTCGTTTTTGATGGTGAGGTCAATCTCGATGCCAGTTATGTCACTGGTGCCAATGAAAATGATAAACACTTCGAAGGTTTTGTTCCTTCAAGAGACACTAAGGACTATGAAGTTTGTAGCCTTCGTACAGCTAGAGTTGGTGATCTCGATATAGAGTCAGGTAAACCTGTTTACATGAAAAAGGGTATTGAAGCGGGCCATATTTTTCAGTTGGGCGACAAATATACAAAGTCTATGAAGGTTTCTGTTCTCGATCAAAATGGAAAAACGATTCACCCTCTTATGGGTTGTTATGGAATGGGGATCACAAGAGTGGTTGCCGCTAGTATCGAACAGAATCACGACGACAAAGGAATTGTTTGGCCGGTTGCAATTGCTCCTGCTGACGTTCACTTTGTTGTCATTGCCAAATCTGATGAAACCAAAGAGATCGCAGAGAAAACTTATTCTGAACTTTTAAATTCTGGAATTGATATTGTTTACGACGATAGAAAAGCTGGACCTGGATTTAAGTTTAAAGACGCAGATCTTTTAGGACTTCCGTTTCAACTTGTACTAGGGGAGAGAGACTTCAAAGAAGACGGTCTTCTCAAAATTAACAGACGAGTTGATGGTGCAACATTAAAAGTGAAACCAGAAGAAGTCGCCACGAAGCTTAGTGAGTTACTTAAAACTCAACTTGCTTTAGAAGATAATACAGTTACTGATAAACCTTCAGACCCTTTTGGTGGAGCCTAGTTTGGAAAGAGATATCATTTTTGGAATTCACTCAATTGCTGAAGCCCTAGAAAATCCTAGACGGCGAATTCACGGAATCTTTGCAACCAGAGATGGACTTAAAGAATTTTCAAAGAAGACAGGCCTCACAAAGTTAGAAGAAAAATGTGAAATTCAATTAATGGATTCTCATAAACTTCAAGAGCGCGCGAAGGCCCTTTGCGACGATATGGAATTTAATTATCAAAGAGTTCCATCTCAAATATTTTTACTTGTGGATGGAATTGAGGAAAAAGACCTTAATTATCTCTTCAAGGAAATCGAAAGTGGAAAAGTTAAAAAATTAATTTGTCTCGATCAAGTGAGTGATGCTCACAACGGTGCTGCGATCATGCGAACTGCAGCTTTTTATGGTGTCGACGCAATAATTATTAGTACTAAAGGAAATTTTGGTCGAGGACCTAGCTTTAGTCGTATTGCTTCCGGTGCAGTTGAATACTTACCTATAGTTCAATGTGCGAGTCTTCCAAAGGCCCTTCAAAAGCTGATGGATAAAGGCATTTCAGTTATTGGTTTTAGTGAACACAGTACGAAACAACTTGAAGATATTGATGACGTTCCAATCTGTTTAGTTTTTGGTGCAGAAGATGTTGGAATGAGCAATGCCGTATCGCGTGTTGTGAAGGAAACCGTTTCTTTAGTGCCTCAGGGGCCAATTAAGTCTCTTAATGTTTCAGTTGCTGCTGCTGTGGCCATGGAAAAATTCTTTTCAAAGTAAACTTTCTTTAGTTAAAGTTCATGCGAACACACACAACAAAGCAGGTTTACATGAGATCACTCTTAATTTCTCTTTTCGTTTTAATTCTAAGTATTTCAACAGACACTTTTGCCGTTAATGTACCTAAAGATTGCTTTAAACAAGATTTTTATTGTTCAAGAGGGGTTATTAAAAAAGATCCATCTGGAAGAAAAATGGTTGTTGTGAGTTTTTTTGCCACACTAGTCGCTGAAAACTATTTAGGACATGAGGATATAGTAAATCAGTTTACAGATTTTTCTAAATGGTCAGACTACACGGACGGAGCTGAGGAAATTGATGTTGTGAGCTCGAGAACTGTTTCTAGCCGAATGCAAAGTGGTAAGAGAATTTACACTCAGTATGCTCGATATTTTATGAATGCACCGTGGCCAGTGAATAGAATGGAAATCGTTGAACAGTCGACCTATAGGGAGCTTGAGCCCGTGGGTAACGAAATCACGGCTTGGTCTTTTAAGACAGATCGAGGGTTCAATCTTAAGGGTGTGAAGAGAAAAGATGGAAAACTTTTTCTTTTCTATAATGAAGAAAAGAAAGAATATCTTGTGCACGTCGTGATGGAAGTTGTGCCGGATACAAAATTTTTTAAAATAGCGAGTAAGTATATACAGGCAGGCATTACGCGACTTTTTTTGGGAATGTTTGAACTTTAATCGGTTTTGGAGATAAAAAACTCTTGATAAATCTTTTCGGGGAGTTTAAAACATATCTCACGTTAAAGGCGAGTTCGCTGGCTTAGCTCAGTTGGTAGAGCAGCGGTTTTGTAAACCGCAGGTCGTAGGTTCAAATCCTATAGCCAGCTCCACTTTACAATAATCGTGGCGAGGTTGCCGAGTGGCCAAAGGCAACAGACTGTAAATCTGTCGGTGTATACCTTCGATGGTTCGAATCCATCTCTCGCCACCATCTTTGAAATTTTAATAAAAGCGGGTATAGCTCAGTTGGTAGAGCACCAGCCTTCCAAGCTGGGGGTCGCAAGTTCGAACCTTGTTGCCCGCTCCATTTTTTCCATGGAAATTTATTGAATAAAGTCTTAGGGCCACATTGTGGCTTTACAGGACTTTGTTCTTGAATTAAATACTTAGCTCTGTTTTATGAAGTGTTTGCTTCCGTGGCTCAGTGGTAGAGCACTCCCTTGGTAAGGGAGAGGTCGTGGGTTCAATTCTCACCGGAAGCTCCATTTTTGTGCTTAATTTAGGTGGCGAGAATGTAAAACAGATAAAGTTTTGAGAAATCTGGCAGTGCAAAAGGCCTTTTAGGGCATTTTTTCTTGTCACAGATGCATTTATCGACAATACTTTGTTGACTCAAAATTGCGAAGAGTATATTGATACTAGAATATTTTATTCTAATAATTAAATTAGTTACGTGTGACTATAGTTGAAGGAGACCGGAAATGGCTAAGGAAACGTTTAATCGAGACAAGCCCCACGTTAACGTTGGTACAGTAGGACACGTTGACCATGGGAAAACTACATTAACAGCTGCTATCAGTAGAGTACTTGCTGAAGCAATGGGAAAAGATGCTGCTGCATTTGATGAAATCGACTCTGCCCCAGAAGAAAAGGCAAGAGGGATTACCATTAACTCTGCTCACATCGAGTATGAAACTGCTAACAGACACTACGCTCACGTTGACTGTCCAGGTCACGCTGACTACGTAAAAAACATGATTACTGGTGCTGCACAAATGGACGGAGCGATCCTAGTTGTTTCTGCTGCTGACGGACCTATGCCTCAAACTAGAGAGCATATCCTTCTTGCGAGACAGGTTGGTGTTCCATCATTAGTTGTTTTCTTGAACAAAGTTGATCAAGTTGATGACGAAGAACTACTTGAGCTAGTTGAAATGGAAATTAGAGAACTTCTCTCTTCATATGATTACCCTGGTGATGATACTCCAATCGTTGCTGGTTCAGCTCTTGCTGCACTTGAAGGTAGAGACGACAATATTGGTAAAGAAAAGATTCTTGAGCTTATGCAAGCAGTTGATGATTTCATCGCAACTCCTGCTAGAGACGTAGATCTTGATTTCCTTATGCCAGTTGAAGATGTTTTCTCAATTTCAGGTCGTGGTACAGTTTGTACTGGTAGAGTTGAAAGAGGGATCATCAATGTAAACGAAGAAGTTGAAATTGTTGGTATTAGAGAAACAACTAAAACTATCGTTACTGGTGTTGAAATGTTTAGAAAGCTTCTTGATCAAGGTCAAGCAGGTGATAACGTTGGACTACTTCTTAGAGGGACTAAGAGGGAAGATGTAGAGCGTGGACAGGTTCTTTGTAAGCCAGGTTCAATTACTCCACACAAAAAATTCAACTCAGAAGTTTATATCCTTTCAAAAGACGAAGGTGGAAGACACACTCCAATCTTTAAAGGATACAGACCACAATTTTATTTCAGAACGACTGACGTTACTGGAACAATCACTCTTCCAGATGGTGTTGAGATGGTTATGCCAGGAGACAACACTTCATTCGCAGTTGAGCTAATCACTCCAATCGCGATGGAAAAAGGTCTTAAGTTCGCTATCCGTGAGGGTGGTAGAACAATTGGTGCCGGTACAGTTTCTGATATTGTTGAATAATATCTAAGAAATATTAAAGGTCAGCTTTCGGGCTGGCCTTTTTTTTTGCCTTTAAGTGGGCGTATAGCTCTAATTGGTAGAGCGGTTGATTCCAAATCAATAGGTTGGGGGTTCGAATCCCTCTGCGCCCGCCACTTTCACTTCCTTTCGCGATTCCTTTTTTACCAAACATTGACTTCGTACCAGCGACTCCTTCTCAGTCGTGTACAAAAGTACACTCCCTCGTCGTCGCTAGGCACTCAGCCAAGCTTTGGCAAAAATGAAGGCGCGAAAGGTTTGCTAAACAGCATATTTGTTTAATATTTTGCAGGGCGCGCGAGGGGTCAAGCAAGAATCGTGCCGGGCCTGCCCTGCGCAGCAATAAAATACTGAAAAAAGGTATTTACATTCCGTGCCAATTATAGGAAATATGCAAGACTTGTGGACTCTAAGCATTTAATTTAGCAACAATTTTGTTGCGACAGGGAATATTACCCAAGGAAGTTTATGTCGATTATTAAGAGTGAAGACGGCAGAAAGTGGATTAATTCATTTATTGCTATCGTCAGTATTCTTGCTGGATTTGTAACGATTAGATTTTTGGAATCTATGGGAGAAATGTTTGACCTTGAAGCTAAGGTTAAATACTTCATCATGATTTCACAAGGTGTAGGAATTTTAGTTGGTTTAACAACTTTTATTTCAATACTAAAAAATAAAACAGCTTCAACTCATTTGCACGAAGTGTACGGAGAGTTGGTTAAGGTTGTTTGGCCGGATAAAGACTCTGTTGTCAAAGTTACTATTGGAATCATCATTGGTGTTTCCATCATTAGTAGTATTTTTGTCGGAGTTGATTTTACATTTAGAAAAATTTTGGAACTCATTTACTGAGAAGGTAGACAACCATGAGTGACGATCAAGTCAAAGAAGTTGAAATGACAACAGAAGAAACAACAACCACTGAAGAGACTGCGGAAGAAACGACGACTGCAGAAACTCCAGCTGAAGAAGGAACTGTTGAGGCATCAGCAGAAGAAACTGAAGCAACAGAAGAGACCACTGGTGAAGAAGGTGAGTCTGAAGAAGTTGTAGAAGAAAACTCTTCTTTTAAATGGTTTATTGCCAAGACTCTTACTGGTCAGGAAAACAAAGTACAAAAAGCTCTTAAAGAGAGAATCACTAACTATAGGTTAGGTGAGTTTTTTGGAGACATTCTTGTTCCTGAAGAAACAGTTGTTACCAATGCTAATGGTAAGAAGAGAACAATAAAGAAAAAGTTTTTCCCAGGATATGTTTTACTCAAAATGGAAATGAATGAGCAAACATGGCACTTGGTAAAAGACACAGATAAAATCACTGGTTTCGTTGGTGGAACCACTGATAAGCCCACACCAATTTCAGATGATGAAGCCGCTTACATGATCGGACAAGTTGCTGGAGATGTGAAAAAACCAAGAGCTTCTGTTGACTTCAGTGAAGGTGAACAAGTTAAGGTTATTGAGGGACCATTTGCCTCATTTGTGGGAACAATTGAACAAGTTAACGAGAAAGGTAAGATACGTGTGAATGTTTCGATCTTCGGTAGACCAACACCGGTGGAACTCGACTTCACTCAAGTTGAAAAAGTATCTTAATTTTCTTTGTATTGTTGGTAGATAGCATTAATTGCTTTCGAGGAGTTAGAAATGGCTAAAAAAGTATCAGGTTTTATCAAACTTCAAATTGAAGCCGGTAAAGCCAACCCGTCACCACCAATTGGTCCAGCACTTGGACAAAAAGGTGTGAACATCATGGAATTTTGCAAGGCCTTCAATGCAAAAACCCAAAAAGATAATGGAATGATTTTTCCTACCATTATCACTGTTTACTCTGACAGATCATTTTCGTTTGTTACAAAAACACCACCAGCATCTTTCTTATTAAAGAAAGGCCTGAAGCTTAAGTCTGGTTCACAAAAACCAGGACACGAAGTTGCAGGAAGTGTTGCTAAGAAAATTGTAGAAGAAGTTGCAGAAACGAAGAAGCCTGATTTAACAGCAGGTTCACCGGAAGCAGCTCACAGAACAATCGAAGGTTCCATAAGATCTATGGGCCTTAAGCTTGACTATTAAGGGGTGGCGAAATGAAAAAACAATCGAGAAAGTTTACAGAATCATTGGCTAAAGTTGATACAACTAAAGCTTATTCTATAGATGATGCCATCAAGCTTACTAAAGATGTGGCATTTGCAAAATTTGATGAAACAGTTGATCTAGCATTCAGACTTGGTGTTGACCCAAGACACGCTGATCAAATGATTAGAGGGGCAATCGCTCTTCCTGCTGGAACAGGTAAGTCTGTTAGAATTTGTGTGATCACTTCTGGTGAAAACATTAAGAAGGCAGAAGATGCTGGAGCTGATTTTGTTGGTTCTGATGAACTCGTTACAAAAATTTCTGGTGGATGGCTTGAATTCGATAGAATGATCGCTTCTCCAGATATGATGGGTAAATTAGGAAGAATCGGTAGAATCCTAGGGCCAAGAGGTCTTATGCCTAACCCAAAACTTGGAACTGTTACAACTGATGTTGCTAAAGCTGTTACTGAGCAAAAAGCCGGTAAAGTTGAATACAGAACTGAGAAAAACGGAATTATTCACGTACCAGTAGGAAAGAAATCTTTCACTGATGAGCAATTGAAACAAAATATCGATGCCATCATTACTGCAATCGTAAAAGCAAAACCAGCAAGTTCAAAAGGTACATTTATGAGGTCTTTGACTATCAGTACTTCAATGGGACCTGGTATTAAAATGGATACAATGGAAGCAACTGCTTCAGTTGGTTAATATTAATTAAGAGAGGTTGAAGATAGTCGGTTGACGACAAGGTTGTTGTCTAGAAATCCTGCTTGAAACCAACCTCCAATTTAGGAGGGTTTATGTTAAACAGAGCCGACAAAGAAGCCTTAGTCGACGGTCTTAAAAAAGACATCGAAGGTGCTCGAGCGCTTTTCCTAACAAACCTGATTGGAATTCCTTCAAACGATTCCGTTCAAGTTCGTAAAGAAATCCGTGAAGCCCAAGGTAAGGTTGTTGTCACAAGAAACACTCTCTTCACTCGTGCCGCAGCTGGTACGTATGCAGAGAAACTTCTTGCTGAGCTCAAAGGACCTCATGCACTTGCCTTCGCTTTTGAAGATGCTCCGGCCGTTGCCAAAGCATTAAAGACAGCAGGGAAAGAGTTTGATGTTATTGAGCTTAAAGGTGGATTCCTTAATGGTGAGGAATTAAGTGTCAACCAGATCAATGAACTGGCTGATCTACCATCTAGAGAAGAAATGCTTGGAACTTTACTTGCAACTATGAATGCACCAGTTTCTGCTTTTGCTAGATTGATGAATCAATTGAAAGACAAAGCTGAGGCCGGAGAAAGTGTTACTCCAGAAGCGACAGCGACTGAAGAAGCACCTGCAGAAGCCGTTGCAACAGAAGAAAAAACTGAAGAATAATTTTAAAAAATTTTAGGAGAATATTATGTCACTTACAAACGAACAACTAATCGATCACATTTCTCAAATGTCAGTCCTTGATATGGCTAACCTTGTAAAAGAAATGGAAGAAAAATTTGGTGTATCAGCTGCTCCTGTAGCTGTTGCTGGTGCCGCTGCTGGTGCAGCTGCTGAAGAGCAAACAGAATTTACTGTAATGCTTACTGAAACTGGTGCTAAGAAAATTAACGTTATTAAAGAAGTTAGAGCGATCACTGGACTTGGACTTAAAGAAGCAAAAGACCTAGTTGAAAGTGCTCCAAAAGCTGTTAAAGAAGGCGTTGATAAAGCAGAAGCAGAAGAAATCAAGAAGAAACTTGAAGCTGCTGGTGCCAAAGCTGATCTTAAGTAATTTAACCTGATTATTTCAGGCTTTATAACAGGTGTGAAAGGCTAACTCCTTTCACACCTTTTTGCGTTTTTAAAAAATCCCGAAAGGGAAACATTTGTGAGTCACAGGAGATCCCAATGACTAAGGTTTTTGCCCCGAACGAATGGTATCGCAAGAATTTTTCGAATACACCGAGAGTTCTTGAAACCCCACCTCTTATGAGACTTCAGACCAAGTCTTATGAAGATTTTCTTCAAAGAG
The DNA here is from genome assembly GCA_023954635.1 of Bacteriovoracaceae bacterium. GTDB lineage: Bacteria > Bdellovibrionota > Bacteriovoracia > Bacteriovoracales > Bacteriovoracaceae > M0603. The sequence goes on from JAGSHI010000009.1 coordinate 44,986, forward strand.
ATGTTCCTCCCGCCAAGAGAGAGAGCATGGGTCTACAGGCAGTATTTAATTCTGTCTTTCCTATCCACGATTTCAACAAAACTGTTTCTTTGGAGTTTGTAAGCTATTCTCTCGAAGAGCCAAAATATACAGTTAAGGAATGTCGTCAAAGAGGACTATCTTACGAAGCACCTTTAAAGGTTGTTGTAAGACTTGTTTTCTATGAAGTGACTGTTGATAAAGATGGAAATGAACAAAGATCAGTTTCATCTGTTAAGGAACAGGAAGTTTATCTAGGTAACATTCCTTTGATGGCCAGAAATGGTTCATTTGTTTACAACGGAACTGAAAGAGTTATCGTATCTCAACTTCACAGATCTCCAGGTATTATTTTTGAACACGATAGTGGGAAAAAACACTCAAGTGGAAAACTTCTTTATTCATCAAGAATTATTCCACATAGAGGATCTTGGTTAGACTTTGAGTTTGATCATAAAAATATTCTATTTGCTAGAATTGATAGAAAGAGAAAGTTGCATGCAACTGTGGTTCTTAAGGCCATGGGGTATTCCACTTCTGAACTTCTAGATATGTTCTATGAAATGGAAACTGTTAAGCTTGATGCCAAAGGAGAGTACACTAGAAATCTAGATTTTAGTCTTCTTATTGGTACAAGAGCAATGCATGACATACTGGATCCTAAGGGTGCAGTTCTTGTTAAAAAAGGTAAAAAGTTTACAAAAGCCTCTGCTCGTAAAATGAAAGAAGCTGGACTTGAAACAATTCCAGCTGAGCTTGAAGAAATTGTCGGAAAAGTTGTTGCTGAAGACATCTTTGATGAGTCAACTGGTGAGGTTCTTTGCCTTGCTAACGAAGCCTTAAGTGAAGGTAAAATTCAAGAGCTTGTTGCAGCAGGTAGAACAGATATTAAATGTATTTACATTGATATGATTAACTTTGGTGATCAAATCAGAAATACATTACTTCTTGATAAGACTGATTCTAGAGAAGATGCTCTGGTTAAAATCTTTGAAAGACTAAGACCAGGTGAGCCACCATCAGTGGAAGCATCTGAACTACTATTCCAAAACCTATTTTTTAACCCAGAAAAATACGATCTCTCAAGAGTTGGTAGAATGAAGGTTAATTATAAGTTTGGAATGAATGTACCAGTTGAAAACACAGTACTAACTCACGAAGATATTATTAGAACGGCCAATTACCTTGTTGAACTAAACAACGGTAAAGGTAAAGTTGATGATATCGACCACCTTGGTAACAGAAGAGTAAGAGCTGTAGGTGAACTTCTTGAGAACCAATTCAGAGTTGGTCTTGTAAGAATGGAAAGAGCGGTTAAGGAAAGAATGGCCATTCAAGAAATTGAAACCATGATGCCTTACGATCTTGTTAACCAAAAGCCAGTTGCGGCTGCTGTTAAAGAATTTTTTGGTTCTTCACAGTTGTCACAATTTATGGATCAAACAAATCCACTTTCAGAAGTAACTCACAAGAGAAGACTTTCTGCACTTGGACCTGGTGGTCTTACACGTGAACGTGCTGGTTTTGAGGTTCGTGACGTTCACTCTACTCACTACGGTAGAATGTGTCCTGTTGAGACTCCTGAAGGACCAAACATTGGTCTAATTACTTCACTTGCAACATATGCAAGAGTTTCTGAGTACGGATTTATCGAAACACCTTATCAGGTTGTTAAAGAAGATAAGACAATTCTTGAGCCAAAATATTTCTCTGCCTTCGAAGAAGAAGGGAAAGTTATTGCTCAGATTGATGTTAATCATATTAAAGACGGAAAAGTTGACGGTGAGCACGTAGCAGCTAGAGCCTACGGTGAATTCTCGCTTGTTAATGCTGATGATGTTGACCTAATGGACGTATCACCTACACAGATGATTTCCATTGCAACTTCTCTTATTCCATTCTTGGAGCATGATGATGCTAACCGGGCTTTGATGGGATCAAACATGATGAGACAGGCCGTGCCTGTTGTAAAAACTGATGCTCCGATTGTCGGAACTGGTGTTGAAGCTGTTGTGGCTAAAGACTCTGGTGCGATTCTTTTTGCTGAAGCAGACGGAAGAGTTATCTTTGTTGATTCAAACAGAATCGTTATTCAAAGAGACAAGTTTGCTGAAGGTGAATCTGGTGTTGATATTTACAAACTTGTTAAATACCAAAGAACTAACCAAAACACCTCGAACAATCAAAAAGCCCTCGTTAAAGAAGGTGACAAGGTTTCTAAAGGTCAGGTGATTGGTGATGGACCTGGAACTCATAATGGTGACTTGGCCCTTGGTCAAAACATCCTCGTGGCATTTATGCCTTGGGGTGGTTACAACTATGAAGATTCAATCCTCATTTCTGAGCACCTTCTTGCAGAAGACGTCTTTACTTCAGTTCACATCGAAAGTTTCGAAGTTGAAGCTAGAGATACAAAACTAGGTAAAGAAGAAATCACAAGAGATATTCCAAACGTAAGTGAAGAAGCTCTTAAAGATTTAGATGAAGCAGGTATCATTAGAGTTGGAGCTATCATTAAGCCGGGCGATATCCTCGTTGGTAAAATTACTCCAAAAGGTGAAACTCAACTTTCTCCAGAAGAAAAGCTACTTAAGGCTATCTTCGGTGACAAAGCTGGGGACGTTAAAGATACTTCACTTAGATCACCTAGTTCTGTTAGAGGAACTGTTATTGATGCAAAGGTTTACACTAGAGAAGGTGTTGAGCCATGTACAAGATCTAAAGAAATTATTGAAAATGAAACGACTCTTATTAGAAGAGACGAAAGAATCGAAATTAAGTCTATTCAAACTTCTTCAATCCAAAGAATTGCTAAGATGCTTAAGGGTGTGAAGACAACTGATAAACTTGTTTCTGAAGATGGTTCTTCTGAACTTCTCGCAAAGGGTTCTGACATCACTGCTGATGTTCTAACTTCAATTCCTTTTGAACTCATCGGATACTTACCACTTGAAGCTTCTCTTGAAGAGCAACTTGGTGAGTACTTTGCTGACGTAAGAAACAGAATTAATAGAGTGAGACAAAGAGCAAATGATGAAATTGCTAAACTTCACAGAGGTGACGAGCTTCCTCCTGGAGTAATTAAGAAAGTTATCATTTACGTTGCAATTAAAAGAAAGTTGCAGCCAGGTGATAAGATGGCCGGAAGACATGGAAACAAAGGTGTTATTTCAAACGTACTACCTTTAGAAGATATGCCTTTCCTTGCTGATGGTACTCAGGTTGATATTGTACTTAACCCACTAGGGGTTCCATCACGTATGAACATTGGTCAGCTTCTTGAATTACACCTTGGTTGGGCCGGACGTGGTCTTGGTGAAAAAATGAAGGTTATGCTTGAAGAGCAAGCTAAAATTCATGAGCTTAAAGATTATATTTACGACATTTATAAGTCTGATGATGTTAAGAACTGGCTGACTAAAGCTAGTGACAAACAAGTTAAAGAAGTTGCTAAGCAACTTGCTACAGGTGTTAGATTCTCTACAACAGTTTTTGATGGTGCTTCAGAAGAAGATATCAGAGATATGTTGAGACTTGCGGATCTTGATCCTTCAGGGAAAACAACTTTGTTTGACGGGATGACTGGTGAAGCATTTGCCGAAGAGGTAACTGTTGGTGCCATGTACATGCTTAAACTTCACCACCTTGTAGATGAAAAACTTCACGCAAGATCAACTGGACCATACTCACTTGTGACTCAACAACCTCTTGGTGGTAAAGCGCAGTTTGGTGGACAGAGACTTGGAGAAATGGAAGTTTGGGCCCTTGAAGCATATGGCGCAGCTTACACTCTTCAGGAATTCTTAACTGTGAAGTCTGATGACGTTATTGGACGTACAAGAATGTATGAGTCAATCGTTAAGGGTGAACAAGTTCTTGAACCTGGTCTTCCGGAATCCTTCAACGTTCTTATTAGAGAACTTCAAGCACTATGTCTTGATGTAAAACTCGAAGAGCAAACTGAAGAAGAGAACTTGTTAGATAGTAATAACTAATTATGCCGGAACTTAAGTTCCGGCCCTTATAAGAGGGCTAAAGAAAATGAAAGACCTTTTAAACTTTTTTGACAAACCAAAAGATCCTGTAAGCGTTCAGGCCGTATCTATTAAGATGGCATCACCTGATACGATTCGTGAGTGGTCATTTGGTGAAGTAAAAAAACCTGAAACGATTAACTACAGAACATTTAAGCCAGAAAGAGATGGGCTTTTTTGTGCCAAAATTTTTGGACCTGTAAAAGATTACGAATGTATTTGTGGAAAATACAAGCGTATGAAGCACAGAGGAGTAGTTTGTGAGAAGTGTGGTGTTGAAGTTACACTTTCTAAAGTTAGAAGAGAGAGATGTGGACATATTGAGCTTGCTGCTCCTGTTGCCCATATTTGGTTTCTTAGATCACTACCATCAAGACTTGGTGCACTTTTAAGCTTAACTCTTAAAGAACTTGAAAAAGTACTTTATTACGAAGCTTATATCGTGACTGAATCTGCCACTAACGATGTTGAGGGTGGACTTGAAGTTGGTCGTGTAATCACTGAACAACAATATCATGAACTAAAAGAGCAAGGAATTGAGTTCGAAGCCGGTATGGGTGGAGAAGTTATCAAAGAAATGCTTAGAAGAGTTGACCTTGATATTGATAATAAAGAATTGAGAAGAGGTCTTGCTGCTGCGACTACTGAGATGGCAAGAACTAAGATCGTAAAGAGATTGAAAGTTGTTGAATCAATGCTTAAGTCTGACAACAGACCTGAGTGGTTCATGATGGAAGTTATTCCAGTTCTTCCTCCTGATCTTCGTCCTCTAGTTCCTCTTGAAGCTGGTCGATTTGCTACTTCTGATCTTAACGATCTTTACAGAAGAGTGATCAACAGAAACAACCGTTTAAAGAGACTTAAAGAACTAAACGCTCCAGAAATCATTATTAGAAACGAAAAGAGAATGCTTCAAGAAGCAGTCGATGCTCTTTTTGATAATGGTAGAAGAGGGAAAGTATTTACTGGAGCTAACAAGCGTCCACTTAGATCACTTTCTGATATGCTAAAAGGTAAGCAAGGTCGATTCAGACAAAACCTTCTTGGTAAACGTGTTGATTATTCAGGACGTTCTGTAATCGTTGTTGGTCCAACTCTTAGACTACACCAATGTGGTATTCCTAAGCTTATGGCCCTCGAACTTTTCAAGCCATTTATCTACAACAAGCTAATTGAAAAAGGTCACTGTACAACTATTAAAGTTGCTAAGAAGATGGTTGACCAACAAAAAGAAGAAGTTTGGAATATCCTTGAAGAAGTTGTTCAAGAGCACCCAGTACTTCTAAACCGTGCACCTACTCTTCACAGACTTGGTATTCAAGGATTTGAGCCAACTCTAATTGAAGGTAAAGCTATTCAACTTCACCCACTCGTATGTACGGCCTTCAACGCTGACTTCGACGGTGACCAGATGGCCGTTCACGTTCCTCTTTCATTAGAGGCTCAAGTTGAGTGTCGTATTCTTGCAATGTCGACAAACAACATTCTTTCTCCAAAAGATGGAACACCAATTATTGTTCCTTCTCAGGATATCGTTCTTGGTCTTTATTACATGACAAGAATTAGACCTTATGCACGTGGATACGGGAAAACATTCTCTTCAAAAGAAGAGGCCCAATTCGCTTACCACTCAGGAAAGCTTCACTTGCAGTCACCTATTAAGGTGAGAGTTGAAGGTGAGATTGTTGAGACTACTGTTGGTCGTACATTTGTTTACGATGCAGTTCCAAAATGTCTTACATACTCAGATATCAACAAGGTTCTAGGGAAAAAACCTCTCGGGAAACTAATTGATCACGCTTATAGAGTTGGATCTGAAAAAGATACAGTTCTTCTTGCCGACTCTCTTATGAGACTTGGTTATCAGTATGCAACTAAAGCTGGTATTTCAATTAACGTTAACGACATGGTTATTCCAAAAGAAAAACAAGGAATTCTCGACGAAGCTTATGCTGTTGTTGATGGAATTTGGGAAGAGTACAACGAAGGTTCTATTACCAATGGTGAAAGATACAATAAGATCGTTGATGTTTGGGCCCAGACCAATGAAAAGCTAACGAAAGTTATGCTTGAAAGAATTTCAAACGATAAATTTACAAACGAAAAAGGTGAGACAGAAGAAGCACCATCATTTAATTCAATTTATATGATGGCCGATTCTGGAGCGAGGGGTTCAACTGCTCAGATGAGACAGTTGGCAGCCATGAGGGGTCTAATGGCCAAACCTTCTGGTGAAATTATTGAAACACCGATTACTTCAAATTTCCGTGAAGGTCTTTCGGTTCTTCAGTATTTCGTTTCTACTCACGGTGCCCGTAAAGGTCTTGCCGATACGGCCCTTAAAACAGCGAACTCTGGATACCTAACAAGACGACTAGTTGACGTTGCTCAAGACGGTATTATTAGAAACGTTGATTGTGGAACGACTGATGGTGTGACTGTTACTTCAAGAATTGAAAACGGTGAGATCGTTGAACATGCCGCTGAAAGAGTTATGGGTCGTGTGGCCGCTCAAGCTGTTGTGAATTCTAGTGGAGAAGAATTATTCCAAAGAAATCATATGTTCATCAGTACTGATCTAGATTCTCTTCTTGATAATGAAATCGATCAGATTAAAGTGAGATCAGTTCTAACTTGTAATGAGAAACACGGTTTCTGTGCAAGTTGTTTTGGACGTGACCTTGCGAGAGGTGGACTAGTTTCAATCGGTGAAACTGTTGGTGTTATTGCTGCTCAGTCAATTGGTGAGCCGGGTACACAGCTAACGATGCGTACATTCCACGTTGGTGGTACTGCAACTGCAGGTGCTCAAGTTAACAAAACAGAAGTTCGAACCGCTGGTACAATTTCTTACGACAACGTAAAAACTGCTAAAACAGAAGAAGGTTTTTACATTGTTATGAATAAAGTTGGTGAGATCGTAATTAAAGA
>JAGSHI010000057.1 GCA_023954635.1 Bacteriovoracaceae bacterium
ACAGACATTGTCTTTCCTGATTTTGTTCTTAGCTGGCTTTTTTATTAAGCTCTGATCCACTTGTCGTCAAGGGAACTGTAAACTTCACGCCTCCGGCCAACTCAACAGTACATCCGTCTTCAGCAATTTCAAGGTTCACTCCATCCATTTGAACGCAGAGTCCTCTTTCTTTACTTACCATTAACGTTGCAGTTGATTCTCCGACTGTGAAATTCATACTTAAATTCATATCCCCATTTGCAGTAAATTCAACAGGGGCCCCTGAAAAAGTTCCATCGTCACTTTGAGAAGTAACAGGTTTTTCTTTTACGATGCTGACAACATTATCTTCTGTTGTTGAAGTTGCTTCTGCTGAAGTTGCTTCTGCTGGAGTTGCTTCCTCAGTAGCTACGTTTTCCTCAGCTTCAATTTCAGCTTCAAGAGCATTCAGATCCTCAATTTCTTTATCAATTGTGGCCTGTAAATCGTCTTCAACTTTAGCGCTAGACGCCCCGTCTTCGACATACTCTTTCTCAAGATCTTCAATCTCACTCATGATATCTTGAAGCTCTTCTTCGTTGAAACTTTGGTCATTTTGATTGTCATCGCTCATAATTATTTCCTAATAGAGTAAAAAATCACGTCATTCATTTATCGTCGCATCTCAGCAAAAACTTAAGAACTATCTGGTTAATAAATACAGTTACTTAGACAATTCTCAGTGTCAAAATTTTGAATATTTTGTGGATTTTTCCTTCTCTTTTCATCAGAATTTCGTTACCGTTTTCTTCACTCAAATTAACACACGGTAAATAAATATTAATGATGTTCCATACCACCAAGACGGGAGACGGAAATTGAGCAAAAGGCCCTTTCAGGCCAATAGTTGGCTCGTTTCTTCTACACAAAATAAATCTTCGGAGCACCAAGATGCTTCTGGGTTTTCAGACCACTTTGGTGGTGCTGCTTCTGCTAATGCAGGATTTTCTCCCAATGGTTTTCTTGTTCCTGGCTGGAAAGGCGAAGGCCTCATTTCTAAACAGGCCATCAACCTTAAAAACTCACTAAGACTTTTAAAAGAAGACGCAAAGATTCAGTTTCAGAGACTTTATTCAAACAATCGCTCTCTTAAAATGGCCATCTATAATGAGTTCATCTCTTATGCTGAGACTCATTCAATTCACCTGCACAAAGTAGATAACCTCAATGAATTCTGGAAACATCTCATTTCAGAAAATAGTCCTTTTGCTAGTGACCTTAATCAATTTGTTGATGCCTATTGTTTTAGAGCTGTAACTATTTACTTATTTAAGTCTCGTTTTATTCTCACTTTAGGTCAGGAAATTGGTGAGCCCATTCATGAGAAGACTCTCATGAACCCAACCTCTTTCTTTCAAAGGGTTTTTAAAAGAGGATCTTCGAAAGAATTAAGATGTACTTCTCTTCAAACAAATCCATATAGCTGGTATCGCCCCAGTAGCGAGTGTTTAGATACTATTTCCTCTCTTTCAAGAGACCTTCTTCATATCGGTACTACTGAACTCATGAAGATTTGCTCTCAAGATACATCATTAAAGAGAGAAGAAGATAAACTAGATTTTAGCGACACCGACTACAGCCATTCACTTTCGCATCTTGAGTTTGGACTCTTTCTCAATCAGTTAATGATTAGATTTCCACACTGGCTTAAAAGTCAAAACTTAAAAAAGGGAACGAAGCTTCCTGTAGACCAGTTAGAAATTCTAAATACAAAGTTTTGTGGAAACCAACTGGCCTCCCTCTCTCTTTCTCATTGGCTAGCTCAGGATAATAATAGTTACACTCAATGGAGTCAGATTCTTTGTCCTGAGTTTCAAGGTGAAAGCTTTAAGCACGGTGAATTCTTAAAGATTTGCCATGAACTACATTTTTTAAACTTTCTTTGCTCACTTTCAGAGAGGCAACAGCACAACCCGATCGAACTTATTTGTAACGTGATGAAGAATAAGTACTCAAACTCTAGATCATCATCTGAGCAAATTTCTATATTTGAAAACTCTGTTGAGACTAAGGAACTTGTCTACAATAGAATTGTTTTAAACTTAAATAAGCTTCCTAAAAATAACCCTCATCACTACCTTCTTGGAAGAATTACACAGCAACTTGATCAACTAGACCAAGATGGGTTTCTACTCGTTTTTTCGAATCAGAAATTTTTTATTCCAAGTAAAACTGATAAAATTGAACAACTCTTAAATTCAGCATCCTTGGATGCTCACTTTAATTTAGAAGGATTAAATGGAAAGGGAGAGATTCCTAACTACCTTTATATCTTTTCGAAGAGGTCACTAAAAAAGAAGAACTCTTTTGCAATGAACGAAGTCTTAATGGGGCCTGTCTTTGACAAAAATCAAAAGGACTCAACAGTAAGCATTAGATGGGAAGGAGATCTTACTCAATTTACAAAATTTGGTGAATTTGTAAGAGAACTTGAAGGCCTCCAGAAAACAAAATCGATGACCGAAACTCCAATCTACCAAAGAGACCTTGGAGATGGAATGTGTTTTGAGTTTCATCAAGATGCAATATTTGAAGGAAAACTCCTTTCCGCTACAAATAAAGATCCGGCGCAGGTTACTCACCCTAACTTTTTTAGAAACCTTACTAAGGCATGCTTGCCACTTGATCAATTCTTTCAGATAGAGACACTTCAACCTGAGCAAGAAAAATCACAATTAAGTTCTACCCAAGGACTTCTTGGAATTAGAGTTAAGCCAGAAGACCGCTTCCCATTCGTTCTTATTGTCGATCATAGAAATCCTGCCAATATTAAGCTTGAAGTCTGTTCCTCTGAAGCCTACCGAGCGAAATTTGAAGAGAATGGATATGCCTATTTCCAGTATTTTGGAATGTTGCCTAAGATCAGCCCAATTAACATCAATATTTTTAGAGAATACTTTAAGACAAATATTGGCCAACAAGTTATTCAGCTGAGTCTACACGGCGGTCTTTCAAAGACGAAGGCCAAACTATCTTCTCTTCTTGTTCCTAGATTTTTTGAGTCAGCAAATGAGCTTCCTCCTCACGTAAGTCAGGCCTTAAGTTTTCTAGAGATGGATACCCAAAACATTCTATCTTCACACCCAGATGATATCGAGCAGGGATTTGAAACAAGTAAGCAAACTCTGATCTCTCTATCAGCAAGGCACCCTTGGCAAACAATGAGTCGCCTTTCATGGTTTAAATACAATATTGAAGAATGCCTTAAAGAGTTTAGAAATAACAAACCTGGACGTCAGAAGGTTGATTATTCAAACCCTTTAGTAAAAACACCTCTACTTAAGTTACAAACCACATCTGTTCTTCCAAAAAATGAAGATGTCTATGTTGAATTTAAAGCAAAGACACCTGATCAAATTCATCTTGAGGCCACAAGAGTGGTATTAAGTACAGATACTGATAATCCAAGTCTAACGATCCTCTGTGGTGAAGTCGAAGTTGTTTGTCTTTACAGTGAACCAGTCCTTCTTGATTTCATTAATTTTATTGTTAATCACCATATAGGGATGTCAGTCTCTTCCATTCTTCATAATTTACATGTCCCTAGAATATCTGAACTTAAGAATGTTCTTGAAAACTACAATAAATTAGAGAGTTCGCTTTCTTCGATTTTAGTTCAAACAAGAATGATTATAGGCAACCTAATCACTCAACAAATATCAAACTCCAGACTCCTCTGATAAGATAAAGTTAGTTATTTTTTATATTATTGGAATTTAGTTGACGACAACTGCCAACCTTCTCAAATTGCAGAAAAGTCTTTATGACTACATGAAAAAAAAAGCAATGAGCTACGAGGGTGAACTATCTAAAGAATTCAAGGTATATCTAAAAGACCAAAAAAAGTATGCCAGTCGTACTTTTGAAAATTCAGATCTTGATGAACTTTTAAAATCTATAAAAAAATCTGATCTCGTCTACCTTGGAGACTTCCATAGCTTTGACCAAAGTTCTAGAAACTTAGAACGATTACTTAGAAATCTTATTAAAACAAAAAGCAGAAAGCTATCTCTCGGCGTAGAGTTTGTTCATATTGAACATCAAGTGGCCATCAACCAATATTTAGATAATTTAATTACAGAGTACGAGTTTCTTGAGTCTATAAATTATCATGAGTCTTGGAGGTTTCCCTGGAACCATTACAGAATCTTTTTTCAAATGGCGAAAAAGCATAACCTTAAAATAATTGCGTTGAATTCAACAGGAACTCTCGGAGAAAGAGATAATACAGCTGCAGATATAATTTCTGATTTTATTTCTGAAAATTTAAATACAACTCTACTTGTATTATTTGGTGAGCTTCATATTGTTCCCAATAAACTTCCTGCAATGACCCAAGAAAGAAATACGAATATTAATCATACTATTATTCATCAAAACCTCGATGAAGTTTACTGGAGCTCAATTGAGGATGACTCTGATCTTCAAGTTGCAAAGTTTAATGATACTGAATATTCACTTCAAACTTCTCCTCCTTGGGTTAAATATGAATCTATGATTTATTGGTACGAGAATTTAGTTGAAGATCCTGAATTTGAAATTCATGAATATATTATGGATACAGGTCTTATGGCCTTTAACTCTAGCGTTCCAGAAAATTTTCTTTATATTGCTGAGAAAGTTTCAGACGCACTCAATTTAGAGATCTCTCACTCCGACTTAGAAGACTTTAACCTTTATGACCACAGTAAACTAGAGTACATGTTTGATACTGTAGAGAGCTTAGAAAAGAGTACCCTGAAAACTTTTCACAAGAAGCTTCTCTCCAGGGGGAGAAGTTTCAAAATACCTTATAAGCAAGTTTATTACTGTCCAAGCTACTCTATCAACAGGTTGAGTTTTCTTAGTGGTATCCACCTCCAAAATATTGTCATGAAAAAAGTAGATAGCTCTCACGAAGAAGTTCTTGAGAAAGGAGATAAAGGAAACATTCTTTTATTTTTTATCTATCAAATGACTATTGCTTATTTCTCTAGCAAGATAATAAACCCTTATAGAAAATGTAATCTCTATAAAGATATTCAACGAGAGTTCCTAAACCCTTCAACGAATGCTCTTAGAAAAAACATTCTTGAAACAGCACTTCAATGTATGGATGCTGACGAAAGTAAGGATCAATTTATTTCAGATATTGCAAAGGGAAAAACTCATTATCACCTTCATCAGGCCTCTAGACTTGTCGGTTATTTTCTGGGAGATCTTTTATATGATGACTTTTACGCTAAGAAGAACACAGATCTTTCAGAGCTCTTAAAGACACTTCTGGAGTGCCCTTTTAGTGAGAAAGAATTCAATAGTTTCAAATGGAATATCTTCCCTCGAGCTGATTACAAAAACCTCAAGAAAAGATTCTTTTAGACTTCATTTAGAGAAGCTTCAGATTTTAATTGATCGAGTATCTCTTTTTTTGTTCCTCTTTTAAGATCAACAAGAGCACTTTTTCTATCTGATACACCTATGAAGAGAAGTTTTATTCGAGATCCTCTAACTTTTCCTCTAGGGTCTTGGATATTTTCAAACATCACTTTTCCACCAAAGTCTGCCATGAATTGCTTACAGATTTCTAACTCAGTTGCATTCGCTTCTGGGGCTTCATTGAGTGAACCTAATCCTGTTTCATATCGTATGAATTCATTTGAAAAACCAGAACCATTCGATTCCATTTCAACAAGAATTGATCCACCAAGCTTCTTAAGCTTTATGGCAATCCTCTTCTCACCTACTGCATCCTCAAGTCCCTTCAGGCTTTGAAAGAATAGATGATAAAATACTTGTTCTAAGGCTTCTTCATCGGCCTTCACATAGATATCTTCTGTTACGTCTAAGTCTAGAATTATTCCTTTAGTAAAAAGACGACTCGACATCAAGTTTACAATTTTTGAGAGAGTATTATCGATATGCACGTCTGAGCAATCGACAGTAATGTCGCTGGTTTTATCGACATTTGTAGTTATTTCTTTTTCGTCGTCGGATCTGTTCCATACTTTATCAATTTGGGCTTCCCACTCTTGTCTATTCTCTCCAGTTACAAAACTAATGTTTTTAGATTCAGTTTGTTCTTTGGTAAAGATTGAGTTTTCATGAAAGTTCATAAAGAGATCTGTCGTTTTATCAAACCTAGTCTCAGCTAATGCTTCAGAAACTAAGGTTCCAACGATTGAAGAGGTTCTTCCACCCTTCTCATTTAATTCTTCAAGCGCCCTTTTTTCTATATCTTCTCTTCTTCTAAAAAGTAAAATTTTTCTCCACGTTTCCCATGCGAGTAAGGCCATACTCAAAACAATAAATGAAACAAATAGAATTTTTCCAGTTACTAGCTTTTTTTGAACTGAGCTCTGGTAAGATTCAATTCCCCCAATAACTTTATTAACGTTGCTCTCTATAGTGTTGAATCTAGCTCCATAGTTTGAAACAGTCACTAGCTGACCGACTAACTTAGCTTCCTCTGAACCTAGTTTCTGGTGGAACCAATGAGAGTCGCTACTGATTGTATTTAAAACTTTTTCAGAATTAGAGAGAGTCGCTTCAAAAGAAGCTCCTAAGGAAGCAAGTGTCTCTCCAAAACATTCTTCAGTCGTGGCCATAAAACTTGAATTCAAATATGTTGATTTTCCATCACCAAGTAATTTGGCGGTATAAGAATTTTTAACTCTCCCGAAACAAGTTGAGATTCCCTCTTTTAAAACAGAGAGTGAGTTAACTTCAGACATGTAATTAAATACAAAACCAGATGTTAAAAGGAGCAGTGAGCCTAAGGCCAATCCGGCCAAGTGAGAGCGTTTTGCTACATATTTAAGAAAATCCATTTTCTTCCCCTAACTATATGAAAATACGTGAGAGCCTAAATAGGCACAGTTCTCCCACTCTCTAAGTTTACTAATCGCACCATTAGCGTCAAGTACGGCGAAATATGCCTAGGGCAAGTATTTGAAAAGACATTCAAGAGGTAATAATCAAGCTAGTCACATAGGCAAAAAGTAAGATAAATTTACTGTCTATGACCTTGAACTACCAAGAGAACAATTTCAAATTCCCTATAGTCCTATCGATTCTGACTCATATTTTTCTCTTTATATTTACTCCTCAGTTCGCAAAAATGTTCAGATCGAAGGTCAACCCTAGCTTTATTCCACCAAAACGAACTCTGAAAATAGAAAGAATCTCCAGAGAAGATATGAAAAAGTATCGAACTGTTGGTGTAAAAGGTGGGAAAAAGAACTCCTTCAGCATGCCGGCCAAAGGAGATAACACCAAAGTAAAAATAGGGAAAACTAAAACAACTACAAAAAAATCAGTCGCAGCAAAAAGACAAATTGTAAAAACAAAAAAACAGAGCTCAAAGAAGGCAACGACTAAAAACAAAAAGAAGGCCATTAACTTAAGGTCACTCCAACCAAGAACTAAAATCACAGACTACAAACCAAAAACGAAGTCCAAAAATCTAGTCTCTAGAATGAGTCAAAAAGACATGGCAAGAGTACGCCTCCCAAAAGTAACCGTTCAAAGTGTTCAAAGACAAAAGGGAATGAAAAGAGATTTAATGAAACAGCTTGGACCAGGAACGACAACCGCCAAAGTCGCGAACAAGTCGGACATTCAGGTTCACTTTGAACCTCCAGAAGGAATAAGTGAAGACGAGCTTAATTCCGTTGAGAAAATGTTTTACAGTTTTCAAAAACGTACATTTGAGGGCTACTTCAATAGTTTTATAACAACCTACAATCGAGTTATTCAACTTCGTCCAAGGCTCAAGAAAACTTTAAATAGAGAGGTTCATCACCTAACAGGTAGAGTGACGTTTGATAGAAATGGAAATATTGTTTCAATAAAAATTCTACGCTGGTCCCAAGATGATAACCTTCAAAAATTATTTGAAGAGACATTAAAAGAGATTAAATCTCTTCCAAACCCTCCAAAGGATATTCTTGGAAAAAATGAACAATTTAATATTTATTATCAATTAAAGATTAATTAATTATCTACCTAGAACAGTAAATCTTAAGGTCTCAACAAAACTTTTCAAAATACTCTTACTTTTAGTAATAGGATCTGTTTTAAGTTTTACATTCTTGAGCATTTCAGAGAGCTCATTTTCGAATTCCATTTGAATATCACGAGGAATTTTTTCATTTGGTATAAACTCATCGAGTTTTGCATGGACCTCTAAAGTCTGATCAACATTCTTTTTACAGAAGTCACAACCTTCTAAATGATTCATAAAAACTTTCATCGAATTCCTACTTTCATCGCGATCAAGGAAAGCTGGGACATTTCTAGAATGAGGGCAAGTTCGCGACTTATAGGCAGTCCTATAAAGCTCTGTTGACTCTGAGTGATAGAGGTATCGAGTACCTTGGTTTTCTTCTTTCAAACAAAAACCCCTTTGGTATCAATACCAGACCTTACAGCAAGTAACTGTCTCGCAGTGGCCAAAGTTGATATCATCTCAGGTTTTTTGATGTTTAGAATTTCTTGAATATCACTCAGCTCAAGACTTGTTTTTCTCTTTAAATAGATTGCTGACTTTTGCTCTAAATTTAGTCCATGAAAGGAGATATAATCCCCTGAAAAATCTAGAGAAGATCTTATTTGATTAATTCGTTTTACACTTAATTTATAGATCGCCCTATAAAGGAATTTTTTTATTATAAAGAGGTTTAATCTTTTCTCTTTTTCTTCTTCAGATAACAATAGATCCTCTAATAGTGATTTTTTGTCTAAAGTTAGAATGGCCATTGCATCCATTACTAATTGTGAGGCCTGAAGCTCATCTGGAATCAAACAATAGGCGTATCCATAAAGGTCGACATTTGCTTTTTGTAAGAGAATTTCTAAGTCTTTTCTTTTCATCAAGCGTTATTGTATCAATCCTTCCCTAGCACTTCAATAGCAGGACTACAGCAACTTAGACCGCTTACCCGACCAAAACAATCGGCAAAAAACGCCACTTCCCCAATTAAATTCAAGCCTTGAGGCTATTCCCCGATAAGTTTATGAGATTAATACGACTAGGATAGATTTATGGAAAGATCCTTAAACAAAATTGCAGTTTCTTTAATAGTGTTTTGTGCTCTTGTGACTACTTCTTGTGTAGAAAAAAGAACAAATAGTACAAGTACAGGAAACACAAATCAGAGCACTACAACCAATACGACTGGAAGTGACGGAAGTAATGGGAGTAATGGAACAACAGGAACTGATGGTAGCAGTGGTACAAATGGTTCAGGTGGAGGTTATGACTACAACCACCCTGATTGTAGAACTGGATCTCCTCCAGGAATTTCTGACGGTGGCCAAAATATAGAATATTATAAGATTAACAATCCAAAGCTAAGTGCCCATGGGACAGCAAATCCTAATAGGTATGCAAGCTATTATCCAAATGGGATTGTATGGTCTTCACTTAACGATTTAGATAATAGTATTTCTCAAAATATATTCAGAACAAATTCGAGATTCCATATAAGAATTAAGGCCCTTCCAGGACCTCAATATGAAAATGACAGTAAAGGAATCTATTGTTCATATGTTGCTGAAGATTACAAGAAGCTTCAAGTCGGCGTTGTTGTCAGAAAGCAAAGTGCGACTTCAGGTGACTACTATCTTTTTAATGACATTAATACTGGTGAATTTTCAGATGTTCATTCATTTGTAGTTCCACCAAATACAACAGAACCTCTTGTTATTGAAATTAGAGATATTGGATGGGATAGAACCTGTTCATATTATACAGATCAAGGTTTTCCTAATGTTCAAGGGGCTTGTCCATATGCTCCAGTTTGGGATACGGCCTGTGTTGCATGGGAAATTCAAGTGGCGACGGATGACACTAAAGACTTTCCTTGCCCTAAAGCATACTAATTATTTCAGAAGCTAAATTTTTACCAACTGCCTCGGAGACTTCAACAAGAAGTCCCGGGCAGGTTACATTAACTTCACTTACGTAGTCGCCAAGAATATCAAACGCAATCCAATCAACCCCTACACTAGCTAATTCATCACAAAAATATTTACAAGCATTGTATTGAGTTTCGTTTAAAGCAACTTGTTTGTATGTAGCACCTTGAGCAATATTTGCGAGGAACTCTCCCTTAGGTGGTGTTTTTAATATTGTTCCAAGTTCGCGGCCTTTAAAAAATATCGTTCTAATTTCACCATCATAAACTTCTGGGCAAAATGGCTGTGCCACAACTGCACCTTCGTACTCTATAATATAATTTTGAAAAATTTCTTTTAGGTCAGCAGATAAGTCCACTTTTTGAACACCAATTCCTTGATAGAGATCAAGTGGTTTTAAAATGAGTTCTTTGTGTCCTTCATTTTTTATTTCTTTACAAAACTGTAAGAAGGAATCAAGTGATGCTCCAACATAACTTTTTAAACTTTGAGGATGTTGATAAGCAACAAGCTTTTCATTGTTAAGTAAAATTCCTTCTGGTTTATTGAGTACAGTAACTCCACTTCTTTCTAAAAATGCTAACATCCACAAGATTCTTAAGTATCTTGTATCGAAAGGAGGATCTAAACGCATATGAATGACATCATTTTCGCCTAAATTAATCATTTCTGTGTCTTTAAGTTCAAAATTTTCGAGATAAAAACTATTTTCAATCAATTTTCCCGAAAAATGAGTCACTTTTAATGAAACTTCGCTTGAATTTGAGACAAAAAAGTCTTTTTCGAACACTAAACAGGTTTCAAAACCATTTTTTTGCAACTCAAGTGCCAACAAAAGGCTTGAATCTTTCTTAACATCCAACTTTTCCAAAGGATCCATTAATAAAATATGTCTTTTTTTATTTTGCATTTTTATTTTCCAATTCATCAAACAGGAAAGCGCTAAAATCGCCCTCCTTAGAAGTTTTTTCAAATTCCTTATACCTTTCTTGGATATAATTGAAAAACGCCTTTAAATCCAATTTTTTAAGCTCTCGTAGCCTCTCTACTTTGTTCATTTTCTTTTCATAAGTTAAATAGGCCGCAAAAGATGCATTATTCCACTTATTTTTTAATGGATAACAGTTTTTTTCTTCTATCTTTAGCTTTAAACAGGTCTCTAATACGTTTTTATTAAAAGTATTATTAAGAAATTCACTTAATATCTTATCTGATTCGGACTTATTAGCTGGTTTACTCTGTTTAAGAAGAGAATTGTAATCTAGCGCAAGTTTAGCAACAACTTGGTTCAAATGACTGTTTCTCTTTCTTTTAGAGCGAAATTTTTCAATTTCATGGTCATTCATCTTAAAGTGAACAAGAGCAAGCTCCTTTCCAAAGTAATTCGCTAAATTCTCGTTAAGCTCTACTTCGTCCTTTGCAAAAAAGATTGTATGGAAGAGTTCATGGAAAATAAGCTCAGATAGGTCAAAGTCTTCATAATAGAAAAAAGAAGAGAGAATAGTGTCTGTAAAGTATCCAAGAGTTGAATAAGCATAGACTGGCCTAATATAAGTATAGGCTCCACCTTCTTTTCTTTCCTCAATATAATTCATTGCGGACTTCTTCTTAAAGAAACCCAAATAAGGAAAGCAGCCCATTATTGGAAAACATTCTTCATGGGCCTTCACCTCATCGAAAGGTGACGATATGACAAGCCAGGTTACTGCCTTACCTTCTAAAAAAGTAGTTTTAGAATAAATCTTAGTTTCTTCTCTACCCCAAAACTCATAAAACCACTTTTTATAAGCTTCAATCTTTCTGATCTTGTCTTTGTGCTTCTTTTTGACTTTTTTATCTTTTAAAAGTTTGTCGTTCCATTCTGCTTTTGAAAGAAGTGACATTTGCCCAAGGCCTTGCTCAACCAAGTAAGATGTCTTTGCACATGATGTGAATAGAGAAAAAAGAATGAGATACTTTACAAGATCCATGAAAACCCGACGCTATATTTAAGGTTATCTCGTGCTTTATCTGTTTCAAAAGCTTTGAACAGTGTATTCACTGATCCTGTAAGAGACAACCTGCTTGTCAGGTTTAATTTTAACGTGAAAGTTCCAAATACTGAATCGACTCTTGTTTTTGTGGGATCTGAAGTTGTTGTCAGTTCAGCTAATGTCGTATCATCGCGATATGTTGCATCAGAAACAGAGGTTATGAATTGTTTAGCGTAACCTAATGAGATACTAGGAACGATTCGACCTTTTCTATTCCCCAAGACTTGTTTCAAACCTACACCATAGACTTCATTTTCGATAGTGGTTTGGGTACCAACAACAGAGACGTTGTATCCAGTCAGCGGGATCACTTCATTTTCGACTGTATTTTCCTCAGAGGTACTGTAGTTGAGTTCAAGCGCAGTATTGTTAAATAAATAGATAGCGAGCCCACCGGCCCATGTTCGGTTGGTGATCTTATTCTCTCGACTTGCACCGTAGACAGTTTTGTCATAAGAAAACCTGCCACTTAATTCCATTAGGGCAAAGGCATCCAGGGAAAACCCAAGAGATATTAAAACTAGAAAGACTCGTGTCTTTTTCATAGAGACTCCTAGGTTAATTATAAAAAAGTGCCCCCTCAATTAACAGGGGGCAAAAATCACAGAAATGCTTGAAATTTAATTGAATTTATTGAATTTTGACTGAGTTTGCAGCAAGAGCCCGACGCCCGTGGTCAGTTATGAGCTCACCTTGGCAAGAGAGTGCAGTTGCATCTGTTACTTTGACATCAACCCAACTCCACTTATAGTCAGCTTCTTCATTTCCTTTAAAGTGAATAATACGGTTACAACTTGTTCTCCCGTGCCACTTCTTCTCACCTTTAAAGATTTTAGATCCATCTACTAGAATTCTAAAAGTTCTACCTTCTATACTTTTTCTAATATCGGCCTGTAGATCAAGTTGATGCTTTTGAAGTTTTCGAAGTCTTGCTCCACGAATATCATCCGTAAGAAAATCTTCCATCTTAGCCGCTCTAGTTCCTTTACGTTCAGAATAGGCATAAGAATAAATAAAATCGAAGCGAGCTTTAGTTAATAGATCAAGAGTCATTTGATACTCTTCATCTGTTTCATTAACAAAGCCAGTAATGATATCTGTTGAAATCACCATATCAGGATTTGATTTTCTAAATTTCTCAATTAACGAAAGAAAATGCTCAGGTGTATATTCCCTATTCATTCTCTTTAAGACTGCAGCACTTCCAGATTGAACTGGTAAGTGTAAATGGTTTGCTAACTTTTTTAACTCTCCATGTGCCTTAATAAGATCATCGGTAATATCATATGGATGAGAGGTGGTGTAACGAATAAGTTCTAGACCTTCAACCTTCTCTAACTCATAAAGAAGAGCGGCTAAGCTTTCTCCATTTTCCTTTCCATATGAGTTTACGTTTTGCCCAAGCAGAGTAACTTCTTGAACACCCTGATACTTAACGAGCTTTTTTACATCTTCAACTACTTCATCTAACTTTCGCGATCTCTCTCTTCCTCTAGTGTAAGGAACAACACAATACGTACAGTACTTATCACAACCTTTAATTATGTTTACAAAAGCTTGAGGCGATTCATGAGAAACTTTAGTCTCAATTGAAAAGTTAGAACTTCTATCCCAAGTATTTACGGCAAATTTATCGTCGCCTGAATATGTTCTAAAAACCATGTCATTTATTTGATCAATAACATCTGTCCCAAAAGCAAAATCTAAATGTTTATATTTTTTAACAAGATCTTTTCCTTCAGTTTGGGCAATACATCCCCCAACTCCAATGATGAGATCTTCACCTTTTTCTTTTTTCAGATGTTTCATTTCTCCTAAATGAGAATAAAACTTCTGATTTGCGAGATCTCTAATTGCACAAGTATTAAAAAGAACCATATCTGCTTCTTCTAATTCTTCTGTATGTGTGAAGTTAAGATTCTTAAGATGTGAGACCAGTCTCTCTGAATCGTGGTGATTCATCTGGCAACCATATGTTTTCAGCCAAACCTTACGGGGCGGAAAAAGCATATCTCCCATTTTCACCATTTGTTTCCCTGATTCGGGATCTTTAAACCACTGCTCGCGAGGACCTTCTTCGCGAATACCGAGACCTGTTTCCATTTTTGACTCCATCGTGTCTGTTATATAATCAGTCGATCGAAAATAATGCCGCAAGTTATCAATATCTCGATATATTGTCCAATTTGATTTGCCCCTAGCCTGGGCATTCACTAAATCAAACTCAAAAAGGGAGAAATACAAGGAATCTGCAAAGTTCTTTTATTTAAGTATCTGTTTTCAAGTTTGGAATTAACTAATTTGTGTTGAATTTGCTGGATTTCAAGGCCTAGGGTTTTGAAAATGGCCTCCCCAAAAAAGAAAAGGGCCCCATATAGAGGCCCTTTGAATCAAAAATCCTTTAAAAAGGGATTATTTCTTCTTTCTTACTACTTTTTTCTTGGCTTTTTTCTTGGCAGCCTTTTTCTTAGTAGCTTTCTTCTTAGCTACTTTTTTCTTGGCTTTTTTCTTAGTAGCCTTTTTCTTAGTAGCTTTCTTTTTCTTAGCTACTTTCTTCTTTGTAGCCTTCTTCTTCTTAGCTACCTTCTTCTTTGTAGCCTTTTTCTTGGCTTTTTTCTTAGTAGCTTTCTTTTTCTTAGCTACTTTTTTCTTAGTAGCTTTCTTTTTCTTTGCTACTTTTTTCTTTGTAGCCTTCTTCTTGGTCGCCTTCTTTTTGGTGGCTTTCTTTTTTACTGCCATTGACTTCCTCCTGGTTTTCATAGCTTATGATTTTAGAATAAACACTATTTTATTTTAACGCAAACAAAAAAGTACCTTTTAAAGTGGTTCAAGGTTGTTTTTATTATTAGCGTGTCCATTCATTTTTTTATCGGAAAGATGTAATTATTACTTAAGTTTTCATTTTACTAGCCGAACGCCCCTTCTATAAAGGCGTTTGTTTTTTTCTTATCATCATTCTAAAAAATAATTTTCTTTTTTCTACCCTGAAAACATACTTTTTAGACTAAAAAAAAAAGTTCATTTTTTTTATTTTTTTTTTATTTCAAAGTGAATTAAATGAAAAAATTGCCTTTTTTCACTGAAAAGAGGCAATTATTTTTGGCATGTAGTGATTTTAAAGTACGTTTTAAGAGTTATTTATCATTAGAAAATTTAAAATTAAGCCCATTTTTATCTTTATTTAAGCTAATTTCTACTTTTCCACCCTTTTCTAATGATCCAAAAAGAACTTCATTGGATAAAGGTTTTTTAATTTCAACATCAATTAGCCTTGATAATGGTCTTGCTCCCATTAAAGGATCATATCCTGTGTCTGCAAGCCATTGTTTAGCGCTCTCATTAACTTCAATAGCAACATTCTTAGTTGCTAACTTCGTTTCAAGCTCAATTAAAAACTTATCCACAATTTTAATAATGAATTCATTTCCAAGCTTACTGAAGTTAATAATCGCATCGAGCCTATTTCTAAACTCTGGAGAGAAAAAATTCTTTATGGCCTTATCTCTTTTAGAAGAATCTTGTTCTGTAGGTGCACCAAGTCCGATTGAACCGCTATCCATCTCTTTAGCACCTGCATTTGTTGTCATAATAATGACAACATTTCTAAAGTCCGTTGCTCTTCCATGACTATCTGTCAAAGAACCATGATCCATGACTTGTAACAGAATATTAAAAAGGTCCGGGTGTGCTTTTTCTATTTCATCTAATAAAAGAATAGCATGTGGATTCTTTTTAATAGCGTCAGTAAGTAGTCCACCTCTATCGTGTCCAACATAACCAGGAGGAGCTCCAATTAACTTAGCGACAGAGTGCTTTTCCATATATTCAGACATATCAAAACGTTCGATATGAGTTCCAAGCTCGCTTGCTAACTGTCTTGCAAGTTCTGTTTTACCAACTCCAGTTGGTCCAGCAAAAAGAAAGCTCGCCATTGGTTTTTCGCCACTTCCTAACCCTGATCTCGACATAAGAATGGCATCACCTACTTTTTCTACAGCATCATCTTGTCCATAAATAACTGTTTTTAGGTTAGTCTTAAGGTTCTTAAGTTTATCTTTTTCATTTGTAGCAACAGAGATCTTAGGAATTCTGGCCAAGGTAGCTACAATCGATTCAATATCCTTTTTGGAAATCTTTTCTTTTCTCTTATTTTCAGGAAGTAATTGAACTGCAGCTCCAGCTTCATCAATAACATCAATCGATTTGTCTGGATTTTTCCTATCAGTAATATACTTTTCAGTAAGATTCACTGTCTCTCTTAATACAGCATTTGAGTAAGTAACACCGTGATGCTCTTCAAACTTTGATTTCAAACCTTGTAGGATTTTAAAAGTATCTTCTAAACTTGGTTCATCAATATCAATCTTTTGAAATCTTCTATTAAAAGCAGGATCTTTTTCAATAAATTTTCTATATTCTTCATGAGTAGTACTACCCATAACACGAATTTTCCCAGCGCTTAGTGATGGTTTTAAAAGATTTGAAGCATCCATACTTCCAGAACCAGTTGCTCCTGCTCCCATTACAGTATGTAATTCATCGATAAAAAGAATCGTCTTGTATCCAAGATCTAGTTTTCTCTCGAGTTCTTTGACTACATTCTTTAAACGCTGTTCAAAATCTCCACGAAACTTTGCTCCGGCCAATAGAGAGGCCATATCAAGAGTATATATAGTCGTTCCTTCTAAAACTTCAGGAACTTCATTCTTAACAATTTTATCTGCTAAGCCTTCAGCTATAGCAGTTTTACCAACCCCTGCTTCACCAACCATGAGTGGATTATTCTTTCTTCTTCGACAAAGTATCTGAACTATTCTTTCTATTTCGTGTTCTCGTCCTATAATAGGATCTATTTTTCCACGTTCAGCCTCTATATTAAGATTAATTGTGTACTCCTCTAGAGCACTCTTTTTCTTTTTACGAGATGAAATATCTTCATCAGTAGACCCTTCACCTGCAGGTAATTCTTTTGGTGAGTTTTCATCATCAGTCACTGGCTTGTCAGTATCGTGAGCAATGTATTTCACAACATCAAAACGTTCGATACCTCTTTTTTGAAGAGTATAAACAGCAAAACTTTCTTTTTCTTGAAAGAGAGCAACTAATAGATTTATTCCTCTTATATGCTTTTTACCTGAGGATTGAACATGCATCGCTGCTCTTTGAATGACTCTTTGGAGCGCCATAGAGATTTCAGGTTGATATTTTATTCCTGATTCGGCAGCTAGTTTTCTTAGATCGTCATCAACAAACTGTTGTTCAGACAAAACATCGATCTGTTCATCAGAGAGGACACTAAAGTTGCCTTCATCTTTAAAAAAGTCTTCTAGATCAATCTTTATTTCATCTGCTGTGATTCCACAATTCTCTAGTACATTTTTAACTTGTTCATCTGCGAGCATGGCCCAAAGAATATTTTCAAGAGTGAGGTACTCATGTTGGAGTTCATTGGCCTTTTTAATGGCCTGATTAATAATAATCTCTAATTTTTGGCTCATCATTTTAGAACCTCCATGGTTAGTCTGCGGGCTCCATCGTACACATTAAAGGATGGCCATTTTCTTTAGCCGATTTTGAAACCTGAGAAACTTTTGTTTCTGCGATCTCATGAGTGTACACTCCGCAAATTCCTACACCTTCCATATGCACTTTCAGCATAACTGCTTGTGCTTGGTCGGCATTTTTTCCAAAAAATCTTTGAAGTACGTAAACTACGAACTCCATAGTGGTGTAATCATCATTATGAAGAAGGACTTTGAATTGCTTAGGACGTTTGACCTTAGTTCGAGAGATCGTGGCAACTCCACTTTCTCCTTCATCATCACCATCTTCAGATAAGATGGGATCAAAGATAAACTCGTCAACCTCAAATTTTGTCTTTATTTTTGTCATGAATACCTCAAACTCCTTTATTTTCAAGGAGTTCCTTCTATTATTATCTCAAGAATCTGGGCCGATATCAAGTCGGAAGGGGTCGTAGAACTTGCTAAAAAGAGGTGATTTGAATACCCTGAAACTCTACTATTTTGTAAATTACGGCAATGTAACGGAAAAGGTATAATATGAGTTTTTGGAATCTATTTCGCCCTGCAGAGGGACCATCAGAGAAAAAGTCACATCTTCAAACAAAAGTAACAGAGTTACTGCCTGGTGAAGAGGAATCAACTCTTATTCTAGTAACCTGTATTGCTGGTCTTTTTTCAAGAGTCGCCTATGCAGACATGGAGATCGCACCAGAAGAAGTTGCACATATGGAAAAAGCTCTTTTGGAATGGACCGAACTCTCGAAAAACCAGATTACTGCAGTAGTTGAACTTACTCTTAAAGAAGTAAAGGATTTAGCAGGAATCGAAAATCATAAATATACAGATCCCTTAAATGAAATTCTTTCTAATGATCAAAGGTATAAAGTTCTTGTTGGGTTGTTTTCTCTCGCTGCGAGTGATGGAAATGCTGAGCAACTTGAGTCTGAAGAGATTAGAATTATTTGCAAAGGTCTTTTACTTGAGCATAAACACTTTATTTCAGCGAGGGCCACAGTCCTTGAGCATTTAGGTGCACTCAAAAACTAGTTTATCGACAATAATGATCTGCTAATTGTTTTATATAATCATCGGGAGCTTTATAACCTCTCTCCAACGAACACATGATATTGCCTTTTTGCCTATCTAGCTCGTAGTAAACCAGCTTTCTTTCATTAGGATCGAAAAACTCTACATAACAATCTTTAAAACCTATAACGTGACCGATCTCATGGGCCAAAGTTTTTGTTAAAGATAATCCCTGAAGTTTTGGATTTAATGTGATTAACGATTTTGTATCGCTATCGACGTGAGAAGTAACACCTTCTTTAAAGCTAACACGAGGACCTTGATCACCTGTATTTTTATGTTTAACTCGAAGTTTTATATTATCTGTCGACCAAGCTGTTTCAACGTAGGCTAAAGCGGAGTATAAACCTCCTGCAAATCGAACTGTATCCATAGGTTTTACGATTAGATCAATCGTTAAGACTTTTTTATTATCTATTTCAGTACATGAAATGTATGGAGACTTACTTTCAAGCAAAAAAAGAGGATCGAATATCTTTCTTTGAAATCCTTCCTTAAGCTTGCGGTAAAAATCGAACATCGTTTTTTTCATCTCAGAAAATGAAAGCATACTTAAACAAATAGCTTCAGAGTGAATTTTTTTGCAGACTGAAACAAGATCATTTTTGACATGACCTTCAGAGCTTCTCTTCCAGTTATTTAATTTATGTTCTAGGCAGTTTTCATTCTGGTGATCTCCACACTCTTTATCTATTAGATTGAAGTAAGGACGAATATCATTTTTCTTTTTATTTGTGAGTTGGTCTAATTGGCAAGAGTAGTTTCGATACCTAACGGCCAACTGTGCAGCCATGTTTAGTCTAGCCTTAAGGTTCGAGAACTCTTCATCTTCAAGGTTCAATGGGGTTAAATCACTACTCGTTGTAAGAGCTACTGAAGTCATTTCAGGAAAGTAGCTTTTGATATTTTCTTTTATATATTTGTATTCACTTTCAAAAAATTCATCACTTAAAATAAGGGGCTTCTCTGGAGTCATTTGCATATTTTCATATGTGAATTTTCCTGGAGAATAATACATTACTCCACGCTGAACAAAGTAATCTCTCGTGACTTTAGAAGTTAAACTCTCCATCGCAATGAGGTGGTCAGTAGCATTCTTAACACCTTTTTGGGCCTGATCACACAAAATCGCATTTTTAACAAAACTTATACTTTCATTGGGGACTTTATTTCCATCCCGCTTACCGACTGGGCCACAACTAATCAGTAGAAAGATATGACTAAAACATAGACACATGTAGCGGATAAATTGGACAGGTTTAAAGGAGTTCTGCAAAATAGTCCTTATATTAACAAGTTATTTAATTACTAGTATTTACAGTGCCAAAACCGTGCCAAATAGGGTTCAAAAAGGGCCTAAATCAAAGGGGTTTAAATGCTTATTTTCTTCGGAATAATCTCAATTCTCTTCCATGTCTGGGCCTTTATTATGGAGTCCGTCCTTTTTATGAATCCCAAGATATTTAAGATTTTTGGCCTAAGAACTGTGGAAGATGCAGGTCTTGTGAAACTTATGGCATTTAATCAAGGTTTCTATAATCTCTTTTTGGCGCTCATCATGATTGCAGGGCTTTTTCTTCACAACCATTCAGGAAAAGCGATGCTTGGAAGTGGAATGCTTATCGCTTCGGCCTTTTGTATGATGGGAGCTGGTGCAGTTCTTATTGCTTCGAAACCAAGTGCTTGGTATGCGGGAGTATTCCAAGCTGTTCCCCCAATGCTTGTTTTAGTAAAAGTTTATTACGAAACTGTTTAATACCAAGTTTATTAAGTTATTTAAGACTATCCAGTTGTCATCATACCCGACGCAATACCTGTTACTGTTTCTCGTAACAGAACAGAGTTTTTTCTTTCAAGAGAAATAATTTGAATAAGGTTAAGCGGGTGAATCATTGGAGCCC
>JAGSHI010000158.1 GCA_023954635.1 Bacteriovoracaceae bacterium
CTTACTCCGTTTCTTTTTACAAAACACTAGAAGAATATTTAACTTCTATTTCTACCTTTAAAAAAGACGCATCAATATTCCTAAACACTTCTGACTTAAAAAGACTTAAGGATTCTTCACTTAAAATTGAATCCACCCTCCAAAATCTTTCTGAATTAAAAACAATGCAAAAGGATATTTCAAACGATCTTCAAAAGATCAGACTTCTCGGCTATGACCTTCCTGAGAACATTGGGGAATTAAAAGAAGACGAACTGAAATGGAAAAGTAAAATTATCTACGTAGCGGAAACCCTACCGATGCAAGGCGAATGGCAAATCGGCTATCACATCGCCGGCCAACGTTTTGACGCCACACCAGGCGACTTAATCACATTAAACAACCACTGGTACAAACTCGTCGACAAAGAAACCTATCCAGCTTTTGACGATGCCTTCGGCACCGCCTTCACTCGAATAGTAATGTATGCCAGTAATTACGAGAAAGTTTTTTCAAAAGATCAGCTTAAAAGACTTATCAATAGAAACAAGTTATTAATGCAAACATACGAAATCGTTTCGAACTATATTGATAGTGTGTAACTACAAGAATTAAACAACTCTTGTAGTTACAGGTAAAAGTCTAATTTCCTCTAAGAATATCCTCTGCTTTTAATACAGTACCATCTTTTAAGGTTATCTCTTCAATGTCTTTAAAGTCTGCCATTAGTTTTAATTTCATCATTCGAACAACAGTATCGGCATTACCATTAGTGCTCATCATATTGGTAATCATTGGTCTAGCATCTTTTAGAATAAACTTAGATGAACCTGAAATTCTTTCTAGCTTCATTAAATTTATTACTCTACCACCAGTATGAATATCATCGACAACTCTTCCGCCTGTATGAATGTCACTCAACGAGATTGTAGATTCCCCTTTGCTTCCGACAGTAACATCTTGTGCAAAGGCAGTGCTGATTAAAATAAAGGCTGATATTATAATTTTTTTCATATATTCTCCGTTATACTAATGAATCCATAGTTAATCCTAAAAACATTTTGTCACTTCCTTTGTTTTCAGGATCATTTAAAATATTTAGAATCTTGCTACGAGCTTCTTCTAATACCTTAATGACTAATTCGTCAGTCTTCTTTTTATTTACTTCTTTCGTAATCATAACTAGGTAATTCGAAAAATTACCCATATTCTCTGGTTTATAATAAGCTTCGACTGTTAAACCGAGCAACGATTTACTCACCTGCTGAGACATCTTAAACTCTGCTTCACCTTGGCAAATATTATTACCAGTAACTTTTAACAGGTTTAACTTTATCAATTCATCTAATCTTGACTCACCCTCAAGTCCAAATAGGCAAACTATTTCTTCTCTTGATGTACCTGAGCCTGTGAAGGCTAAAAGTAAAATCTTAAAATATTTTTTATCTGAGAAATATTTCTCTAATTCTGGGTTTACAAAATTTGCATCAGCGTTTTGGGTATAAACCCTCTTATAAGTATCCGCGATATCCGGATAGTATTCTTCGATGAAGCCGAGAAGGTCGTTTGTTTCGCCGGTTCCGCGAAGGACCTTTAGGACTTGGTCGATAGTTGGGTTCCTGATGTCTTGGTTTTCGATTCTGTTTAAAGTCGAGCTGGACATGTTGAACTTTTTTGCAATTTGCTGAGAACTCAGTGCTGGGTGCTCTCTTTTGTAGTGCTTGACCCGCCTTCGCAGCGCTTGGCAAAGGTCTTCATTTTCTAATGCGAATGTACTCATGCATCCCCTCATGTGTAATGTTTCTTGTTTAATTTGAAGTAAGAAAAGTTCTATATGTTCGACTATGAGTCGACAAACTATTTGAAATAATTACATTTTTGGCCCGTCATGGGTTATTCAGGCTGGGATGTAAGAATAAATATTAATCACTTAGGACATCCCATGTTGGGATTTATCCCGTCCCGGTGGGCGAACCGTATCCCGAGCGGGGATTTTGTCGACATTGATATGCCTTCTTTTTAAATAAATTACACAATTATTCACAGGGGATTTTATGAACACAGAGACAAGGAACCAGGTACTTTCGCTTATTCACGATTTAAACTCACCATTATGTGCTCTTCGGAGCCTGTTGCAGGATAGTGAGAGAAACCAAGAATTAGAATTAAAGGCCTATTTTAGATTTAATGAATTATCAAAAAAGCTTAGATCACATTATCAAATTGAGAACTATGAATCGACTTCTAGTTTGTTGGATACAATTGAGGATGTTGTAGATCTTAAAGAGATGGAATATCCAAAGGTAGTTTTTAGTATCCAGTGCAACCCACTGCTTAGAGATCTGGCATTTGTTTTTTGTTCTACAGAATTAGAAAGAGTTGTTTCTAATATTATTAATAATGCTGTAGAGGCAGGGGCTTCCCAGATTTGTATAAAGATAACAAATCAAAAAGGAAAAATAATGATTAGAGTTGTGGACAATGGAAATGGATTTTTTGCACATGATATTTCCTCTGTCCAAAGAAGACCTGGTCATACAACTAAGCCGAATGGATCTGGTATCGGACTTTCGTCCTGCAAAGCCTTTCTTAAAAGTGTTGGTGGAGACTTAAAAATTCTTTCTACCCCTTATGTAGGAAGTAATATTATTCTTAGTTTTCCACAGGAAATCTTTGAATCATTGGATTTTGGACCTACTCTGGGATAATCTTTGCCCATGGAACTACCAGGCCTACTTGACCAGCATGAAGAAAACCTACTTCCCAAGGATGGGATTCTTGAATACACCTACCCGTTTATAAGAACGGATCATATTGATGAATTGATTGAGCTAACAGACTGGGAGCAAGATCATATACAAATGTTTGGCAAAGTAACGAAGCTCCCAAGATTAACTGCCTGGTATGGCGATCCCGGTGCCACCTATATTTACTCGGGAATAAAGAATGAGCCGAAGCCTTGGTATTCATTATTAAATGAATTGAAAAAATCTGTTGAGCAGCAATGCAACTGCGATTTCAATAGTGCTCTTTTAAATTATTACCGCGATGGTTCTGATCATATGGGATGGCATAGCGATGACGAGTCTGAATTAGGAAGCAATTCAGTTATTGCTTCACTCTCTTTTGGGGCCGAAAGAAGGTTTCAACTAAAGCATAAAACTGACAAAGGAATAGAGGTTATTACAATTGAGCCTAAGTCTGGTTCACTTATAGTTATGAGAGACGTAATGCAAAAATTTTGGAATCATAAAATTTCTAAGACCTCTAAGGCCATAGGGCCACGAGTTAATATCACCTTCCGAAAAATTTCCCTATAATTTCAAGGGCCTTCACATTCTCCACGAATACTGTTTAATAGCGGTGTACAAATAGTTCCTCTTTGAATTTCAGGTAATTAGGCATATAATCTAGTGTATTATTTATTTAGTCCTGCCCTGTGCAAACTTAATAACCGTATGGGGAAGACGAGGTTTTTTATGAAAGTTATTGAACATCTAGACAATGCCAAAGTCACACCATTTAGTTTTGAAATTGTTCCACCTCCAAGAGGAAGAACAGTTAAAGATATTGTTGATATCGTTAAAGCGATCCAACCATTAAATCCACCATGGATTGATGTCACCGCACACTCTGCCGGCGCTTATTATAATGAAAAAAATGATGGCTCTGTTGAAAGACGAATTTATAAAAAACGCCCAGGTACTGTTGGTATCTGCGGAATTATTCAAAATAGATTTAAGATCGACACCGTAACTCACTTGCTATGCCAAGGGTTTACGAAAGAAGAAACTGAAGATGCTCTAATTGAATTAAACTATTTAGGTATCGAAAATGTTTTAGCTCTAAGAGGCGACGGTCTTAATTATAATAAAAAAGTTTCTAAAGAGAGATCACAAAATAGATATGCAATCGATCTCGTTCAACAAATAGCTGAATTAAAAGAAGGTATCTTCGTTGATGATATTGCAAACTCTCAACCTCTAGACTTCTGTGTTGGTGTCGCTGGGTATCCAGAAAAACATTTTGAAGCACCGAATCTTGCTTATGATCTTAAATGGCTTAAAGCAAAAGTTGAGGCTGGAGCCGAGTATGTAACAACTCAAATGTTTTATAATAATCAGCACTACTATGACTTTGTTGAGAAATGCCGGGCAGAGGGAATCAATGTTCCAATTATCCCGGGTCTTAAGATTTTAAAGTCTGTAAAACAACTTCAATCATTACCAAGAAACTTCTATATCAATTTTCCTGACGATTTCGTTGAGGAAGTTATGGCCAATCCTGATCACGTTGTTGAGTTAGGAAAGAAGTGGGCCATGCAACAAGTAGAAGGATTATTAAATTTTGGGGTGCCTGACGTTCATTTTTATATTATGAACGATACAAGTTCCGTAGTTGAAGTAGTTAGTCACTTTCAAAAACAACAGTAAGAGTTAATTATGAGCAAACCTAAAAGCGAAGCCTATATTAGGCTTCAAGAACTACTATCTGAAAGAATCGTATTTCTCGACGGTGCAATGGGTACCATGATTCAGCAGGAATTCTTAGAAGAGAAAGATTTCCGTGGAGAAAACTTCAAAGATAGTAAGATCGACCTCAAAGGAAATAACGATCTTCTCTCTATTACTCGCCCAGAAATCATCGAAGAAATTCATTATAAATACTTCAAAGCTGGCGCCGATATTGTTGAAACAAATTCTTTTAGTGGAACAAGAATTGCTCAAGCGGATTACAGCCTTGAGCATGCTGTTGATGATATAAACCGACAGTCAGCTATTGTTGCGAGACGTGCAGCGGATAGGGTTGCCAAGGAAGAAAATCGATATTGTTTCGTTGCTGGTGCCTTAGGGCCAACCAACAGAACAGCTTCAATGTCTCCCGATGTAAATAGCCCATCTTTTCGTGCAGTCACTTTTGATGAACTAAAAGAAAATTACTACCAACAAGGAAAGGTCCTCTTAGAAGGAGGATGCGACATCCTTCTTCCTGAGACAACTTTTGATACGTTAAACTTAAAGGCTGCTATTTACGCCATAAAAGAACTTCAAGAAGAATGGCATGAAGAATTTCCTGTCATGATTTCAATAACCATTACAGATAACTCTGGTCGAACATTATCAGGACAAACTGTTGAGGCCTGCTGGAACTCAGTTCGCCATGCAAACCCAGTCAGTATCGGCATTAACTGCGCACTAGGGGCCGCAGAAATGAGACCTTTCTTGGCCGAACTTGCTAAAGTGGCAGACATTCCTGTTTCTTGCTACCCAAACGCTGGGCTTCCTAACCCCCTCGCCCCAACAGGATACGATGAAACTCCAGATATTACCGGAAGTAACCTCTTAGATTTTGCTGAAAGTGGTTATGTTAATATCGTTGGAGGTTGCTGTGGAACGACCCCTGATCATATTGCGGCCGTAGTTAAAACTCTTGAGGGTGTAACTCCTCGAAAGATTCCAACTCATACTCCAAGCACACGCCTTTCGGGACTTGAGCCTTTAAATATTTATGATGAGCGATCAACCCCATTCCTCATGGTTGGTGAGAGAACAAATGTCACCGGCTCTCCAAAGTTCGCGAAGTTAATAAAAGAAGATAATTACGACGAGGCCCTAGAGGTTGCTCGTCAACAAGTTGCCAATGGTGCAAATATTATCGATATAAATTTTGATGAGGGTCTACTGGATTCTGTTGCCTGTATGACTAAATTCTTAAATCTAGTTGCAAGTGAACCTGATATCTCGCGCGTGCCCATTATGATTGATTCTTCAAAATGGGAAGTTCTTGAAGCAGGACTTAAATGTATTCAAGGTAAGGGTATAGTTAACTCTATTTCTTTGAAAGAAGGTGAAGAGCAATTTAAAAAATATGCCACCATAATAAAGAGCTATGGCGCTGCCGCGGTCGTAATGGCATTCGATGAAAAGGGCCAAGCTGCCAGTAAAGAGGATAAAGTTCGAATCTGTAAGAGAGCTTACGACATATTAGTTAACGAAGTAGAATTTGAGCCTAGAGATATCATTTTTGACCCTAATATTCTGACTGTGGCCACGGGCATCGAAGAACATAACTCTTATGCTGTTGATTTTATAGAAGCTGTTAGAGAAATCAAAAAGATTTGCCCCGGTGCACTCACAAGTGGTGGTATCTCTAATATTAGTTTTAGTTTCCGAGGAAATAATGTGGTTCGTGAGGCCATGCACTCGTGCTTTCTCTACCATGCCATCAAGGCCGGTCTCGATATGGGAATCGTCAATGCAGGTATGCTGGAGATCTATGAAGATATTCAGCCTGAATTAAAAGAAAAAGTTGAAGCAGTTCTCTTAAACAAATCTCCCGAAGCTACCGAGGATCTTTTAGATTTTGCTGAAGGCTTTAAAGGCCAAAGTAAGAAAAAAGATAGAAAGAACGATGAATGGAGATCAACCTCTCTTCAAGAAAGAATTACTCATGGTCTTGTCCAAGGTATCACTGACTATATTGAACAAGACACTGAAGAAGCCAGACAGGCCTTAGATAAACCACTAGATATTATTGAAGGTCCTTTAATGGAAGGGATGAAGGTCGTCGGAAAACTCTTTGGTGAAGGAAAAATGTTTCTGCCTCAAGTTGTAAAGTCGGCAAGAGTTATGAAAAGAGCAGTTGCTTATCTTGAACCCTTTATGGAAGAAGAAAAAAAGAAGAACCCTTCGCAAAAACAAGGTGTCTTCTTAATTGCGACTGTGAAAGGTGATGTCCACGATATTGGGAAAAATATTGTAGCTGTAGTCCTCGCATGCAACGGTTACGAAGTTCATGATATGGGAGTTATGGTCAGCTGCGATCAAATCCTTAAAAAGGCAAAGGAACTCGATGCCGATATTATTGGTCTGTCTGGTTTAATCACTCCTTCATTAGACGAAATGATTTTTAATGCAAAAGAAATGCAACGAGAAGGATTTGTTACACCGTTATTAGTTGGCGGCGCGACGACCTCAAAAGCTCATACGGCAATTAAAATTGCCGAACACTACGACCAACCTATTTGTCATGTTGGAGATGCCAGCTTAGTAGTTGAAGTCTGCCAACATCTACTAAATCCAGATAAAAAAGAACTCTTCGTTAAAGAGCTAAAAGAAAAACAAGCTGCCACTAAGGCACGTTTTGACTCAGGTGAGAAAAAAGAGCTAATTGGTTACAAAGAAGCTCGATCTAAAAAATCTAAGATAGACTGGTCTAAAGCAGAAGTATTCACTCCAGAAAAAATAGGATTACAACATTTTGAATCTGTAAGTATGGATGAAATAGTTCCTTATATTGATTGGTCACCATTCTTTTGGACCTGGGAATTAAAAGGAAGCTATCCGCAAATATTAAAAAATGAAAAATATGGCAAAGAAGCAACTAAGCTCTTTAATGAAGCCAATGAAATGCTTAACAAGATTGTTGCAGAAAAACTATTCAATCCAAGGGCCATCCTCGGACTATGGCCGGCCAACAGCAATGGCGACGATGTTGAAATCTACGACAATGAAGATAGAACAGATATCCTACAAACTTTTCATTTTCTTCGCCAACAAGGGGGATCATTTAAATCTCTTTCCGATTTTGTAGCACCAAAAGACTCAGGTCATAAAGACTACTGTGGAGGATTTGTCGTTACGGCCGGTTCTGAAGTTGAGGCCC